>NZ_JBHTBJ010000036.1:0-73056 GCF_042664765.1 Paractinoplanes rhizophilus | reverse complement strand
CCGTGATCATGTTGAACTCACGACCCGCGATCGTCGAATACGTCGAATCGCCGAGCCGGCCCGCCGCGATCGCCGTACCGAAATACCGGCCCGACTGCGCCGCCGCCGCACCCAACGTGCTCGCCGCCGCTTCCGCGGACGGCATGAGGACAGCCATGCCGGCCGCCACCATCAAACCCGTCGCGGCGGCCACCGTGAACCGGAACCGGCTGGATCTCTTCAAGCCACTCATGACACTCCCTCATGACCTCGCGCTCGGGCGGCGATCACGCCACCCACTGCACATGCGCCCGCCCCGCGACTGGGATGCGGGAAGCGCCGCCGGGTGGCGGCGCTGCTGTCTTCTCGATTTGCGTGTCCTGGTTGCCGGCGTCGCCACGGCGAGCGTCTTCTCGAGACTTTGCAGGGGGCGGGTGAGCCAGGGGAGTCTCGGGATTGACGCAGCCGAACCTGAAAGATTCCGAAACATTCCGGCAACTTTCGGCGAACGCTACCTGGAAGATGGCTACCGGTCAATGCCTCGTCAGACGTTCGGAAATTCGGCCCGCCGGGCGGTCTTGCTGGGAGCATCCTCGCGGCCCGCGTGATCCGGCCATTGACACACGGCGATCAGCGTGCCGCCCGGACATCGACCGACGTTACAGTTCACAAAGTTCTCTTTGCGAAACTACCGGAGCCAGCCGCAACTTTCACGTCGGCGGCCGGGGCCGCCGACACCGGCGGTTATGCGGAGCCGCGCCGGACCAGCCAGGTGGGCAGGATGATGGACGTACGCTCCTGCCCGGCGATCAATCCCAGCAGGGCCTGGGTCATCTCCTTGCCGAGCGCCTGGATCGACTGGTGCACAGTGGTCAGGGGCGGATCGGTCAGCCCGGCCAGGCGGAGATCGTCGAAGCCCACCACCGCCACGTCGGCCGGCACGGACCGGCCGAGATCGTTGAGCACCCGCAGCGCCCCGGCCGCCATGTTGTCGCTGGCGGCGAAGACGGCGTCGAGATCGGGGTGGCGGTCGAGCAGCGCTCTCATCGCCTCGGCCCCGCCGGCCTCGGTGAAGTCGGCCTCCGCCATGCCGTACGGGGTCAGGCCGGCCATGACCATCGCCTCGCGGTAGCCGCGGTAGCGGTCCTCGCCGACCCGGGTGTGCAGCTGGCCGGTGATGGTGACGACACGGGTCCGGCCGATGCCGACGAGGTGCTCGGTCGCGAGCCGGGCCCCGCCGAGGTTGTCGGAGTCCACGAACCACCGCGGCTCGAAATTGACCGGCCGGCCGCCGTAGACCACCGGCAGCCCCGCCTTGCTCACGATGTCGTTCAGCGGATCCTCGTCGCGCAGCGCCATCAGCATGACGCCGTCGACGCCGCCGGCGTGCAGCAGGTTCACCAGCCGCGACCGGCCACGGCCCGAGCTGGCCAGGCAGAGCAGCAGGTGGAAGTCGGTGTCCTCGAGCACCGCGGACACCCCGACGATCACCTGGGCGAAGAACGGATCGGCGAACAACTCGGGATCGTCGTGCGAGACCACCAGGGCGACGATCCCGGTCCGCTGGGTGGCCAGCGCGCGGGCCGTGCGGTTGGGCCGGTAGCCCAGCTCCTTGACCGCCCTCTCGACAGCGGCGCGGGTGGCCCGGCTGACGTGCGGAGCCTTGTTGATCACCCGCGACGCGGCCGAACGGGACACGCCCGCCCGCTCGGCCACCTCGTCGAGGGTGGGTTGCCGCCGAGGCGCCTCTGCTGTCATGTCGATGCCGGGTCCTTCCGTGGCCGCCGACCGATGATATCGACCGTCGTGATGTTCGGCGCACCCTACGGCAGGGTGCTGGGAGCGGTCCCGGAAATCGGCCCTTGGTGACCCCATCCGGCCGGCGCTGCGAACCCGGTCCTTGACTTTTTCGGAGGTGGTCCCGAGGATCGGAATCGACATATATGAATGATCCGCGCTGGAAGCGCTTCCAGTTCGGGCTGAGGAGACCTGCCGATGAGACGATTGCTCCGTCCCCGTATGATCGCCGCCGCCCTGGCCTTGGCCGTCCCCGCCGTCCTGCTGGCCGCGCCCGCCTACGCGGATCCCGTCGGCCAGACCAGCGGGTTCTATGTGAACCCCAACTCCAGCCCCGCCGCGTGGGTGGCCGCCAACCCCGGTGACGGCCGGGCCGCGGCGATCCGGGCGCAGATCGCGCAGAAGCCGATGGCCAGCTGGTTCGGCAACTGGAGCGGTGACATCGCGGGGGCGGTGAGCCGATATGTCGGGGCCGCCGACGCGGCCGACAAGCTTCCGCTCCTGGTGGCGTACAACATTCCCGGCCGCGATGCCTGCGGCGGCCACTCCGGCGGAGGCGCCGGCAGCGTCGGGGCGTACGACTCCTGGATCGCCTCCTTCGCCGCCGCGATCGGCAACCGGCCCGCCGTCGTGGTCCTCGAACCGGACTCGCTCGGCGACTTCAGCTGCATGAGCCAGGCCCAGATCAACGAGCGCCTGGGCATGCTCTCCCGGGCGGCCGGCCAGTTCCGGGCCAAGGCGCCCAACACCTGGGCCTACCTCGACGCGGGCAACCCCGGCTGGATCGACGCCTCGACGATGGCGCAGCGCCTCAACATGGCCGGCGTGGCCGGCGCGCACGGGTTCGCGCTGAACGTCTCGAACTACTTCACCACCGGCGACAACGTCAACTACGGCAACCGGGTCGCGTCGGCGCTGCGCGGTTACGGCTACACCAAGCCGTTCGTGATCGACACCAGCCGCAACGGGAACGGCTCCAACGGCCAGTGGTGCAACCCCGGCGGCCGCCGGATCGGCACGCCCAGCCAGCTCGGCGGCGGAGCCGAGATGCTGCTCTGGCTCAAGACGCCGGGCGAGTCCGACGGCAACTGCGGGGTCGGCGCCGGGTCCAGCGCCGGGCAGTTCCTCCCCGAAGTGGCCTACAAGATGATTTTCGGGTACTAGCCGGATCCTTCTCACCAGGCGTACGCCTGGGATCCGGCCCGAACTGATCGCCCCCGGCCCCGTGGCTCGGCCGGGGGCGATCAGCCATGTCGTCCGCGCGATCTGCCGCCCCACGCGGGCTTTCGCGCCCTGCCGACCTCGCAACTTCCGCACGGCTCCGTCACTTTCGGGCACCACCCACCGCCGCGGGGGCCGTCCGTCGCGCGAGCCGCACGTTCAGTCTCGGCGCAGGGCTGCTGTCGGAGGTGACGCGCCTGACCGCCGGTGCGGAATCGTTACACAGCGCGTTTTGATCATCCCAGTGAATACCTTGACATGCCTATGCATCTCTTCCTAGCTTGAGCGTCATATTCCGGAAACACAGCGAAAGTTTCGGTCTTGAGAGGTGGGTCTCATGGCACGTAATAGAACCCTCGCGGTGATGGCCGTGGTGACGTTGAGCGCCATGGGCATGGCCGCCTGCGGGGGCGGCGACGACGACAACGGCTCGTCGGGCGGCAACGTCACGATGCAGCTCTGGGAGAACGCGACGACCGGCCCGGGCAAGGCCTTCTGGGACAAGACGGCCGCCGACTACCACGCGGCCCATCCGAACGTCACGATCAAGATCCAGGCGATTCAGAACGAGGACCTGGACGGCAAGCTGCAGACCGCGTTGAACTCCGGCTCCGCGCCCGACATCTTCCTGCAGCGCGGCGGCGGCAAGATGGCCGCGATGGTCGAGGCCGACCAGCTCAAGGACATCAGCGGCGACATCACCGACGCCACCAAGCAGGCGCTGGGCGATGCCGTCCTGGGTGCCGGCCAGGTCGACGGCAAGTCGTACGCGATCCCGATCTCGATCCTGCCGGGTGGCCTCTGGTACAGCAAGGACCTCTTCCAGAAGGCCGGCGTCACCGCGCCGCCGACGACGATGGACGAGTTCAACGCCGCGGTGACCAAGCTCAAGGCCAACGGCACGCCGGTGGCGCTCGGCGCCAAGGACGCGTGGCCGGCCGCCCACTGGTTCTACTTCTTCGCCCTGCGCGCCTGCAGCAAGGACACGCTGGACGCGACCGCCAAGAGCAAGACCTTCGACGACCCCTGCTGGACGAAGGCCGGTAACGACCTCAAGGCCTTCGCCGACACCAAGCCGTTCCAGAACGGCTTCCTGACCACCTCGGCCCAGCAGGGCGCGGGCAGCTCGGCCGGCCTGGTCGCCAACCACAAGGCCAGCATGGAGCTCATGGGCGCCTGGGACCCGGGCGTGATCGCGTCCCTGACCAAGGACACCAAGCCGCTGCCCGACCTCGGCTACTTCCCCTTCCCGGCCGTCCCCGGCGGGCAGGGCGACCCGGCCGCGATCATGGGCGGCGCGGACGGCTACTCGTGTTCGAAGCAGGCGCCGAAGGAGTGTGCCGACTTCCTCAACTACCTGGTGACCAAGGACGTGCAGGAGGCGTACTACAAGGGCTTCAACTCGCTGCCGGTCAACAAGGACGCCCAGGGCGCCGTCACCGAGGAGTACCTCAAGGCGGTCCTCGAGGCGTACAACAAGGCGCCGTACGTCTCGCAGTGGCTCGACACCGTGTACGGCCAGAACGTCGGCAACGCCCTGAACGTCAGCGTCGTGAACCTGCTCGCGGGCAAGGGTGACGTCGCCGGGATCATCAAGGCCGTGAACGACGCAGCCAAGAAGGGCTGAGAGGTAGCGAAGCGATGAGCGGCAACTTCGGTGGCGACAGCGTAGCGGTCACCGAGGATGCGCACGGCAATGAGGTACGGGACGGAGGTGGCGTGCAAGCGCCGCCTCCGTTGCGTCCTCGCCGGCGCGGAATCGGTTGGGCCCAACGTCTGGAGATCGCCGCGCTGTCCGGCCCGGCGATCCTCATGTTCCTGGGCTTCGTGATATTTCCGGTCCTGATGGCCGCGTACTACGGCTTCTACCGGTGGAAGGGCTACGGGGTCCCGACGAACTTCGTCGGCCTCGACAACTACGTCACCATCCTCAAGGACAGCGCGTTCCACGCGGCGCTCTGGCACAACGCGATGATCGTCGTGCTGTCCCTGGTCATCCAGGGTCCGGTGGCGATCGGCCTCGCGCTGCTGCTCAACCAGCGGATGCGCGGTCAGTCGGCGATCCGGATACTGGTGTTCGTCCCGTTCGTGATCGCCGAGGTCATCGCCGGCACGGGCTGGAGCCTGATGCTGCAGGCCGACGGCGCCGTCAACGGCATTCTGCGGTCGATCGGCCTGGGCGGCCTGGCCCAGGACTGGCTGTCCGACCCGAAACTCGCCATCTGGACCCTGATGTTCATCCTGACCTGGAAGTACGTCGGGTTCGCGATGATCCTCTTCCTGGCCGGCATGCAGAACATCCCGGAGGAGCTGTCCGAGGCGGCCGCGGTGGACGGCGCGTCGTACTGGCAGATCCAGCGGCACATCACCCTGCCGCTGCTCGGGCCGACGATCCGGATCTGGGCCTTCCTGTCGATCATCGGCGCGCTGCAGTTGTTCGACCTCGTCTACATCATCTGGGGTCAGTACGTGGCGTCGACCGCCGGCGTCTCGACCATGGTGACGTACATGGTCACCGAGGGCCGCAACGCGGCCAACTTCGGCTACGGCAACGCGGTCGCCGTCGTGCTCTTCTTCATCTCCCTGACCATCGCGCTGCTCTACCAGCGCTTCGTTCTGCGCCGGGACACCGAAGGCGCGCTCACCGAGGGGCAGTAGGCATGGCCACGATCACCGCGTCCCGGCGCCGGCCGCGAAAGAGGCGGGACGACGGCTGGGGCAACCCGGTCGTCTACCTCGTCGCCCTGCTGCTGATCGGCCTCATGATCGGACCGGTCCTCTACATCATCATCGGCGGCTTCCGGACCAACTCGCAGATCACCGTCAACCCGGCCGGTCTGCCCGACCCGTGGGAGTTCGGCAACTACTCCGGCGTCCTGACCAGCGATGTCTTCTGGCGCCAGGTCGGCAACTCGGCGATCGTGGCCGTCGCCACCACCGTCGGGGTCGTCACGCTCGGCGTGATGGCCAGCTACGTGATCGCCCGTTACAAGTTCCGGGGCCGCGGGGCGCTGTACGCGCTGTTCGCCGCGGGCCTCATGTTCCCCATCACGGTCGCCATCACGCCGCTGTACATCCTGGTGAAGGACCTGGGCCTGGTGAACACCCTGCCCGGCGTCATCCTGCCGCAGATCGCGTTCGGGCTGCCCACGACGATCATCATCCTGGTGCCGTTCCTGCGCGCGATCCCCAAGGAGATCGAGGAAGCCGCGGCCATCGACCGCTGCAGCCGGCTCGGCTTCTTCTGGCGGATGGTGCTCCCGCTGTCGGTGCCAGGATTGATCACCACGGGCATTCTGGCGTTCATCGGCAGTTGGAACAGCTACCTGCTGCCGCTTTTCCTCCTCAATGATCAGGACACGTTCACGCTGCCGCTGGGTGTGCAGGCCTTCTCGTCGCAGTACTCGGTGGACACCGCGAAGGTGCTCGCGTTCACCTCGCTGTCGATGATCCCGGCGCTGTTGTTCTTCAGCCTGTTCGAACGCCGCATCGTCGGGGGACTCACCGGCGCTGTGAAGGGCTGAGCCGCCGTCCGGCTGGGCCTTTGCGCAACGCCGCGCGGCGGGCCGGCGCCGTCCTGCCGGTGCCGGCCCGCCGCGCCCGATCCTCGACGGGGCTGCTCAGCTTGCCTTGGGATGGCAAGCTCGGGTCCCGTGACTGATGATCCCGGGAAGCGCCCGTGAGGGCGGTCATCGTCGCGGCCGCGGTCGCGTTCATCATCTCGCTGTTCGGCACGCCGGTGGCGATCCGGGTCTTCACCGCGCTCAAGGCCGGTCAGCCGATCCGTTCCCTCGGGCTCGCCTCGAACGAGGGCAAGCACGGCACCCCGACGATGGGTGGCGTCGTGTTCATCGTGGCCACCGTTTTCGCGTACGTGGCGGGGCATGTCGCCCTGACCACGCTGCCCGAGCGGCAGATCGCGCAGGAAGGCCCGACCATGACGGCCCTGGTCTTGCTCGGGCTGTTCGTGTTCTGCGGCGTGGTCGGCTTCCTGGACGACTTCCTCAAGGTGCGCCGGCGCAACTCCGACGGCCTGTCCGCCAAGGGCAAGCTGCTGGGCCAGGCGATCGTCGGGGGCGGGTTCGGCATCGCGGCGCTCTACGTGGCCAGCACCAACGGCCAGACCGTGGCCAGCGAGCACATCTCGTTCATCCGCGACATCAGCTGGCTCGATGTCGGCAAGGTCGGCTCGGTGATGGTGTTCGTTTTCGTGATCACCGCGATGTCGAACGGCGTGAATCTGACCGACGGTCTTGACGGCCTGGCCACCGGCGCGTCGGTGCTGGTGCTCGGGGCGTACGCGCTGATCGGTTTCTGGCAGTACCGGCACTGGTGCGGCGACACCGACTACGCCCGGGTCAACGACTACTGCTACCAGGTGCGCGACCCGCTGGAGATCGCGATGATCGCGGCGGCGGCCGCGGCGGCCTGCGTGGGCTTCCTGTGGTGGAACACCTCCCCGGCCCGGATCATCATGGGCGACGTGGGCGCGCTCGGGCTCGGCGCCCTGATCGGCGGGCTCGCGGTGGCCACCCGCACCACGCTGCTGTCGATCCTGATCGGCGGGCTCTTCGTCCTCATCACCACGACCTGGGTGATCCAGATCGTCTCGTTCCGGACCACCGGCCGGCGTGTCTTCCGGATGGTGCCGCTGCACCACCACTTCGAGCTCGGCGGGTGGAGCGAGGCCAACATCGTGGTCCGGTTCTGGATCGTGGCCGGCGTCTGCATGGCGGTCGGCCTGGGCCTGTTCTACTCGGACTTCCTGGCGGCCGTCGGATAGTTTGGTCTGCCCACCGTGGTGGAATTTGGACCTGTCGAGGCTACCAAGTCGTCCGTAGCGTCGGAGCATGCCGACGGCCAGCCGACTATCCCGTTGAGGTGACGAGCCCGGATGACTTTGTACGTCGAAGCCGATGGTCTGACTGCCGCGGAAAGGATGGTGCGCAACGCCGCGGACGATGTCATCGCGGCCCGGAACCACTTCGAGGAGAACGGGAAGATCGTCTGGATCCTGGACGGGATCATCAACATCGTCCAGGACGAGAGCAACCGGATCAGGTGGAGCGTTCTCGCCCTCCTCAACAAGGCCGGGCAGAACGCGCTGCCGACAGCGGCGGACGCGATCACGGATGCCCGGAACTATTACGCGCGCACCGATCAGGCGAGCGCCGAGAAGATCGACGCCACGATGCCCGGCGTGAACGTGGCGGCGGAGAGCAAGGACGCGCCCGCGCCGCAGCCCGGCCCCGGCAACCGCGACCTGATCCCGCTGCACGACGTGCGCGAACCCCGCGGCCGGCTCGGCCCGGTCTCCTTCGACGACTCCGCCTACGGCTTCGACTACCAGCCGAAATGGCACGACATGATCTCCCCGGCGGCGTCGCTCCGCACGGCTATCTACGAGGTGACCAACCTGGCCTCGAAGATCGGGATGTGCCACCGGGCATACGACCCGTACGAGGTCGTGCTGAAGCCGATCTGCGGCGACTGGGCGGGGATGGCCCGCCTCGGGCACGTGCTGAATCAGCTGGAGTGGTGCCTCCGCGATCTGGCAACCAACCTGGCGTGGACGGCCCAGGGCCTTCGGTCGGTGTGGACGGGCAACGCGGGCGACGCCGCCTCGGCCTACTTCTTCACCATGGCGAAGACCCTCGACACCTCGGCGTCCACCTTGGACGGCCTCGGCAAGATGTACCGCGATGCCGCCCAGGGTGCATTCGATCTGGCCGACACGATCGGGTCGCTGCTCAGCGGCGTCGCCGACGCGGCCATCTTCGCGGCGGCGGCCGGCGCCACGGCGGGCGGAACCGCGGCCACCGGCATCGGGCTCCCGCTGGCCGCGCTCGCCGCCATCGGAGGCGCCGCCGAGGTGGCCCGGGTGGTCCACGACGTCATCCAGATCGTCGACTACGTCGCCAAGTTCGACACGCTCGCATCGACCCTGAAGAGTTCGCTGGGGCATTTCGGCGAGGTGGACGGCGAGTTCCCCGTGCCCGAGCTGCCGCCGATCCCGCCGGTGCCGCGTTGACCACGCCACGGGAGGACCCCATGGACCACCAGCCGGGCCCGGTCACGATCGAGGCGCTGCTGGCGAAGGTCGAGGGCTCGCGCTATCGCGCGCTGCTCCACGACGACCAACTGCGCCGGCGCCTCCTGGTCAGGATGATGGCGGATAGCGACGATCCGGTGCTGCGCGAGATGGGCGAGCAACTCCGCGACGGCCTCGCCACCCCGGCCCAGCTGTTGTCGATCCCGGAATACTGGGAGGCGCTGCGGCCCGGATACGAGGCGCTGGGGAGCATCGACCTGGACGAGGTGGCCGAACAGGTCGACGCGTCCGCGGATGACGAAAGCCCTCCGTCCTGAGCTTGAACTGGACGCATTGGTCCGATCTTTACCGCGCCTCCTCGCCTGTAAGACCTCTTTTGGACTCTAGAGTCCACCCGTGGTTACATGTAGCGGTCCCCGACGGGCCGCACAGGCGAACGACTGGATACTGGAGGTGCCGGATGAAGGCGATCGTGGTGACAGATCAGGCGGCGGGCGCGGCCGGGATGAGGCTGGTGGATCGCCCCGAGCCGGCGGCGGCGATCAACGACGTCATCGTCGAGGTCCACGCGTCGGGATACGTCCCGACCGAGGCGGAGTGGCCGTCGACCTGGACCGATCGCGCCAGTCGCAACCGAGCGCCGTCCGTCCTCGGCCACGAGGTGGCCGGGGTGGTCACCGCCCTGGGGTACGGCACGACCGGGCTGTCGGTCGGACAGCGGGTGTTCGGCATCTCCGACTGGCATCGGGACGGCACCCTCGCCGAGTACGTGGCGGTCGAGTCCCGCAACCTCGCGCCGCTCCCCGGCGACGTCGACTTCGCGGTGGGCGCGAGCCTGCCGATCTCGGGCCTCACCGCGTGGCAGGGTTTGTTCGTGCACGGCCGCATCCGGGCCGGGCAGACCGTTCTCGCGCACGGCGCGGCCGGCGCGGTCGGGACGATGGTCACCCAGCTCGCCCGCGAGGCCGGCGCCCATGTCATCGGCACCGGGCGCGCCGCCGACCGGCAGAAGGCGCTCGACTTCGGCTCGCACGAGTTCGTCGACCTGGACAACGACTCGCTGGCGGACGCCGGCGGTGTCGATCTGGTCTTCGACGTCATCGGCGGCGACATCCAGCGGCAGTCCACCGCCCTCATCCGGCCGGGTGGAACCCTGGTGTCGATCACCGGGCCGGTCGAGGCGCGGCCCGAGAACGCCCTGGCCGTCGACTTCGTCGTCGAGTCCGACCGGGCCCAGCTGGGCGAGATCGTCCAGCGCGTACGCGACGGCCGGCTGCGGACGAACATCGACGGCGTCGCGGCCCTCGACGACGCCGTCGCCGCCCTCAACCCGACCCAGCGGCGCAAGGGCAAGACAGTCATTCGCGTCCGCCCGTGAGAACACGGACCGGCGCGCGGCCCGCGCCGGTTGACCCATAGATAGATGCGACTCTATGGTTGTGTCGAATCGATTCGGCACCATTGCCAACGCCGCTGCGCGGCCGCGGCTCGCTCGTCCTCCTCCCCTGAGGCGCCTGCCGCCACCGCACGAGGAAGACGAGGAGAGACTTGTGCGCCTATCGATCCCCCGACGAGGCACCGCCCGCCGGCGCGGCCGGTTGCCGCGACTGTTGCTGTCCATCGCGCTGGTGCTGGCCGGCGCCGGCACGGTCGCGCTGAGCCGGCCCACGGCCGCACAGGCCGCCACGGCCCTGCCCTGTGACCTCTACGCCACCGGCGGCACGCCGTGCATCGCCGCGCACAGCACGACGCGGGCGCTGTTCGGGTCGTACGGCGGCCCGCTGTACCAGGTGCAGCGGGCCTCTGACCACGGGTACCTGGATGTCGGCCTGCTCGCGCCGGGCGGCGTGGCGAACGCGGCCGCGCAGGACACCTTCTGCGCCACCAGCGCCTGCACGATCACCAAGATCTACGACCAGACGGCGAACCACAACGATCTGCCCATCTCGTGGGGCGGGCTCTGGAACGGCCCCGGCCCGAACGGGGCGGACGTGGGCGCGGACGCGAAGGCGTTGCCCCTGACGATCGGCGGCCAGAAGGCGTACGGGGTGAAAGTCACCCAGGGCGTGGGGTACCGGGTGGACCACGCCCAGGGCGCGCCCACCGGATCCCAACCCGAGGGCATCTACATGGTCACCTCGTCGAATTTCGTCAACCAGTGGTGCTGCTTCGACTACGGCAGCGGGGAGAACTCGCACACCGACACCGGCAACGCGACGATGAACGCGATCGAGTGGGGTACCGCCTGCTGGTTCAACAACTGTGTCGGCACTGGCCCGTGGGTCGAAGCCGACCTCGAGAACGGCATGTACCACACGAACACGGGCTCCAACAAAGACCCGAACAACTCGGGCGTGCACTTCCCGTTCGTGTCGGCGTGGGAGAAGAACAACGGTACGAGCAACTTCACGCTCAAGTACGGCAACGCCAACAGCGGCGGACTCACCACGCCGTTCTCGGGACCGCTGCCCAACGGTTACTCGCCGATGAGAGTCGACAGCTCCCTCCTGCTGGGCACCGGCGGCGACAACAGCAACTCGGGGGTCGGCGAGTTCTTCGAGGGCGCGATCACGGCGGGCTATCCGTCCGACGCCACCGAGAACGCGGTTCAGGCCACCATCACGGCGGCCGGCTACGCGTTCTCCGGCGGCGGTTCGAGCGGCCAGCAGATCGTCGGCGCTCAGTCGGGGCGGTGCGTGGACCTGCCCAACGGGACGGAGACGAACGGCGTCCAGGTGCAGTTGTACGACTGCAACGGTCAGTCCAACCAGCGCTGGACCGCCACATCGGACAAGCGGCTGGTCGACTCCGGGAACAAATGTCTCGACGCCTCCGGCCGGGGCACCAGCAACGGCACCCCGGTGATCATCTGGGACTGCAACGGCCAGGCCAACCAGCAATGGAACGTGAACACGAACGGCACGATCACCGGGGTGCAGTCGGGCTTGTGCGTGGATGCGAACGGCCAGGCGACCGGCAACGGTACGAAGATTCAGCTGTGGGCCTGCAACGGAGGCGCCAACCAGCAGTGGAGCCTGCGTAGTTGACCCCGCGAACCGGCGCCCGCCGCACCGCGGGCGCCGGCCAGATCCGTCCACGCACCGGCCTCAGGCGCGCGTGCTCCACTGCTGGTTGGCCCCGCCGTTGCAGGACCAGAGGATCAGTTTCGTGCCGTTCGCCGTCGCCGCGCCGGTGGCGTCCAGGCACAGGCCTGACTGCACGCCGGTGATGGTGCCGTTGGAGTTGAGGTTCCACTGCTGGTTGGTCTGCCCGTTGCAGTCCCAGATGATCGCGGCGGTGCCGTTGCTGGTGCCCCGGCCGGAGGCGTCCAGGCACTTGTTGCCGTACACCTGCAGCTGTTTGCCCGAGGTGGCGGTCCAGCGCTGCGACGCCGCGCCGGTGCAGTCGTACAGCTGGGTCTGGGTGCCGTTGGCGGTGGTGCCGCCGGGCACGTCGACGCACCGGCCGGACTGGCCGCCGATCAGCTGGACGCCTTGCTGACCGCTGGACGTGCCGGGGGTCAGGTAGATGGCGAAGGCGTCGTGCGATGCCTGGAAGGTCAGCGGCACGGTGACGGCGCCGCCGGAGACGGTCATCGTCTGGTTGAGCACGACCTGCGGCGCGGCGAGGTTCGCCTGGTCGGGAATGCGGTCGACGACGACGTTGACGCTGCCGTTGCCGGCCAGCCAGCTGTTGGCCGAGACGCCGTTGAAGGTCACCGTCGCGCTGCCGGTGTATCCGTTGCTGTCGCCGATGATGGCGACCGCCCGTTTGTTGCCGCTGTCGATGGCGGCCGAGATCGCGGTGCTGCCGACCTGCCCCGAGGTATTGACGAGGGTGCCGGTCATGTCGGCGTAGGACCGCATCGCCCACCAGTTGCCGCTGGTGGTCCAGGCGCCGTTGCTCTGGGTCAGCAGCCCGGTCAGGTTGGGCGTCATACAGCACACCCAGTTGCCCCGCATCGCGTTGGTGTAGCCGGACTGCGCGAAGCGGGCCAGGTACCAGGCGGTGACGCCGGCGGTCTGCCGGTCCGCGGGCTGGTACTCATTCGCCGACAGCGGCCGGGCCGCGATGCCCGCGGACGCCAGCTGGCTGTTGAGCGCCTGCGCCACCGCGACCGGGTCGTCGACGTCGCCCTCGTCGTGGTTGGTGATCCAGTCCGGGACCGTGCCGGCCGCCTTGACGTGATTGAGGAACGTGCTCCACTGCGACGGACGGGCCTGCGGCGTGTACGCGAAGGACGGGCCGACGATCTTCGCGTTGGGTGCCACCTTGCGCAGCTCCCGGTACGCGGTGTCCCACATCTGGAAGTACTGGGTGCTGTTGACCCCGGCCTTCCAGAAGACCGAGATGTCCGGCTCGTTGTCGATGTCGTACGCGAACGGCAGACCGCTGGCCTGCAGCGCCGCCACCGTGGTGTCGATGAACGTCGCCCAGTTCGAGCAGTTGCCGTTGTCGCACGGGTACACGGTGTTCGCGGGCTGACCGGCGTTGAGCCCGTACAGGTCGCTCAGCAGCACCTGGTACTGGGTGTGATCGCCGACCTGGCTCAGCCGCCGGGCCTGCGCGATGATCGAGGTGATGTCGGCCTGGGTCGCGGAGCCGTACTGGTAGTTGTCCCTGATCCAGCCGCCGGAGAACCACCCGCCGCCACGGAAGGCGTTGAGCTTCAGGGGCTGGATGAACTGATCGGCCGGCAGGGTGGCGTCCTGGTTGATCCCGTACAGGATGCCCGCGCCGACCAGGGTCGACGGCCCCCGGCTGGAGGCCAGGTCGACGGTGAGGGCCTCGCCGGCGGCGGCCTGGCTGGGGCTCGCGCTGGTCAGCGGGACGGCGGCGGCCAGAACCATGCCGATCGCGATCGACGCTCGGGTGGCGAGCCGGCCGAGCCTTCTTCTCTGCTGCATCGATGCCTCCAGTGGCGAGTCGATGATGGGGATGGGGGGTGACGCGGACAGCGGGAATCGCGAGGCGAGCCGGCGGCTCGTCCCGGGGAGAGCGGACCGGATCAGCGGGCGGGCGCCGGCCCGGTGCTGTCACGCAGCGAGATCGGCGGGGCGAGCAGCAGGTGCCGGGGCGCGCCGTCCGGGGTGGCGATCCGCTCGAGGAGCAGGTCGACGGCGTGTGTGCCCATCTCCAGGGTGGGGACGTCCGCGGCCGTGAGCTGCGGGCGGAAGCCCTCCGCCCAGTGGCGGGCGGCGACGCCGGCGATGGACAGCTCGCGCGGGACCGCGACGCCGGCCCGCTCGATGCCACGCTGGATCCCGGGCAGCGCCGCCTCGTTGACGGTGACGATGCCGGTGATCTCGCCGTGCCGCTCGCGCAGTTGCTCGAAGCACTCCTCGCCGGCCGCCGGGTTGTCGGCGCACGGCACATTCATGCCGCTTAGGCCACGCCGGCGGACTGCCTCGGCGAAGCCGGCCTGAGCCCGGTGCGCCGGCCCGTAGCCGGCGGCGACCAGTTCGGTGGAACGGTTGATCAGCGCGACCGTACGGTGCCCGAGGTCGGCGAGGTGGTGCACGCACCGGGCGACCAGGGTGGCGTAGTCGACGTCGACCCAGCAGGTGCCCTGCGGGCGGGCGGTGTGGCCGATGGTGACGAACGGCAACCCGGCCTGCTGGAGCCGGGTGACCCGCTCATCCTCCAGGCGGATCTCCATCAGGATGACCCCGTCCACCCGGCGGCCGGAGATCAGCCGCTCGAACGACCGGTCGTGGTCACCGCCCGAGGGGGACAGCAGCACATCCAGGTCGGCGTGGGCCGCGGCCTCGACCACACTGGCGACAAAGCCGAGCTGCATGTCGGTCAGCAACAGGCTGGCCGGGGGAATGACCAGACCGATGGCCCGGGTCCGGCCCTCCTTGAGGGCACGCGCGGCGGCGTGCGGCCGGTAGCCGATCTCGTCGATCACCGCCTGGATCCGCCGCTTGGTCGCCGGGCTCACCGGGCGGCGGCCGCTCAACGCGTACGACACCGTGCTGCGCGCCACCCCGGCCCGGCGGGCGATCTCCCCGATGTTCATCTCCACCTCGAACAGTCGAATCGATTCGCTCACCACCGTAGATAGTGACGGCTGACGATGTCAACGGCCGCCCGGGCGAGGCCCAAGAGGTCCTTGATCGGACGTCGGCGGCGGCCTATGGTTCGGCGACACCGACAAGTCGAATCGGTTCGGCGGCCCACCGCGAAAGGCATCGATGTCCGTGGTCACCACCTTCTCCGTACGGGAAATTCCGTTCAGCTTCGGGGGATCCTGGTTCGGCATCTCCCCGGTCATCGCGGAGCGGACGCGCGCCGATGATCTGCATCTGGTTTCGCACCGCAACGGGATGCACCCGATCCTGCGCTTCGAGACCCGCTCGGCCGACGGGCCGGTCGGGGCGACGGTCACGGCCTCGGCCACCCGGCTGCGGTGGACCCACCGGGGCGGCTCCATCGACCTGGTCTACGAGACTGCCGACACCATCCGTTTACGCGGCACCGGCCTGGGTCTGCGCATCGCGGCCGCCGCACCGGTTTTGACGCCGTTCTCCGGCACCTACCTTTTCCGCGACCCGCGGGACGAGTCGTTGGTCTTCACTTCCTACGAGACCGGACGGCGTTACCGGGTCACCGTGCTCACCGGGATACCGCACACGTCGGCCGGCGTGGGACTGCTCGGCGCCGGCGACCGGCATCTGGAGCTGTCCGGCAGCGCACCGTGGGAGGTGGCCATCGAGGAGTACGCGACGAGTCGCGACCCGTACCAGTCCCCGGCCACCTTCGACGAGGTGGCCCGGCAGGCGGACGACGAGTTCCGCCGATACCTGGAGACGGTGGCGCCGTGGCGAAGCTCCCGGACGCCGGCCGCGGAACTCGCCACCTACGTGATCTGGTCCGCCACGGTGGCGCCCGGCGGGTTCCTCACCCGGCCCGCCGTGCTGATGTCCAAACACTGGATGGACAAGGTGTGGAGCTGGGACCACTGCTTCAACGCCCTGGCTCTCGCCGCGGGGGACCCCGGGCTGGCCTGGCACCAATTCCAGCTACCGTTCGACCACCAGGACCCGACCGGCGCCCTGCCCGACTCGGTGACCCACTCCGAAGTGCTCTACAACTTCGTCAAGCCGCCCATTCACGGCTGGGCCTTCGCGCGCCTGCGCCTGCACCTGCCGGAGCCCCTGGAGCGGCAGCAGCTGACCGAGACCTACCAGCGGCTGAGTCGCTGGACCACCTTCTGGCTCACCCAGCGTCGCCGGCCCGGCCGCCCTCTTCCCCACTACCAGCACGGGAACGACAGCGGCTGGGACAACGCCACCACCTTCGACGCCGGCCGGGTGCTGGAAACCGCCGATCTGGCCGCCTTCCTGGTCATCCAGCTGCGCGAGCTCGGCACCCTCGCGGCCGAGCTCGGCGACGCCGCGGCCGCCGCGCAATGGCGCGACACCGCCGAAGAGATGCGGGCCGCGCTGCTGTCGGAGCTGTGGGACGGCAGCCGGTTCCGCGCGCGCGATCCACGAACCGGCGCTACCCACCACAGCACCAGCCTGCTGGCGCTCATGCCGATCACGCTCGGCGCCGACCTGCCCGCCGACATTCGCACGTCCCTGGCCGCGGCCCTCAAAGCCCATCTGACCCCGCACGGCCTGGCGACCGAGCCGGTCGGCTCCGAGCTCTACGCCGCGGACGGCTACTGGCGCGGACCCATCTGGGCGCCCGCGACCCTGCTGATCGAGGACGGCCTCCGGCGCGCCGGACACATCGACCTCGCCGACGACATCAGCAGCCGCTTCCGCCGGCTGTGCGAGACCTCCGGCTTCGCCGAGAACTTCGACGCGGACACCGGAGCCGGACTCCGCGACCGCGCGTACACCTGGACCGCGGCCGCCTACCTCATCCTCGCCGCGGCGGAGCATCAGCGCACGTGACGCTCCGCCCCGAATGGGGTGGTCAGCTGCGGAAGCTCCATCGCTGGTTGGCGCCGCCGTTGCAGGACCAGAGGATGACCTTCGTGCCGTTCGCGGTTCCCGCGCCGTTCGCGTCGAGACACAACCCCGACTGCACGCCGGTGATGGTGCCGTTGGAGTTGACGTTCCACTGCTGGTTGGTCTGCCCGTTGCAGTCCCAGATGATCGCGGCGGTGCCGTTGCTGGTGCCCCGGCCGCTGGCGTCGAGACACTTATTGCCGTACACCTGCAGTTGCTTGCCCGAGGTGTACGTCCACCGCTGATTCGAGCCACCCGAACAGTCGTACAACTGCGTCTGTGTGCCGTTCGCCGAGCTCGAATTCGGCACGTCCAGGCACCGGCCGGACTGGCTTCCCACCACTTCGGCGTTCTGCTGGCCGCCGCCGGGCGGGGCGCTGGTCGTCGGCGAGCTCGGCGGCGGGCCACTCTGGAACTGCGTGAAGAAGTTCCAGACGACGTCTTTCGTCCAGGTCATCCAGCCGCCGCAGGTGCATC
The DNA here is from genome assembly GCF_042664765.1 of Paractinoplanes rhizophilus. Classification (NCBI taxonomy): domain Bacteria; kingdom Bacillati; phylum Actinomycetota; class Actinomycetes; order Micromonosporales; family Micromonosporaceae; genus Paractinoplanes; species Paractinoplanes rhizophilus. The sequence continues at coordinate 55,566 of NZ_JBHTBJ010000036.1, read as the reverse complement.
CGTCGATGGGACCGGGGTCGTGGCCGGCCCCGTCGAACGCGGCCCACACGACCGGGTATCCGGCCCGGCAGCCGGAATACGCGGTGACCACGTGGGTCAGGCTTCCGGACGCCGGCTCGGGCGGATTCTGGCTGGTGCAGCCATTGTTGCGGACGAAGGTGTCGCGCAGCGCCCGCCCGGACGCGATGGGCAGCACGTTGTCCCGCAGGCCATGCAGTCCGATGTACGCGACGGGCTGCGTGCCACCGTCGCATCCGCTGAGGTTGGCGCCGGAGTAGACAGCGACCGCGCGAAAGACAGTGGGCCGGGAACACGCGAGCGCATAGGTCATCGCGCCGCCGTAGCTGAAACCGGTCGAGAATATCTGCGTGGTGTCGACGCAGAGGCCGGTCTCGAGCTGGCTGCGGATGGCGTCGACGAAGGCCACGTCCTGGCCGCCGGAGTTGCCCCAGCCGTTGTTGATGCCCTGCGGCGCGACGAAAATCGTGCTGTTGTTCGCGTTGTCCGCCAGCCGCCGGAGCCCGTAGTAGGACCAGTTGTATCCGTCGGTCCCGCCGGAGTCGACGTCGTTGGCGGTACCACCCACCCAATGGAATCCGAAGATCACTCGGTACGCGTGGTTGCTGTCGTAGTTGGCCGGGACCCGCAGGATGTAGCTGCGGGTCTGGCCGCCGCTCTGGATCGTATGGGTTCCGCTCGCCAGCGTCGGCGACTTCGCGCAGCCCGCGGTCGCCGCGAGCGGGCGCACCCCGGCCGACGCGCTGCCGCCGAGCCGGCCGGTCAACGTCAAACCGGTCAGGACAAGGACGGCGAGCGCCACCATCGCGGCCGCGAACGGCAGTCCACGTTTTCGGTTCACGGCTCCTCCTGACCGTCGATGCAGCAGCAACATAGGTCGTACGTACGATGACTGTCAAGTGACGCTCATCGATGTCCTGCGCCACTCAGGAGGCCTTGCGGCTCGCGCGCTCCCGCCCGACGGAGAAGAATCGGGCGACCAGATGTTGCAGTTGTCCTTCGTCGGCGGCCTCACCGGCGAGTACGTCGACTTCACGACCGCCCAGCACGCCGCGCTGGCGATGCTCGCCGAACGCACCGGCACCGAGCTGAGCGACGCGCGGGCGCAGGCGATCGTCGACGGGATGTCCGCCCTTCCGCCGCATCCGGAGGTGCCCGCGGCGCTGGCCCGTCTGCGCGGTCACGGCATCACGATGGTGGCGCTCACCAACTCGGTGCTGGCGGTGGCCGAGGCGCAGCTCGCGCACGCCGGGCTGCGCGACCTGTTCGACGACGTGTTCTCGGCCGATGCGGTGCGCCGGCTGAAGCCGGCGCCCGAGCCATATCTCGCGGTCGCTGAGCGGTTCGGCGTCGCCATTTCCGACGTACGCCTGGTGACCGCGCACGCCTGGGACGTCTCGGGCGCCCTCGCCGCCGGCTGCCGGGCCGCCCTCGTGCGGCGTCCCGGCGTCGTCCCCAGCCCGCTGGGCGACCAGCCGGACATCGTCGGCCCGACGTTGACCGACGTCGTCGACCGGATCCTGGCGGGGTAAGCATCCGCCACTCCGCGACGGCGCCGCCGTGGAGGACGCAGCCGGCCTTCCCCGAAGTCACCCCACCGCGGCCACGGCGGGCTCCGCCGGGCGACGGTCGCGTTCCGGTCGGGGACGGGCTCGATACCCGGCGGCGAGCCCGATCAGAAGCACGAGCACGCAGGCCCAGGCGAACCAGTCGCCCCAGGCCGCGTAGAGCGTGGTCGCCCCGCGCTCGGGCGGCGCGGCGACCAGGGACACGAACGGCGCGTCGGCGGAATGCGCCTCGGCCCGGATCCGGCCGTACGCGTCACTCACCACCAGGTCGCCGTTCCGGGCCGCGCGCACCACGGTGAGCCCGCTCTCGACTCCCCTGGCGACCGCCATCCGGCCGTGCAGCCAGGCGTCGCGGTTGAAATCCCAGGCCGGAACGAACAGCGTGGTGGCCCCGCTCCGGCGGTAATCGCGGACCAGGCCGGGCAGATCCAGGTCGAAGCAGATGGCGATCCCCCACCGGGTGCCGGTGTCCGGGACGTACGCCAGCCGGTCCCCCGCCGTGAAATCGCTCTCCAGCCCTGGGATCAGATGGCGCTTGAAGTACTCGACCGGCCGGCCGCCGCCGGCCGGGAAATCGATGGCCGCGTTGCGCAGCTCCCCGCCGCGCTCGAGGATCAGCCCGGCGATGATGTCGATGTGCCGGTCGGCGGCGAGCCGGGCCAGCGGCGCCGCCAGGATCGGCAACGTCGTGTCGTCGGCGGTGAACGACTTCTCCGGGAGGACCACGACGCGCGCGCCCCGGGCGGCGACGTCCGGAATGGCGGCCGCGTACTCGGCCAGCAGCGCCCGGCCCTCGGGCGTGTCGACCGGCGGCGAGCCGGGCTGACGATCGGTCGCGAGCAGCGCCACCTGCTGCGACCCGTCCTCGTCCGGCGTGTGCAGGCGCCAGGCGCCGTATCCCGCGGTGAGCGCGAGGACGATCGCGGCGACCACGGCCACCCGTGCCCGGCCGATCGCTCGCGGCGCCAGGAGCGCGGCCGCCGCGGTGGGCACCGCGAGGAGCAGGAAGGTGATGCCCCAGGGCCCGGCGATCGAGGCCGTCTGCAGCACGGGAAGGATGTCCGCCTGGGTGTACGCCAGGCTCCACCAGGCCCCGTTCGGCGACAGCACCGACGCCGCGTACTCGATCACCACCCACGCGGCCGGCAGCGCCACGACGGCCGTGACCGGCCGCCCGCGCAGGATGAGCCCCCGGGCGAGGAGCACGGCCAGCCCGAACAGCAGCGCGGACCCGATGACCATCGAGACCGCCATCGGCGGCGGTATCCGCACGGTTCGCAGGAAATATCCCCACATCGGGGTCTCGCCGCCGAGCCACGCGGCCGACGCCGCGAGGAACGCGACCCGGGCGCGGACGCGCGGGGCAAGCAGGAGCACGGGTACGGGTGCGAGCCAGGTGAGCCACGGCACCGGCCGCAGGCCCGTGCCGAACACGAAGAGCATCGCCGAGAGCACGGTGGCGGCGAGCGCCACGCCGAAACGACGGATTGATGAGTACGCCATGCCGCCCCACGCTTCCGGAGGCGCCCTCCCCGCACATCGCCGCCGGGAGCGGTCCGCACCGCCCTCGCACGGGCCGTCGGGTCTCACTCCTGCGAGGGAGACGGTCATCGACCGGCGGGCGAGGCGTCCGGGGATGGCGATCGCCTAGGGTCGTACCACGGTGTCTCGGCCGATCGGGGGGCGGTAGTGCGGGCGGACATTCTCAAGGTCGAGCGGGCCGACGTCGCGGTCGCCGCCGTCGTCACCGTGCTCACGGTGACCCCCGCGTTCATTCCGTACGTGCGGCCGTGGTGGTTCGTGGCCCTCGCCGTCCTGATGTCGGTGCCGGTGCTCTGGCGGCGCCGCGCGATCCTCACCACCGGAGTGATCGTCGGCAGCGCGACGACGCTCGTGGCGATCGCCGCCAAATCCTTGCCGCAGTCGGTGATCCTGCTGCCGTACGGCGTACTCGTGTGCACCTACACCTTCGCGGCGGCCGATCTTTCCCGGGTACGCCGCGCCATCGGCATCGCGGCCCTGGTCGTCGGGGTGGCGATGTCGCTGATCATCCCGCACGAGAACCTCGAGACGTACCGCTATCTCGTCACGGTGATCGTGGCCGCGTACGCCTTCGGCATCGGCGCGCGGGCCCGGCGGGCCAAACGGGAAGCTCTGCGCGAGCGCGAACATCGCCTCCGGGAGGAACGCGCCGCCGCCGCCGCGCAGGAGCGCACCCGGATCGCCCGCGACATGCACGACATCGTCACGCACTCCGTCGGGCTCATCCTCATCCAGGCCGAGACCGGCCCGCTGGTGGTGCGCGACCATCCGGAGAAGGCCGAGGCGGTGTTCGAGTCGATCGCCGCCGCGGGGCGGGACGCGGTCGGCCAGCTTCGCCTGATCCTCGGCGCGCTGCACGGGCCGGACCCCAGCCGCGCGCCGCAGCCCGGACTCGCCTCGCTGCCCGGGTTGCTGGACAATGCCCGCCGGGCCGGCCTGGACGCGTCCGCCGAGGTGCGCGGTGAGCCGCGCGAGCTGCCCTCCGGCGTCGACATGGCCGCGTACCGGGTGGTGCAGGAGTCGCTGACGAACACCATCCGGCATGCCGCCGCGACAACCGTGCGCGTGCGTCTCGCCTGGTCCAGCGACACCCTGGAGATCGGCGTCGCCGACGACGGCCGCGGCGCCGGCGAGGTCCGGGAGGGGTACGGCATGACCGGAATGCGCGAGCGCGTCGCGGCCTGCGGCGGCCGGCTTGCCGTACGGCCGGGAGACCCGGGCTTCACCGTCACCGCGACCCTGCCGATCGGCTGACCGCAATGCTCCGCGTGCTCGTGGCCGACGACCAGGATCTGTTCCGCGGCGGCTTCGCGCTGATCCTCAACGCCGCCCAGGACATCACGGTCGTCGGCGAGGCGGCGAACGGCGCCGAGGCCATCGCGAAAGCGGTCGAGCTGAAGCCCGACCTGGTGCTCATGGACATCCGCATGCCCGGCGTCGACGGCGTCGAGGCAACGGCCGAGGTCGTCCGGCGGACCCCGGCGAAGGTCCTGGTCCTGACCATGTACGACGTGGACGAGTACGTCTACGACGCCCTGCGCGCCGGCGCCAGCGGCTTCCTGCTCAAGGACGTCCGGCGCGACGACCTCATCCAGGCGGTCCGCCTGGTCGCCGCCGGCCAGGCGCTGCTGGCGCCGGCCATCACCCGCCGGCTGATCGAGGAGTTCGTCGGCCGAGGCCGCGCCCGGCCCCGCCTGCGGCAGCGCCTCGGCGACCTGACCGACCGCGAGATGGACACCCTCAGACTGCTCGGCCGCGGCCGCTCCAACGCCGAGATCGCCGCGGAGCTGGTCGTCACCGAGCACACGGTCAAGACGCATGTCAGCAACCTGCTGACCAAGCTGGGCCTGCGAGACCGAGCCCAGGCCGTCGTCTTCGCGTACGAATCCGGCTTGATCGTCCCCGGAGACTCGCCCTGACCACAAGGCACCAACTCGCCTCGCCGGGTCGACAGCGGGGCGGTCTGCCTCACCCGACTCGCAGATGCAGAAGGAGGACGCACGAGCGATCACACTGCGAGATCGTCTGAGTGCGTACCGTGTAGGGTTCGTCGCATGGAGCGCTATCAGCTCTCAGCGACGGCACGAGAATCAGGCCGATGGGAATCGGCCTGATCCTCGCGGCTGCCGGGCTCCTCCTCCTGCTGCCGGTGGGGAACGACGGGCAAGGCCTCATCGCCGATCCGGTCCAGCGGTTCGACAGCGTCGCGGTGCTGGTCACCGCGGGAGTAAGCCTGTTGCTCACGAGCCGGCGGCCGCTCGCGTTCTGGCTGGTGCTGACCATCGTCGGGTCGATCGGCTACATCACCGAGCAATCGAACCCGTGGGCGCCGCCCGGCTGGCACAACCGGGTCGTGCTGATCAGTGTTGTGCTTTTTGCCGCGGCGACGCTCCTGTCCGCCGTGCCGGCGCCTCGATCCAGCGGGGCCGCCCTGCTGTTGACCGGGGTGATCGGCGGGATCCTGTTCCTCGGCGAGCAAAGGCCGGGCCTGGTCCCGTGGGGCGACGAGGTCCATGCCTTCCTTGTCGACGCGTTCTTCCTGATGGCAACCGTGGTGGTTGTGCTGTGGCTTCGCGACCGCAAACGTTCCCGGGCCGGCTTTGTGCTCACGGTCAGCGGCATTACGGCGTACGCCCTGGAGCAGACGAGTGCGTGGGCGCCTGCCGGATGGCACAACCGGATCGCTGTCATGGCCGCGATCGCCGCGATCATCGGCATCGTGGCCGCCATCGCCGACGACGTGGGGCGGAAAAGCTATGGAATGGCGTTCGTCGCCGGTACCGGCTGGGGCATCGGTGCCATCGTCGCCCGACATCAGCAACAGTGGCAGTCGTACATAGGACCGCGGCTCGCAGGCGTACTCGACATCGTCTCAACCGGCCTGCTGGTTGTCGCCGTCACTGCCTTGGTCTGCTTCACGATTCAGGTGGCGACCGAGGCGCTCCGACAATTCCGGGAGCAGGAGGACGAGAGGAACGCCTACCGCGTCCCGGAGTTCTGCATCGGGCTGATCCTGGTTTCCGGCGGCGGCTTCCTGCTCGCCGCCATCGCCCTTGCCGGCCTGCGGGTCTTCGACCAGAACCGCCTCGGTGCCTTCGGGCTGGGCCTGCTCACAGTGGCGGGCCTGGCCAGTGGCTTCGCCGCGGGATGGATCGCACTCGCGGCGGCCGCCGATCTCGGCAGGATGGCCAGCCCGCCTCGAGACCGGTACGAGCTGGCGACGTTCGTCGCCGAGTCCGTGATCGACGGCCCGCGTGATCTGGGGCCTGGGCCGGTCGTCGCCTTCAGCGGCACGGCGTTACTTCTGATCTGCGCGATCGTGTTCGGCGCCACGCCCGCCTGGTTGACCCTCGGGCTGGCCGGCGGCGCCCTGGTCGTGGTCGGCGCCGCACTGTCCAGCGCCCGCTTCCTTCAGGAGCTCGCCGTCCGGGCCGAACGTGATCCCGGATTGGTCCGGCTCAGCCCGACTCAGCTCTGGCAACAGCAGAAGCTGGCGTCCCGGGCCGTCGCGGCCGGGGGCATCGGTATCGTCCTGCTGTTCCTGGTCCACTCCGAAACCGTGCCCATCGCGCTGCGCTTCCTGCTGTCGCTGGCGGCGATCGCAGGGTTCGTCGTGGCGGCGTCAGAGGCGCCAGTACACCTGTTGGTCGCCCTCCAGGGAACCCGGGACGACGTCGGATGGACGGAGACGAAAAACGACCGTCGACTGCGCCGGCCCACCCGCGTCGCCCTGGCCGGCCTCATCGCCAGCGTCACCGCCACGGTCTGGGTTACCTCGTTTCCGCTCGACACATGGCAACGAACGGTGCTCACACTCACCGCCATCGCCGGCTTCTGCGTAGTGTTCGCCTTTGGAGTCCTCGCGATCGTCACCGTCACCGAGACCATCCGGACCGGCGATCGCACCGTCGCCCACCGCGCCGAACGCATCGCGGCAACCAAGGGCAACCTGTACCGGCTCCTGCCCGCACCGCGCCGCGCCGCGCACGACCTACGCCCGGAATGGGACCTCGCCGAGGAGGCTTTCGACTTCGAGCCGCCCCGCTGAATCAAGCGAGGCTGTTTTCAAGACGGCGTTCAGGATCAGCCAGGCGGGTTTGTTCTCGCCGAGCGAGATGAGTTCCTTGATCGCCGCCAGCACCCCTTCCAGCGACATACCGGTGGCGCGCAACACCGTCGCCATCAGCAGGCCCCACAGTTGCTGGTCGGTGAGCCGGTCCAGCCGCACCGGCCGGACCGCGATCTCCTCCGCGGGCTCGTCGTCTCCATTCGGGTCGGTCTCTTCCTGCGGGCGAGGCCACTCGTCGGCGGGTTCGTTGATCGTCAGGAGCACCCGAAGACCCTCTAAGGCTTGTACGCCTCCACCCGGGCCCACCACCTGATTGAGGCCGTTGACGGCGCCCGCCTCATCGCCCAGCAGGTCCAGCCGCCAGGCCACATTGATCCGGAGCAGCGACGGTACCTGCGGCGACTCAGTGATCATCCGGAGCACACGGAGGAACATGTCGTCGGTCTCGGCCCGCCGGGCGATCGCGTCGACGGTGTCGAGCCGGGTTTCCAAATCCAGGCGGTCGCCCACCACGTCGTCGAGGTACGAAAAGTAGCCCGCCTCCTGCCCGCCGGTCCGGGCCGCAGCCGGCTGATAGGCACGGTTGCGCACGATCGCCAGGCTGGCCGCGTCTCCGGTGTTCTGCTGGGCCGGTTTCGGATTCGGCCCGGCGAGCGCCAGCCGCAGGTGCTGGTAGAGCCGGTGCATCTCGATGAATTCGTACGCGTCGGGGATACCGGTGAGCAGCAGCTTGATCAGGGCACCGGTGAACGTCGTGTAGGTGCTGCCCTCTGGCGCGAGTGACCGCTGGTTGGCCGCCGAGGAAGCGAGGACATAGACGCCGGACATGGACGCCTGGCTGGCGAGCACCTCCGAGTCGTTCCCGGCACCGAGCCGTCCGGCGGTGGCCACCCCGGAATAGCAGCAATCCAGCACCAAGATCCGAAAGCGGGCCGGACTTTCCCGGATCGCGCCCTCGAGGTCGTCGATACGCAGGAACGACCACGGCGTTTCGTCGCTGTCCGCCAGACTCAGCAGGAGCGCGTCACCGCGCTGGTCGTCGCGGATGGCGTGCCCGCCGTAGTAGACGACGAAGGTGTCATCGGCACGCTGGCCCATCCGGGTCACCGCTTCCAGCGCGTCCCTCCGGCTGGGCTGCTCGATCGTGGTGCAGTTCTCGTGGAGGAAGAATCCCACCTCCCGATCGCACAGCGCGTCCCGGAGGCCGCCCAGGTTTGCCGGGATCTGCGGCACGTCCGGCAAGTTCGGGTCGGTGCAGGCCTGCGTGCCGATCAAGACCGCAGTCGACTTGGCGGGACAAGGCGTCCACAGACTTGTCACTCGTCTTCCAGCTCTCGGGCAATGCCCCGCACCAGCCTCTCCAGATCCTCGGTGGAGGCGTTGCGCAGGCTGCCGCTACTCACGCTGACCTTCTTCTTTCCGATGCTCAGCTCGACCGAGACATCCGACCGCCTGCTCTGCAGCCACAACGCAACCGACTCGATCAACACGGTGACGGCGCCGCCGCCCTCCAGTAGCATCCGCATGATCTCCAGTTCCGCACCCAGTTCCCCGGGCCGAGCCTGTGCCGGTGCCACCTTCAACCGACGAGGCACGTTCTCGTCGGCGGCCAGCCAGGATCGCAGCGAGGAACGCAGGGACGGATCGTCGATCGTGACGACGAGTTCGGTGGTCGGCATCCCTTGAGAATGGACGATGACCGATGCGGGAATCAACGGATCGACCGCAGCGGTGAGGGCCGGTCCTCGCTGAGCGCCTCCGCCCAGCCTGACGAGCGGAGGCCTCGTCGGAGCGGTCGCCGCGGCTTCAGACGCATTGGATCCGGAGCCGAGAGTCAGGTCCGGCGTTGTTCCGGATCTCCCGCTTCGGTCAGCGTTTCATAGAAAGACGTCCATCGCGGCCGGCAGTGCTGCACCGGCCGCGACGATTCTGGCGACGATCCTCAGCCCTCGCACACCCGGTCGGCGGGTGCCTGGGGACGGATCAGGTACTGATCGGTGGCGGCGCGGGCGCACTCGGAGGTGTGGTACGACGTGTGCCCGTCGCCGGTACGGGTGAGCATGACGCTGCCGTCGATCTGGGCGGCGAGGCCGTGTGCCCACTGGTACGGGTCGGACGGGTCGAAGACCGAGTGCACGATCAGCGTGGGCACATCCCGTACGTGCAGCGGCCGGGGCGGGTTCGCCGCCGGGAGGGGCCAGCCGGCGCATCGGATGATCTGCCAGGACTCGGCGGCGCCCTGCAGGTGCGGCGCGAGCTGCCGGCCCAGTTGCAGGCGCTGCTGCATCTCGCCCCAGGTGCGGACCTGTGACACGTACTCCATGCAGCCGATGGCCCCGTGCGCCTCCACGTCGTCCTGCAGGTATTCGACCGGCGGCAGGGCGAATCCGGAGGCGTCGCCGGCGACGGCGCGGGCGATCGCCCGGGACAGGCCGGCCCAGGAGAGATCAGGTCCGCCGAGCGCCGGCTCCTTGAAGGCCAGCAGCCGGATGGTTTGCATCCGGATGTCCTCGCTGGTCACCGGGCGCAGCGCGCCGTCGTCCGGGATCGGGTGGCGCTCGGCGCCGGCCACCAGGCGGTCGTAGACGGCGCCGACGTCCTGTCCGCGCAGCGCGCACTCCGGCGCGGTGCCGCACCAGGCGGCGAACCGGTTGAAGGAGGCCTCGGCGCCGAGGATCTCCTCGGCGAGCTGCTGGTTGTCCGGCAGGCTGTGTTCCAGCGCCGAGTCGAGCACCATCGCGCGGGTGCGGCCCGGGAACAGCTCGGCGTAGTTGGCGGCGAGCTGGCTGCCGTACGAGATGCCGAGCCAGGTCACCCGGTCGACGCCCAGCGCGGCGCGGGCGGCCTCGTGGTCGCGGGCGACGCTGACGGTGTCGGTGTGCTCGAGGTACGCCCCGGTTCCGCGCAAGCAGCTGCGCCCGAAGTCCCGGTTGTACCGGATCATGGCATCGAACTCCTGCTGGGTGCGCGGGAACATGGTGTACGAGGGCGTGATGGCCGGCAGATCACAGCGGATGGCGTCGGCGTTTCCGGTCCCCCGCGGATCCACCCCGACGATGTCGAACCGGGCGCGCAGCGTGGGCGAGAAGTACGAGTCCTCGTCCACCACGTACTTCACCTCGCCGTCGCCGGGTCCACCGGCGTTGAAGAACAGCGTGCCGATGCGCCGGGCCGGGTCGTCGGCCAGCCGCCGCGCGACCGCGACGGCGACCTTCGCGCCGCGCGGTTGCGACCAGTCGACCGGGACCTGCATGGTGCCGCACTGCTTGGCGGGCGCGGTCGGGCACGGCGCCCAGTCGATGGTGAGCCGGCCGGCGGCTTGGCCGGAGACCGGTGGGCTGAATCCCAGGGTGAGGACGACAGCCAGGGACGCGCCGAGCAGAAGGTGCTTGGACATGGTCTTCATTGCGGAACTCCTAACGTGTGGTCACGGGCGAGGCGGGGTTCTTGTCCACGCGGACGCTGCTGCCGCCGACTCCGGGGCGGACGTCGACGTCGACCGCGCCGGCCTGCGCGGTGATCTCCACCGCCGTCGCCGCCGGCACGCGGATGCGGAAGCGGACCTCGCAGCGGGCTTCGTCGCCGCCGCAACCGGACTCGGTCAGCCGCAACGTGGCGCCCCCGACCTGATGGGCCATGACCGGCTTGCCCTTGGCGTAGCGGTACTCCTCGGTGACGCAGCGCCACCGGGGTGCGTTTCGGCATGGGACTCACCTGTCCGAAGAAGACGTGGTCAGGACGCATCCCACGCTCGCAGCCGGGGACGATCGCGGTAAGGCGGCGCACTGGCCGGTCGGGGGGCCGGTTTTCTGGCGTGCGGGGTGGTGGCGCGCCGTACGCCAGAAAACCGGCCGTCCCATCCGCCAGCGGACCGGCTTACCGGGTGCCGCCGGCGCTGCGAGCGTGAGGAGGCCGGATCGATCGCCTACCGCATGAGGAGCGTCGTCATGAAGACCCAGATCATCCAGGAACCGCCACGAGAAACCACCCGGAACGGCTTGGCCGAGTGGATCACCCGCCACCGGCTGACCAGCTTCTTCGTCCTGGCGTACGTGCTCGCCTGGTGGTCCTGGCCGTTGTATCGCCTGGACGTGTGGCCGCGACAGGAATTCCAAGCGATCGGCGCGCTGCTGGCGGCGCTGATCGTCATCGCCGTCGCGGACGGCCGGGCGGGTTTCCGCGACCTCGGCCGGCGGATGATCCGATGGCGGGTGCCGTGGTACTTCTACGCCTTCGCGCTGCTGGTGCCGGTGGTGCTGCGCTTCGGGGTGTCGGCGGTCAACAGCGCGCCCGGCCCGGCGTGGTCGGATCTCGCCTGGGGCAGTTTCGCGCTGACGTTCCTCGTGCGCCTGGTCAACCCGATGGACGGGCCGATGGCCGAGGAGCCGGCGTGGCGCGGGTTCGCCGTACCCCGGCTGCAGCGCGACCTGTCCCCGCTGGCCTCCGCAGCCGTTCTCGGGGTCCTGGTCGCCCTCTGGCATCTGCCGCTGCTCGGCGACGTCGGCCCGGCCGGCCTGGTCGCCACGTTCGTCATCACCTTCGTGTACGTCTGGCTGTTCAACCGCACCGGCGGCAGCGTGCTGCTGGTGCTGCTGTTCCATAATGCCCAGGGCTTCCTGACGATGACCGACCTGGGCTACCGCGGCGCCGATCTGTCCCGCCAGGAGTGGTACGAGTGCGCCGCGTGGACCGTGGTCGCGCTCGCGCTGATCCTCGCCGACCGGGCCGCCTGGAGATCCGGGAGAGAACACGCCTGAGCACGATCCCGAGCGGCCGCGCCTGGCGGCGCGGCCGCCCCGCGGGTTTCCTGGTGTCCAAGGTGCTGGGTGAGGGCGTAGCGTCTATCGCGACGCCGGGGGTGACGCATGCTCCGCCCGACCAACGCCACACTCACCATCCTCGGGGCCGTGCTGGTCACGGCGCTGGGCGGGATCCTGCTGCTCGGGGTCCGCGGCGGGGTCGACCCGGCCCACCTGGTCACGATCAGCTGGCTGGTGCTGGCGTACTCGGTCAGCGGCCTGGTCGCCTGGCGATGCCGTCCCCGCAACCGGTTCGGCCCGCTGATGGTGCTCACCGGCTCGGCCGCGCTGGCCGGCAGCCTGATCTGGGCGCCCGAGGACAGCCTGCTGCACACCGCCGGCCAGGCGCTCGACGTACTGCCGCTGGTGTTGATCGTGCATGTCTTCGTGACCTACCCGACCGGCCGGCTGCGCGGCCGGGCGGAAAAACTGATCATCGGGACCGGGTACGCCGCGGCGTTCGGCGCCCAGGTGGCGGCGATGGCGCTCGGTGGTCTCACGCCGCACCGGCTGACCGTCGTCGACCGGCCGGAGGCCGCGCTGCTGCTGTATCGCATCGAGCTCGTCGTGGTCAGCGGGGTGGCGCTGGCCGGCGTCGGGCTGCTCATGGTCCGCCGGCGCCGGCACGGCCGCCCGCTGCGCCGCTCGCTGACGCTGCTGGTCGACTCGTTCGCGGTGGGCCTGGTGACGATCGCCGTGCTGCTGGTGGTCGGGGTGTTCGGCGGCCCGGCGTTCCCGGTGGTGCAGCGGATCAGCCTGTTCCTGCTCGGCGTCGCCCCGGTCGCGTTCCTGGCCGGGCTGTTGCAGGCCCGGCTGGCCCGCACCGCGGTCGCCGAGCTGGTGGTGGCGTTGCGCGCGGACCCGGCCGACCTGCGCACGCCGCTGGCGGCGGCGCTCCGCGATCCATCGCTGTCGCTGCTGTACTGGCTTCCGCCGTTCGGCACCTGGGCCGGCCAGGACGGCCGCGCGGTCGGCCTACCGGCCGATCACCGCCGGGTGACCCTGATCGACGAGGACGGCGAGCCGATGGCCGCCCTGGTGCACGATCCGGCGCTGCGGGACGAGCCGGAGCTTCTCGACGCGGTCAGCGCCGCGGCCGGGATCGCGCTGCGCAGCGGCCGGTTGCAGGCACAGCTGCGGGCCAACGTGGAGGAGCTGCGTGGCTCCCGGGCCCGGGTGCTGGAGGCGGGTCAGCGGGAACGGCAGCGGCTGGAACGCGACCTGCACGACGGCGCTCAGCAGCGACTGGTCGCCTTGTCGCTCAACCTGGGCGTGCTGCAGAGCCGGCTGGGCGAGGATCCGGAGGCGAAGGCACTGCTGGCCGAGGCCCGCTCGGAGATCGCGGTGTCCCTCGCCGAGCTGCGTGACCTGGCCCGCGGCCTGCACCCGGCGGTGGTCAGCGCCCACGGGCTAGCGGTGGCGGTCGAGTCGCTGGTGGCCCGGGCGCCGGTCCCGGTGCGGCTGCGCGTCGACCTGGATGGCCGGGTACGGGAGGCGGTCGAGGTGGCCGCGTACTTCGTGGTGTGCGAGAGCCTCGCCAACGTCGGCAAGCACGCCCAGGCGTCCTCGGCCACCGTCGAGGTGACCCGGACCGGCGACCAGATCGTGGTCGAGGTCGTCGACGACGGCGTCGGCGGCGCCGACACCGAGCGCGGCACCGGCCTGCGCGGCCTGGCCGACCGGGTCGAGGCGCTCGGTGGCCGGCTGCGGGTGTGGACGCCTCGCGGTGGCGGCACCCGGGTGCGGGCGGAGCTGCCATGCGGGTAGCGCTCGCCGAAGACAGCGTGCTGCTGCGCGAGGGCCTGGCCCGGTTGCTGACCGACGCCGGGTTCGAGGTGATCGCCCGCTGCGGCGACGCCGACCAGTTGCGGTCGCACCTGAAGGCCGACCTGCCGGACGTGATCGTGGTGGACATCCGGCTGCCGCCCACGCACACCGACGAGGGGCTGCGGGCCGCGATCGAACTCCGCACCGCGTACCCGGAAATGGGTGTACTGGTGTTGTCCCAGTACGTCGAGCTGGGGCTGGCCATGAAGCTGCTGGCCGACTCGGCGGACGGCGTGGGTTATCTGCTCAAGGACCGGATCAGCGACGTGCCGGAGTTCCTCGCCGCGGTCCGCCGGGTGGCGGCGGGCGGCTCGGCCATCGACCCGATCATCGTGTCCACCCTGCTGTCCCGCCGCCGCCGCGACGATCCGCTGGAACGGCTGACGCCGCGCGAGCGGGAGGTGCTGGAGCTGATGGCGGCGGGCAACTCCAACCAGGGCATCGCCGACCGGTTGGTGATCACGCTGCGAGCGGTGGAGAAGTACGTGTCCAGCATCTTCGGCAAGCTGGGGTTGCCGGCAACCGGCAGCGAGAGCCGGCGGGTGCTCGCGGTGCTGCTGTTCCTGCGCGGCTGACGAGGCCCCGCCTCACCCGCCCAGCTGCTCGGCGGCGGCCGTTCGGGTGCCCAGCTCGGTGGTCGCGGCGGGCTCTCGGACGCCGAGCTCTTCGGCCGCGTCGGCGAAGGCCGCGCCGCCGTCGGCCGGGGTGGCCGGGCGCGGTGGCAGGGCGCGGGCCGCGCGCACGGCGGCGAGCATGCGGGCCGCCGACAGCTTCTTTGCCGGCAGGATCACGCCGGCGCCGGACTGCTGCACGCGGCGGGCCACCTCCGGCTGGTCGCGCCCGAACGGCACGGCCACCACGGGTACGCCCGCCGCCACGGCCTTGCTTACGATCCCCATTCCGGACGGGCACACGACGGCGGCCGCCTGCGGCAGCACCGCGCCGTGCGGGACGAAGCGTTCGACCCGTACGTTGCCGGCCTCGGGCAGAGTCACCTCCCCGTACGCGTCGGCGAGGGTGACCAGAACCCGCACCGGCTCGTCCCGCAGCGCCGCCACCGCGGCCTGGGCGAGCGCGCCGTCCGCCTGATAGTCCGTCGAGCAGGTGACCAGCACCCACGGGTCGCCCTCGGCCGACAGCCACTGCGGTGTCTCGGCCGGCGGGTCCCACGGCGTGCTCCCGGCCATCCGGACATGCGGCTCCAGATCGGCGCGCGGATATTCCAGCGGCGCGCCGGTCAGCGTGATCAGCAGGTCGGGGCGCGCCGAATAGTCCAGCGGCGACCGGAACGGCGGCAGCCCGGCCGTCCCCCGCATCCGGTTCAGCTCGGGCAGCATCGCCCGGCCGAACGCCCGCTCCACCACCTTCCACAGCACGGCGTCGCGGAGGGCGCCGATCCGGCCGGGCCGGGGCGCGAGGCCCAGACCGTACGGCGGAATGCCCCGTCCCGGACGGGCCAGCACCGACGGCATCGTCATCGCCCACGGCAGGCCGGACGCCTCGGCGGCGGTCGACGCGCCGTACGTGTTGCTGTCGACGAGAAGCGCATCCGGCCGCACCTCGGCGATCGCGCGGGTCAGGTCGGCCATCTCCCACGGCCCGCGGCGCATCAGGTCGGACATGTCGTCGGCGTGCCGGCGACCGTCCGGATCGACGGCGCGCGCCGACGCGGCGATCCGCTCGTCGACCGGCTCGGCGGTGAGGCCGGCCGCGCGCAGGTGCACGGCCAGCTCCCCGGTCGTGCGGACGTGCACCTCGTGACCGCGTGCGACCAGGGCGCGCAGACCGGGCACGAGCGGGAAGACGTGGCCGGTGGCCGGCGGGGTGTAAACCAGGAATCGGGTCATGACGGTGTTCCTTCGAGACTCGCGGTGATCAGGAGGCGGAGGGTCTGCTCGGCCTGGTCGGCGGAGAGCCCTTCGTGACGGGTGAGCACGAGCCAGACCTCCACGCCGGTGACCGCCACCAGGCGGGCACGCAGCAGATCGGGCTCGGGTGACGCGGCGAGGGCGTCGGCGAAGGTCGCGGCCAGCCATGCGCGCTGGGCGGCGCGGCCGCTCGCGGCATTGGCGGCCAGGGCGGGCGAGCTCTCCGCCTGGGCGAGCGTGCGCTCGATGGCGAGCGCCCACCGCTCGTAGAGCCGCCGGAACGCGGCGGCGACGTGGGCGGGATCGGGGTTGCCCGGAGCGCCGAGCCCGTCGGCGGCGACGCGCGGCGCCAGCCACGCGTTGACCGCCGCGACCAGGCCGTCCTTGGTGCCGACCCGGCGGATGACGGTCTGCAGCCCGACGCCCGCCCGCTCGGCCACCGCGGGCAGCGTGATCTGGTCGAACGGCCGCTCGACGAACAGCTCGAACGCCGCCGCCATGATCCGTTCGGTGTTCCCGGTGGTCGCCTCGGCCCGTGCCGCCTGCCGATAGCCCCGGCCCTCGGATTCCATGGTACGAACCATACCACGAAATTTGAGCGGCGTCGGAGCGCTTGCCCTCCGGCGGGCGCGAGATGTTTTATTAATCGAAGCCCATTGATGTTGCTCCTCCCCGAGCGCGCTACCGACAGCCTCAGGGAGGAAAGATGACAAACCGTACGAAGCTATGGCGGCTCACTGCCGCCGCGGCCGTTGTCTCGCTCGCCCCCGTGCTGGGGGTGGCCGTCGGCTCCGCCACTCCGGCGGCCGCGGCCACCGTGACGACCGCCTGGCGCAACGGATCGTTCGTGCGCGACGTCGGCGGCATCGTCTCGCGTTCCGATGTGGTGCTCGGGCGGCCCAACAGTTCCGCGACGCAGTTCCTGCCGCTGGGCAACGGCTCGTTGGGGGTGGCCGAATGGGCGGCGAACGGCTTCACCGCCCAGCTCAACCGCAGTGACACCATGCCGAACCGGCTCTCCCCCGGCCAGGTCAGCATCCCGGCCCTGACCGCGATGACGACGGCATCGGACTTCACCGGCCACCTCGACCTGTACAACGGCGTGCTGCGCGAGTCCGGCGGCGGCATCACCCTGCGAGCCTGGGTGCCCGCCGGCAAGGACGAACTGATCATCGACGTCACCGGCGCCAACCCCGCCAGCCGGATCACCGCCAACCTCAGCCTCTGGAACGGCCGCAACCCCGCGGCCACCGCCGCCGGCGGGATCGGCGCGCTCGCCCAGTCCTGGGTCGACAATTCCCAGACCGGCCACTCCGATCGGACCTTCGGCGCGATGGCCGCGATCACCGCGGGCGGGCAGAACGTCACCGCCTCGGTGGTCGGCGCCAACCAAGTCCAGGTCGGCGTCAACCCCAACAGCGACGGCTCGTACCGGATCGTCGTCGCGTCGCCCGCCTGGACCGGCGGCAACGCGGTGTCCACCGCCTCGAGCCTGATCGGCGGTGACACCACCGCCGCGACCGCCGGCCTGCTGACCACCCAGGCCACGTGGTGGAACCGGTACTGGGCCGGCAGCGGCCTGATCGAGGCGACCTCCGCCGACGGCACCGCCCAGTACATGGAGAACCTCAACACCCTGTACCTGTACTTCGAAGCCGGGATCATGCACACCGGCCAGTACCCGGGCAGCCAGGCCGGCCTCGCCGACCTCTACAACTTCAACCAGGACCACCAGGCCTGGTACCCCGCCGGATACTGGCTGTGGAACCTGCGCGGGCAGATCTCGGCGAACCTGGCCTCCGGCAACTTCGCGCTGAACCTGCCGATCTTCGACATGTACCTCGACGACCTGCCCGCGATCCAGTCGTGGACCAGCGCCAACATGAACGGCAAACCCGGCGCGTGCGTGCCCGAGACCATGCGGTTCAACGGCAACGGCTACTACAACGGCGGCGGGATCACCGCGAACGCCTCCTGCGCGGTCGCCTCCAGCCCGAGCTTCAACGCCTTGACGATCACCAGCGGCGCCGAGATCGCGCTGTGGATCTGGCGTCAGTACCAGAACACCGCCAGCCTGAGCTTCCTGCAGAAGTACTACCCGCTGCTCCAGCAGACGGCCACGTTCCTGCTGGCCTGGCAGTCGGTCGGCTCCGACGGCTACCTGCACTCGGTCGACAACGCGCACGAGACTCAGTGGGCCGTGCAAGATCCGACCACCGACATCGCCGCCGACCAGGCGCTGTTCTCGGCCACGGCGGACGCCGCGACGCTGCTGGGCACCGACTCGGCACTGGTCTCCCGGTTGCGTACGGCACTCGGGCAGATCCGGCCCTATGCCCGCACCGACCAGGCGACGCACACCCAACTGCTCGGGCCGTCCGCCGACGCGT
The DNA here is from genome assembly GCF_042664765.1 of Paractinoplanes rhizophilus. Lineage (NCBI taxonomy): Bacteria > Bacillati > Actinomycetota > Actinomycetes > Micromonosporales > Micromonosporaceae > Paractinoplanes > Paractinoplanes rhizophilus. Next base: position 37,485 of record NZ_JBHTBJ010000036.1, on the reverse strand, counting down.
CCGGCACCGACGTCATCGGCAATTCCTACCAACCCACCGCGGCGATCCACAATACCGAGAACCTCGGCCTGGAGCCGGTGTGGCCGTACGGCGTGATCGGCGACAACACCGTGGTCGACGGCCACGACCTCACCGCGCTGGCCCGGCGCACCTACAGCCACCGCCAGTACGTCAACAACCCGGACTGGACCTACGACTCGATCCAGGCCGCCCGCCTGGGCCTGTCTTCCGAGGTCGCCAACACCCTGATCACCAGCACGAAGACCTACCAGCTGTACCCCTCCGGCCTGGCCGCCTGGAACCCCGGATCGCTCGACGAGCCCTACATCGAGCACGTCTCCAACGTCGCCGCCACGTTGGACGAGGCGCTGGCCACCGACTACGACGGCACCCTGCGCTTCGCTCCGGCCTGGCCGGCGGGCTGGGACGTGTCCGGCACGGTGTTCACACAGGGCGGCTCGCGGGTGCACGTCCAGGTCGAGGGCGGAACGCTCGCGACGGCGGCGATCGAGGCCGGCACCACGCGGACCATGACCGTACGCAACCCGTGGCCGGGTCAGCAGGCCGAGGTGGTCGACGGCTCGACCGGCGCCGTGGTGGTCGCCCCGACCACCGCGCCGGCGCTCAGCGTGCCGGTTGTCGCCGGGCGGTCATACCTGGTGCAGCGCCCCTCGGCGCCGACCGCATCGCTACCTTTCGCCCAGGTCACCGGGGTGGCCGCGGAAGCCGGCCGGTCGCTGGGCAACGCCACCATCGGACTGAGCCGCACCGGCGGCGGCACCGGCGGCTCCACGTCGGCGCTGCGCAACGTCAACGCCGGCCGATGCCTGGACGTGCCGAACGCCGCCCAGGCCAACGGCACCCAGACGGAACTGTGGGACTGCAACGGCGGAACCAACCAGCGTTGGACGCTGACCTCCGGCAACCAACTCCAGGTGTACGGCACCAAGTGCGTCGACGCCTCCGGACAGGGCACCGCCAACGGCACGAAGGTCGTCATCTGGGACTGCAACGGTCAGGCCAACCAACAGTGGACCGTCAACTCCGACGGCACGATCACCGGTGCCCAGTCACACCTGTGCCTCGACGCGAGCAACAACGGGACAGCCAACGGAACACTCATCATTTTGTGGAGCTGCAACGGCGGGAGCAACCAGAAGTGGACCCGTAGCTGACGAGCCCTCCGGCCCGGGCCGAGCCGGCCCGGGCCGCCGGATCAGGCGAGGGCGGTGACCAGCAGGGTGAAGGCGGCGAGGATGACGGCGAGGCGGCCGTAGTGGTAGCGCAGCCACCGGTTCAGCTGCTGCTTCCAGTCGGCGGGCCGGTTCTCCGGCGTCCAGGTCCGGTTGCGGTTGTTGATCGGGACCAGCAGCAGCACCGACATGAGCACGCTGACGATCAGCAGCCCGGCGGCGGTGACGACCAGCCCGGCGCCGTCGTGCTGCCAGCCGGCCACCGCCCAGATCGCGATGAGCACGAGCGAGCCGATGTACCAGAACGGCATCAGGGTGCCGAGCATCCGGCCGCCGTGTGCGTGGCCGAGCTGGCCGCTGTCCTCGGGGAGGGCGTCCAGGATCCGGTTCAGGATGAAGGCGACGGCGAACTCCACCCCCACCATCAGGCCGACGACCACGGTGGTGATGACTTGCAGTGTGTTGAGCATGACGACTCCGCCCCATCTATCTAGCGTTGCTAGCTGTCGAGGCAAAGCTAGCACTGCTACCGCTCGAATGTCTAGCGGTGCTAGGATTCGGCCATGTCGGTAACGGAACGCAAGCAGCGGGAACGGGCCGAGCGCGAGCGCCTCATCGTGGCGACCGCCCGGGATCTCGCCGAGCGGCAGGGCTGGGACGCGGTCACCACTCGCCGGCTCGCCGAGCGCATCGAGTACAGCCAGCCCGTCCTGTACAGCCACTTCCGCGGCAAACGGGAGATCATCGGCGCGGTCGCCCTGCAAGGCGCCACCGAGATGGCCGCGGAGATCCGGGCCGCGACCGAGGCGGCGGGCGACCCGAGAGCCCGGGTCACCGCCCTGGCCCGCGCGTACCTCGATTTCGCCGCGCGCAATCCGGCGGTCTACGACGCGCTGTTCCAGCTCGACGGTGGCCTGGCGTATGCGCGGGAGGACACCCCGGCGCCGCTGAAGGATGCCTTTGCCGCGCTGCTGGAAACCCTGGGCGAGGTCGCCGGGGACGGCGTCGACAAGGGACTGTTCACCGAGGTGTTCTGGTCGTCGCTGCACGGCCTGGCGACCCTGACCCGCACGGGCCGGCTGCTGCCCGAGCTCGCCGAGGCGAGGGTGGAGCTGCTGGTGGACCGGCTCGCCGTGCTCTGAGCCACAGCCCCGGCAGGTGGATCGCCGGGCGGACGCCCTGTGGTGATCGAGCGCCTCATTCGTTGCGGACCGTCTCGGGGCCGGTTATCCGGCGCAGCAGGGGCAGGGTCGAGGCGATGATGCCGAGGGACGCGGCCAGGCCGGCGAATACCACGAGGTAGTAGGAAAGGCCGGGCGAATGCAGCGAATAGTCCAGCTGGGCCCGCAGGAAGAGATGGGCGGTGAGGAAGCCCACGCCGGTGGCCAGCGCGGCGACCAGCAGCAGCGGCACCGCGCTCTCCAGCGCGACCACCTGGCGCAGCGTCGCGAGCCGGGCTCCGGTCAGCCGCAGCATGCTGAACGGCCGCTTGCGGTCGGTGAGGCCGCCGGCGACGCTGACCGCGAGGCTGCATCCGGCGATCGGCAGGCTGGTCAGGATGACCACATTGGCGAGCTGTTGCCACTGGACCAGCTGTTTGCCGAAGTCGCCGTCGTGCTCGCCGTTGGTGGCGGGCAGGTCCCGCCCGGGGTAGGCGTTCTCGAGCGCGGTCCGGGACCGCTCGATCGTGGCGGCGCGGCCGTCGGTCTGCACCACGACCGACAGCATGGGCAGCGCGGCCAGGCCGGCCGGGGTGACGGCGGCCGCCCGCCACGTCGTCACCGGCCCGATGGTTCCGCCGTCGTGCTGTCCCTGAAGATCCGGGTTCACCTCGGCCACCTGGGCGCCGGGCGGGCACCGGCCGAGCAGCGGATGGGAGGCGAGCTCCGAGCACGCGACCAGCCCGGGCAGCGTGTCGCTGAGGATGTCCGGCCGGAACTGCGGGTTGAGGCGGGTGACCAGCACGCCGCGGACACCGGGCGCGGACCGCAGCGTGGGCGGGATCGCGGCCGGATCGGTCGGCAGCGAGGCCTTCTGGCCCATGTTCGGCCAGAAGCTCTGGACCAGTGCCACGTTCGCCGCCGAGCCGCGATCGACCGGTGTGCCGCGGTTGTCGACGATGGTGGAGATGATGCCGCTGGCCACCGCGGTCACGAACAGCGCGAGCATCAGGCCGCTGACGGCCCGGAAGCCGGCCTGCGGATTGTCGGCCAGCCGCCGCCCGGCGATCAGCGCGGCCGGCCGGCGGGCCCGGCCCGCCAGCAGCCGCGCCCCGGCCATGGTCAGCCAGGGGCCGGCGACAACCATGCCGATCATCACGGTGAAGATCCCGGAGAGGTACGCGACGACCTGCCCGTCGGTCGTCGGCGGCCGACGGCCGACGAGGTAGGCGAGCTCGGCCACACCCAGCGCCACCGGGATCAGCCGCCAGATCCGGGGCGGCTTGGGCGTGACCCGGCGGGTGACACCGAGCGGGGAGATCTGGACCCGGCGCAACGCGACGCGGGCGGCCACCGCCGCGGCCACCGGTATGCCGATCGTCACGGCCAGGACGTCACGCAGGTTGAGCGACAGGTCGCCGGTGAAGAAGGCCGTCTCGGTGAAGGTGATCGTGGCCATCGCCGGTCGCAGGGCGAAGAAGACCCCGAATCCGGCCAGCAGGCCGATCAGCGTCGCGAGGGTCGCCTCCACCGTGGCGATCAGTGAGATCTGCGGTGGGGTGGCGCCGATCAGCCGCATCGCCGCGAACCGTTGCTCGCGCCGGGCGGCGGACAGGCGGGTCGCCGTACCGATGAACATGAGCAACGGGAAGATCAGCGCGGCCGCCACCACGGACAGCAGCAACGCCATGCCGTCGGCATCGGTGCCGACCCGGCAGCCGGAGCAGCTGCTCGGATCGATCGACTCGATCCGGGTGACCCGCATGACGTGGGGCTGCCGGGACAGATGCTGCGGGGTATCGCCGACGACGGCGATCATGAAGTCGGGACCGGGCAGACCGGCCTCGGCGATGGTGCCGATCTGGCGCCCCGGGAACCGGTCGGCGAGCTGGTCGGCCGGTGTCGCCCGGATCTCGCGGGCCAGCGCCGGCGAGACGTAGAACTCCCCCGGGCCGGGCAACCGCGGGATGCCCGGCGGCACGGGCGAGCGGGGACCGGTGGCGGCCACCTCGACCCGGGCCATCCGGTCGCCGTGGAAGTAGTCGCCGCGCAGCAGCCACCAGGCCGGGTCGGCCGTGCCGACGGCATCGGTGCGGGCGCCGGTGTTGAGCCAGGCAAACCGTTCGTTCTGCGTCTGCACCGCGTTGAGGCCGGCCAGGGTGCTCAGCAGCAGGCCGGTTCCGATGGCGACGGCGACCACGATGATGGTGAGCCGGACCATGGCCTCGCGGCCGCCGGCCAGCGCGAGGCGGAGCCCGAGGCGGATCACGGGCGCACCGGGGCCGGCGCCAGCGACGTGACTTTGCCGTCGCGCACGATGACTTCCCGATCCGCGCACGCCGCCACGCGCGCTTCGTGGGTCACGAGGACCACGGTCGTGCCCTCGGCCCGGGCCGAGGCGACCAGCAGGTCCATGACGTGCTCGCCGGTCAGCGAGTCAAGCGAGCCGGTGGGCTCGTCGGCGAACAGGATCCGCGGCCGGGCGACCAGCCCCCGGGCCAGCGCGATGCGCTGGGCCTGGCCGCCGGACAGCTCTCCGGACCGGCGGCGTTCGAGGCCGCCGAGCCCGAGCCGATCGAACCAGGCCCGGGCCGCACGCAACGCCGGTTCGCGGCGGGTGCCGCCCAGCAGCAGCGGCAGCGCCACGTTCTCCTCGGCGGTCAGCTCGGGAACGAGCTGTCCGAACTGGAAGACGAACCCGAATTGGTCACGACGCAGCGCGCTGCGCTGGTTCTCGCCGAGCGTGTCGATCCGCCGGCCGTCGAAGTGGATCTCGCCCGCCTGCGGCACCAGGATGCCGGCCAGGCAGTGCAGCAGCGTCGACTTGCCGGAGCCGCTCGGCCCCATCACGGCCAGGATCTCGCCGGCCGCCACCGCGAGATCGGCCCCCCGCAGGGCCGGTGTCGCTCCGAAGGAGAGCTCGGCGCCGCGTGCCTCGATGAGCGTCATCGCCGCACCTCCCGGCGCAGCGCGTCCAGCCGGGCCGCCGTGGTGTCGATCCACCGCAGGTCGGCCTCCAGGTGGAACAGACCGTGGTCGGCCAGCAGCCCGTCGACCAGGCCGCCGCCGCGCTTGATCTCGGTCAGCTCCCGCATCCGCTGCAGGTGGGCGGCCCGCTGGGCGTCGAGGTACTGCTCGGCGGGCCGCTCCAGCATCAGGGCCAGGACAACCTTGGAGAACAGGATGCTCTGCAGGTTGGGCTCGGGGGCGACCGGCTCGGCCAGCCACGCGTTGACCTCGGTGGCGCCCTGCTCGGTGATCACGTAGCGCTTGCGGTCGGGGCCGTCGCCCGGCTCGGCCTCGTTCATCACGATCTTGCCGTCCCGGCTGAGGCGGGCCAGCGTGGAATACACCTGCCCGAACGGCAGCGGCTTGCCCCGGCCGAAGAACGTGTCGTAGTCGCGCTTGAGGTCGTAGCCATGGCTCGGCTCCCGCTCGAGCAGGCCCAGCAGTGTCAGCGGAACGCTCATGAGATGACCATACACGGGGGGTATACCTCGCGTATATACTCGGCGTAGATTCCCGGCCATGACTGTTTCCCTGTCACGCCGGAACCTGCTCGCCGCGGGGCTCGCCGTGCCCCTGGTCTCCCGGACCCCCGCGACCCGATCGGGCCCGTCACGCCTGCGGTTGCCCGGCCCCACCGGGCCGTACCCAGTGGGCACCGTGAACCTTCATCTGGCCGACCGTTCCCGCGCCTATCGGGGCCGGGTCCGGGAGTTGATGGCCAGCGTCTGGTACCCCGCGCACCGGACCTGGTCGTACCCGCTCGCGCCGTGGATGGACGCCGCGCCGTTCCGCCTGCTGCTCGAGTCGGCCGGCTTCGATCCGGACGCCGCGCTCGCGCCCCGCACCGCCGGGCACACCGGTGCGCCGGTGCACCCCTCCGGCGTACGCATGCCCGTGGTGGTCTTCTCACACGCCGCGCACGATCACCGTTCGCAGAACACCATCGTCGTTCAGGAGCTGGCCAGTCACGGTTACATCGTGGTCACCGTGGATCACACGTACGATGCCTTCAGCCAGTTCCCCGATGGGCGCGTCATCGTGCCGGGCGAGGGCCCGGTGATGCTGCCGCCCGACTTCGCCGACGACGTCGGGTTCGTCCTTGACCAGCTCGAGGTCGTGGCCCGCGGACACAACCCCGACATCGACCATCGGCCGCTGCCGGCCGGGCTCGGCGCGGCGCTCGACCTGAAGCGCATCGGCATGTTCGGCCATTCGAAGGGCGGCACGGCGACCGCCCTGCTGATGGACCGGGACCGCCGGGTGCGGGCCGGGCTGATTCTCGACGGGCCGATGGAGTCGAACCCGCCGCCGCTGGCCGACCTGGATCGGCCGGTCATGCTGATGACCGCCGCGTTCACCCGGGCCGAGGCGCCGCCGGTCGCGGCATTCTGGTCACACCTGCACGGCTGGCGGCTCAACATTCGGGTCGAGGGTGCGCTCCATCCGTCGTACACCGATTATCAAGTCCTGATCACGGAGCTCGCGCCGATCGTGGGGTTGAGCACCGAAGACGTGCAGGGCTGGATCGGCACGCTGGATCCGGGCCGGGCGGTGCAGATCCAGCGGGCCTATCCGCTGGCCTTCTTCGACCTGCACCTGCGGGGACGCCGCGACGGCCACCTGCTCGATGGACCGAGCCGCGTGTTCCCGGAGGTGAAGTTCCTGCCCTGATCCCGATGAGGTGGCCTCGACGCGGCGCAGGGCCCGGAGCGGGTAGCTCCGGGTCCTGCGGTGTCGATGCTCAGGGGCCGGCAGGTGCGGCCGGTCAGGGACTGGTGCAGGAGATGTTCCCGGGCGCCGTGCTGCTGCCGTTGGCCACGAACCCGAAACTGGTCGAGGCGTTGGCGCCCAGAGACCCGTTGTACGGTGCGTTCCGGACGGTGATCGCGCCGCTGGCGCCGGTGTTGACACCGTTCCAGAGGTTGACCACGCTCTGCCCGCCGGCCAGCGTCAGGTTGACGGTCCAGCCGCTGAGCGTGGCGGAGCCGTTGTTGGTCACCGTCACCTCGCCCTGGAAGCCACCCTCCCAGCTGTTGATGGTGTGGTACGTCGCGGTGCAGGCCCCCGGCTGCCCGGTGACCGGTGGCGTGGTCGGCGGCGTGGTCGGCGGCGTGCTGGTCGGGGTGCTCGGCGGCGTGCTGGTGGGTGTGGTCGGCGGCGTGGTGCTGGTGCCGGGCACCGTGGTGGAGGCGGCGTTCAGGGCGTTGAGGACGGCGGAGTATGCGGCCTTCGGATTGCTGTTGCGGTCGAACAGCAGCGGGTTCTCACTGCCGCGCCAGGAATCGCTGTCCCGGATGCCCCAGGTGGTGATGCCGACGCACCGCGGGACGTTCATGCAGGCCTGGGTGAGCCCCTGGTACTGATTGGTCGCCGCGTTGGTGACGTCGGCCTCGGTCAGCGCCACGTCCACGTCCAGCGCGGCGAAGCTCGACAGCGTGGTCTGGAAGTTGCTGGGCAGCGAGCTACCCCCGGTGAAGTGGGTCTGCAGCCCGACGCAGTCGATCGGCACGCCGCGGGCCTTGAAGTCGCGGATCATGTTGTAGACGCCCTGCGTCTTCGCGTACGACCAGTTCTCGATGTTGTAGTCGTTGTAGCAGAGCTTGACCGACGGGTCGGCGGCGCGGGCCGTGCGGAAGGCCACCTCGATCCAGTCGTTCCCGGTGGACTGCAGGTTCGACGACCGCCGGCTGCCGTTCTCGGCGAAGGCCTCGTTCACCACGTCCCAATAGGCGAGCTTGCCCCGGTAGTGGGCCATCACCCCGTTGATGTGCTCGATCATCGCCGAGCGCAGGGCGCTTCCGCTGAGGCTGCCCCAGAACCGGGGTTGCTGGGCGTGCCAGGCGAGGGTGTGGCCGCGAACCCGCATGCCGTGCTGAACGGCCCAGTTGTAGATCGCGTCCCCGGCGGCGAAGGAGAACTGGCCCTGGTTGGGCTCGGTCGCGTCGGGCTTCATCTCGTTGACGGCCGTCATCATGTCGAACTCGCGGTTCGCGATCGTGAGGAACCCCGAGTCGCTGAGGCGGTCGCGGCCCATGGCGGCGCCGAAATACCGGCCGCTCCGCTCGGCCGCCGCCTTCAGCGTCGTCCCGGGCGGGCCGCTGAGATCGGCGTGCGCGAGGGTGGCCACGGCTACCGACGCCACCACGGTCACCACGGCGAGAGCTCCACCGGCCAACAGCCGGGCGGACCCACGGGTACGGCGTCGAGGGTGGATGGGCACTTGGTTCATCTGTCAGCTTCCTTCTCGATGTGTGGTTGCCTCATCCCGCGGCGACGATCCGCCAGCGCTGGTTGGCGCTGGTGGAATCGCTGTACTGACCAACGGCGGCGCCGTTCGCCGTACGCCCCATGCCGTCGAGATAGAGACCGGTGGCCCGGTTGCGCAGCCGCACGTTGTTCGCGTCGGTGAGCACGGACCACTGCTGATTGGCCGACGTACTGGCCGGATACTGCCCGGCGGCGGCGCCGTTCGAAGCCCGGCCCATGCCGTCGAAATAGAGCCCCGTGCTCACGTTCCTGAGCCGGACGAACGTGCCCGAGTTCTCGATCACCCATTGCTGGTTCGCGCTGGCGCTGCTCGAGCCCTGAGCGATGTCGCTGCCGGCCGCGGTCCGGCCCCAACCGTCGGCGTACCGGCCGGTGGCCGCGTTGACGATGCGAACAGTGGTGGTGCCGCCGGTCCCGATGCCCCAGGCGTACCGCAGGCGGTTCAGGCCGGAGGGGTTGGTCAGCGTCAGGGTGAGGTTCGATCCGCTGCCGGTGCGCCGGGTCAGGCTGTACCAGTCGCCATCGCGCAGACCGGGCCAGTAGACGCTGCCGACGCCGAGCTCGCGCAGCTTGCTGCTGACACCCCGGAGGTAGTCGGCGAAGAACGAGCCGCTCGGGATGTTGTAGTCGATGGTGTCGTACGAGACGCCGTTCTTGCTGCCGGGGCTCATCGGGCCGCCCCACTCGGTGGCCACGGTCCGCGACGCGTACCCGCCGATGGAGCTCGCGATGTGGTTGGCCCACGAGGTCTCGTCCTCGTAACCGGCGAAGAACGAGTAGTCGTGGACGGCGAGCAGGGTCCCGTTCAGCCGGGTGTCCTGGCCGACCGCGGCGACGTTCTGGGCGAGCCCGGCGCCGTCGAGGATGACCCGGCCGCGAGGCACGTCCGGGTGCCGGGCGAGCCAGCCGGTGTAGAAGTTGTTCAGATCCGGCGTGGAGTAGCCGTACGGCTCGTTGATGACCTCGAAGTAGGCGTTGCTGTTGCCGGCGTACCGGGCCACCACGGTGTCCCACATCCGGTCGTAGGCGGCGGCACTCGCCGGGCGGCCGTTGGCGTGGGCCCAGTAGGCCAGGATCACCTTGCCCCGGGTGAGCGCCTGGTCGATGGCGCCGGTGTAGGTGGTCCAGTACGTCGCGACGGTCGGCTCGTTGATCGGCATGCGGACGGTGTCGGCGCCGGTGATCGAGTACAGCTGCCCGACGACCCGATCGGCGACGACGGCCGCGGAGGCGTACGTGTCGGCCGAGCCGAGGCCCGACACGTAAAGGACGCCGTCGACGAAGTTGTCGCGCTGATCGGCCCAGTTCACCCCGTGGAACTGCGAGGTGCCGGCGTACGCCCGATGTTGGACCACGGTTGTCCCGGCGAGCGCCAGGACAACGGCGAGCAGGAACCGGAACGTACGCCCGGAAGTTGACGCGTGCATCCTCGGAACTCCTCCCGGCGGCAACGGTCACGTGTCGCAAAGTTAACGTTAACTATTGCCGATCGTCAATGACGTCTGTCGATATGTATACGCCCGGCCGCGGCCTCGGCCGAGGCCCCACATAACACTTTTTCGGTAACTACGTGAGGGAGCAATTCACCGCCGGCTGAAGTAATGCCGTCGCGTTGTGAACGCTAACGACGACACCGTGACAGATCAGGCGAGGGTGCAGGCCGTGCCGTTCAGCGCGGCCGTCGTGGCCGGCGCGTTGCTCTTCGCGTACGTGCCGACCAGGCCGACCGTGACGTCGGCTCCGGGCGGGATGGTCGCGTTCCAGGTCTCGTTGGTCAACGTGACTGTCGAGCCGGACTGGGCCCATTTCGCCGCCCACGACGACGTGACGCGTTGGTCGCCGCCCAGAGACACGGCCAGGGACCAGACACTCACCTCGGTGGTCGCGGTGTTCGTCAGCTTCACCTCGGCGACAAAACCGCCCGGCCAGTCGCTGGTCGTCTTGTAGGCGACCGTGCACCGGGTAGCCGGTGTGGTCGGTGGCGGGGTGGTCGGCGGCGTGGCGGTCGTGGACACCTGGTTGGAGGCGATCGACAGGTTGCCGGCCGCGTCGCGTGCGCGCACGTAGTAGCGGACCATACCGGTCTGGGTGCTCAGGATCGGCGCGGTGAAGGAGGTGCCGGTCGTGGTGCCGAGATACCGGGACACAAACCAGCCGTCGAACAGGTAGACGTAGTAGCCGGTCAGCTCCACGTCGTCGGTGGACGCCGTCCAGGTCAGCTCCGCGCCGGCCGGCCCGACCCCGGTCAGGGTGAGGTTGCCGGGGGCGGTCGGCGCGGTCATGTCGCCGGTGGTGTTCGCCGGGGTGACCACGACCAGCGCGTTGCTCGCCGTCGAGTAGTGGCCGTCGGCGTCGAGGGCCTGCACGGTGAATTGGACCTGACCGTTCGGGCTGATGCCGGAGGTGACGGTGGCGGTGGTGACGTCGCCGACGCGCTGGCTGTAGCCGACGTCGCCGAAGGCGGGCCAGTAGGTGAGCGAGTAGCCGACGGGATCGCCGGTGGAAGCGGTCCAGGCGAGGGTCACCGAGGTCGGGCTGATGGCGGTGACATGGAGGTCGGAGGGTGCGGAGGACCCCGCCGCCGCGGCGGCCCGGCCGGTAACCAGGAACAGCGCGCCGATGGAGAGGAGAACGGTGAGGAATGCCCGGAAGCGGGGTCCGGGCGGCGCGGCCCGGCGCTTTGTCCGGCGGTCAGGCGACTGCACAGCTGACACCGTTCAAGGTGAACGAGGTAGGAGCGGCGGCGTTGCCGGTGTGGGTGGCTTGGAAGCCGATCGTCACGGACGCGTTCGGTGCGAGGTCGCCGTTGTAGGAGACGTTCCTGGCCGTCACCTGGCCCGAGCTGGGCGAGTAGCTGGCGTTCCAGCCGGAGGTGATGGTCTGGCCACTCGGCAGCGTGAAGGCCAGGGACCAGCCGTTGATCATGCTCGTGCCGGTGTTGGTGATGGTGATGTTGGCGGTCAGGCCGTTGTTCCAGGCGTTGACCGTGTCACTGACCCGGCAGCCGCCGGCGGCCGGCGGCGTCGTCGGGCTGGACGACGGGGGCTCCGACGTGGGCGACGAGGTCGGCGGCGAGGTCGGCGGCGAGGTCGGCGGCGAGGTCGGCGGCGAGGTCGGCGGCGAGGTCGGCGTACCGGCCCCGCTGACCCGGTAGACGACGGTGCCGTGGGACGGGACGCTGGCCGAGATGGCGCCGGTGGTGGTGCTGGTCGCGTTGCTCCACACGTCGCGCAGGGTGAACGAGCTGCCCGACATGCCGATCGCCGCGGCCGTGGTGCTGATCGTGGTGGTGCCGCCGCTCTGGTTGAACAACGCCACCGCGACGTCCCCGTTGGCCAGCTTCTTGGCCAGCACCCGCCGGGAGCCGTCGTTGGACACCTGCGTCGCCTGCACCGCCAGGCTGTCCTGATCGATCGCGATCAGGTTGGCGTTCTTCAGGATCGTCTGCGTCGCCGAGGACATCGACCGGATGTCGTTGCCCGCGATCAACGGCGAGGCCATCATCGCCCACAACGCGAAATGACTACGCTGCTCGGTGTCGGTCAGCCCGCTTCGACCGACCTCCATCATGTCCGGATCGTTGAACGCCCCCGGCCGGGCATTACCGGCCAGCGGCACATTGACGTTGACGATGTTCTGAATACCCATCGGATATCCGTTGGTATTCCCGGTGTCCCACCGGTTGGTGATGTCCTCCGTGGTCCGCCACATGTTGGCCACATCGCCCCAGTTCCGCTGCGGGCCCGTACAACAGTGGAAACTGTTCGGATTGATGCTGTACACGATCGGCCGGCCGGTCGCCGCCAACGCATCGCGCATCTTCGCGAACGTGGTCACCTGATCGTTGATCGTGCCGCTGCCGGAGCAGTAGTCGTACTTGAGATAGTCCACCCCCCACGCGGCGAACTGCCGGGCGTCCTGCGCCTCGTGACCCTGGCTACCGGTCGACCCCGGATAGCCACCCGTGCCCTGCGCGCACGTCTTGGCGACCGGCACCTCGTACAGGCCGAATTTCAACCCCTTGCCATGCAGATAATCCCCCAGCGACTTCATCCCGCTCGGGAACCGCGACGGATCACCCTGCAGATTGCCGGACGAATCCCGATTCGGATTGAACCAGCAATCATCCACCACGACGTACTTGTATCCCAGGTCGCTCATGCCGGACGAGACAATGGCGTCCGCCATCTGCCGGATCAACGTCTCGTTGATATTGCACCCGAACGTGTTCCAGCTGTTCCATCCCATCGGCGGCGTCCGGGCAACGCCGTTCTCCAGCGCCTGCGCGGAGGGCGCGGAGACGGCGACGGCAGCCCCGGCGGCCACCAGGGAGCCGATCGTCAACCCGGCGGCCACGAGCCGGCGACGCGTCCAAGAAGTCATGTGGGTTCCTCCGATGTGAAGACGGGAGTCCGCGCACGCAGACGGCGGAGAGACCGCATGCGTACGCCTGGCAGACGGACGAAGCGCTGGGAGCGCTCCCATCGAGATTCACGAATATGCCAGAGGATTTCCGGCACATCAAGGCCGCCGGTGCGTAACACATTTTCAGCGAGCGGAATTGCCGCCATGTGGATGGCACGATTCCGGCATTGCCGCACGATCGCGGATCAAGAGGTTCGGCCATCTCCTCGTCGCCTCGGCCACCATCGCTTCCCGCCGCTGCCCAGGTGCTCGGTCCGACGGGCCTGATAGGCCCCGGCTTCGCTCGCCGCGGATGGCGCATCGCGGTCGGCGCGGCGGGAGTATGGGCGGGCGCGAGACGACCGGGAGGCGTTCGACATGTCTGCGGAAGATCAGAAAGCGACCGGCTGGGTCTGGGTTCTGTATTTCACCGCCGCGATCCTGTTCATCCTCGGGGCGTTCCAGGCGGTGATCGGGCTGGCCGCGATCGTCGGCGATGAGGTTCTCGCTTTCGACGAGGCCGGGATGCCGGTCAGCGTCGACCTGTCGGCGTGGGGCTGGATCCACCTGAGCCTCGGTGTGCTGGCGCTGCTGGCCTGCGTGGGCCTGGCCCGCGGCGCGATGTGGGCGCGGGTGATCGCGGTCGGTGTCGCGGTGCTCAGCGCCGTGGCCAACGTGCTGTTCGTTCGCGCGTACCCGTTCGGCTCGGTCATCATCATCGCTCTCGACGTGCTGGTCATCTATGCCGTCACCGTGCACGGCCGCGAGCTCGCGCACGTCTGAGCCGGGTTCATCCGGCCGGTGTGCGGCGCGCCGGCCCGCCGGCGAGCCTTCACCCGGCCCGGATGATTCCGGCCAGGTCGAGTCCGGGAAGCCTGAGGAGCGGAGATGCCACGCCGTGCGAGCGGCCGGTTCAGGCGGGAGGCAATTGATGAACGGCTTGCTGTTGTGGGGGCTCGTGCTTCCGATTCTGCTCGTGGTCGCCGGCACCGTCGTCATCCTCCGCCGCCGCCACGGCCGGCGCTGACATGGGGCGGACCCGGTCCGGTTCGGCTCGTGGCCGTGGTCGGGTTCGAACAGACCCGAGTGACATCGGTTCTCGGCGCAGGCAACCACGTAACCCTGTATGGTGGTTACATGGCGCGGACGATCTCCTGGCCCGGTCTCGGGGACGAGCAGCTGCTCCTCGCCGTGGCCAACACCGCTCACGGCGAGCGCGACGAGTTCGCCGATGCTCGCTCGGTCCGCGCCTGGTGGCGGGGCCTGGGCGCGCCAGTGGCCACTCGCGGGCGCCCGGAAGACCCGGAGAACGTCGCGACGCTGCGCACGCTGCGCCTGCTGATCCGCGGCCTGGCCCTGCGCAACAACGGCATCGACACCGACCTGAGCGAGACAGCCGGCCTGGACGGGCTGGCCCTGCGCCTCGATCTGCGCGGTGCGCCGTCACTGCGCGCGGACGTGCCGGGCGATCTCGCCGGCGACATCGGCGCCGCAACCGTCGCGGCGCTGTTGCGCGCCACGGCCCGGCCGGACTGGCCGCGGGTCAAGGCCTGCCGCGGCGACGACTGCCGCTGGGTGTTCGTCGACGGCTCGCGTAACACCTCACGGCGGTGGTGCGCGATGGCCGAGTGCGGCAACCGGGCCAAGATGGCCACGTTCCGCAGTCGCCACCGCACCTCGCCGCAGTCTCCGGTCTGACCCGGCCCGGCCCCTACTTGACCGCAAGCACCTCGACGCGGCGAGAGGTCTGCCCGCTTCTCGCGTGCCGCGTTCAGTCGGTCCACGTGTCGGCGACCAGAACGATTCGGAACCCGTCGGGGTCGGTGATGGTCACGCCGACGCGATCCCAGTACGGGTTCGCGCTGGGAACCGGTTCGGCGCCCGACCGTGCCAACAGCTCGTCCACGGTCTGGCGGTCTCCCAGGTACAGCACGAGGAGGTCCTCGACGTGCGGCCGTGGCGGTTCAACGTGAGTGGTCGAGGTGAACTCGAGATGGGCGCCGGTCCCGGGCAGGTCGATCATCACCCCGTCGTATCCGTCGTGTCCGGTGAAGCGGCCGATCTCGGGCAGCCCGAGACGGTCACGGTAGAACGCGACAACGGTGTGCAGCTGAGCGGTTTGCCGGGCGACACGTACCTGTAGGCCGCCCACGCTAAACGCCGGCCGGATCATCGAGGGCGGTACGGCATAGTCCGGCACATTCGACCCAGTCGGCGATCGTTCGCAGGGCCCCCGCAAGACCGGCGAGAAAGGCCGCGTCGACCACCGTGCCGTCCGCGCCCACGGCGCCGCGATGCACCGGCAGTTGGACACAGGCCGGCTCGATGACAGCGGCGTCGACATAGCCCAGCACCTTCGCCAGGTCGGCGCTGGCACCGCCGCCACGGCCGTTCGCCGCCACGTTGACCCACGCCACCGGCTTGCGGTACAGCTCACCGCTCCCGACGGTCCAGTCGATCAGGTTCTTGAGGCTGCCGGGCAGGGAGCCCGCGTACTCGGGCGTGCAGAACAGGACCGCGTCGGCCGTCGCGAGCTGGTTCCGCAGGTCGTCCACGGCGCCGTTCGTTACCTCGGCGTCCGGCCGGAACGCCGGCAGATCGATCAGGCCGTCGTACAGCACGGCCGTCAATCCCTCCGGCGCCACCAGCCGGGCAGTCCGCAGCGCGGCAGTGTTGGTCGAGGCGGCGCGGGTGCTCCCGCTCACGAGCAGCACCCGCACGTCGCCGGTCACCCGGCGTCCAGGTCGTATCTGAACACGATCATGTCGCGCATGACGATCCCGTTCTCCCGTATCGGGGGTTGAATGTAGGAGAAGTAGTTGTTCTTCACCTCGTACATGCGGAATCCGCACTTCTGGTAGAAGGCGATGTTGTCGAGCGACGAGTTCGCCGTACCGACCAGCAAGGTCCGTCCCCGAGCGGGCAGCTCGGCCTGGATCGCGGCGATGATCTGCCGCCCGTAGCCCTTCCCGCGTTCGGTGTCGGCAACCGCGATGTAGAGGATCTCGCCGGGTTCGACGTCGTCCCAGCGGACCACGGCGGCTCCGACAGACTGTTCATCGACGCGCGCCACATACGCCTGACAGGCGGGATCACGCAACGCCGTACGGATCCGTTCGTCGTCCTCCTCGGCATCGTGCAGGAGCGGTATGAGCTTCTCCGCATCCGCACCGAACACCGGGCTGCAGTGAACTACCACGGTGGAGTCTCCTTTTGCTGACGCGTCACCGGCGCAGTACAGGCACCAGGCGCGAGACAACCACCGTAACCGTTACACCGGCTCTCCCGGATGTCAACCGGTGAACCTATTACAGTGGTTACACCACGCGATGAACTTGGTCGCGCCGGCCGTCCACCAGCGCCTTCAGCTCGGTCAACATGCGGGCCAGATCCGCGGTCGCCTGCCGGGCCCCGCCGATCCCGGCGCTGGTGCCGGCGCAGCCTGGGCCACCCGGCTGATCCCGCCGGCTGATCCCGCCCGTGCCGCCGGCGGCGTCCGAGACACTGCGGTTCAGTTGATCGCCGTGACCGCCGGTGGTGTCGGCCTGGATCGCCTCTCCGAAAGCGCTGGTCCGGCGACCGGCTCTGACCTGCCGACAAGCGACCCGCTGGAGAGGCAACCCAAGCGCGAATCGGCGGTCAAATCGGCGGCTCCAATAAATGCGTTCGCTGACGCCCGGTGAATGTTCTACCGTTATATCAGCACCAAGGAACGACACCAATCCGCCCACAATCGACTCGAGTTGGAGCACTCCCGATGAACCGCTGGCACGCCGTGACCGAGCCGCAGCATTCGCTGCCGGCCGCGGCTTGCTGCGCATTCGGGACGACCCGACGGCTCGTCGACCAGCAGCTCAGCAAACCCACATACCGGGAGGCGCCACCGAGCGCCTGAGCCCAAGCGCCCCGCGCCAAGGCCGCCTCCCGAACCCGGGAAGGCGGCCTTTTCACTTTCCAAGAACACATCTCAGAGGGGTGTGGCGTAACCGGAAGCGCAGCGGCCTCCAAATCCGAAGGTTGCAGGTTCGAGTCCTGTCACCCCTGCTTCGTCCCCCGCACAACCCGTGCGGGCATGGACCCGTCGAGACCCGCCCGGGCCTCGGAATTGAGAACTCCACAGCGGAAATGGCATGAAAATCAGGGCCCGCCGGCGCCACCGTGCGGCGGCGGGCCGTCACAACACCCTTCACGCCGGCCGCACGCGGTCGGTTCTCCATCCCCGATCGTCTAATCGGCAGGACGCGACGCTCTGGACGTCGAGGACGAGGTTCGAATCCTTGTCGGGGAGCGCAACAGGCAGGTCAGCAGGCATCGCATGCAAAGGGGTGTCAAGCCCCGGGTTTGATGGAGAGTTGGTTAGCTGGTTTCCAGGGGTGCGCTGACCGGCTGGGTCATGGCGTGTAGGGCCTCGTGCTCGGCGGGTGAGATGTGCCCGAGCTCGCCGTGCAGGCGGCGGTTGTTGTACCAGTCGATGTATTCGACGGTGGCCATCTCCAGGTCGTCGAGTCCGCGCCAGGGCCCTCGGTTGCGGACGAGTTCGGCCTTGTAGAGCGAGTTGAACGCTTCGGCCATCGCGTTGTCGTACGAGTCGCCCTTGGAGCCGACCGAGGCGACGGCGCCGGCTTCGGCGAGGCGCTGGGTGTAGCGGATCGCTCGATATTGCACACCCCTATCGGAGTGGTGGGTCAGTTTGTGCAGGTCAGCCCCTTGATTCTCGCGTCGCCAGATCGCCATTTTTAGCGCGTCCAACGCGAGGTCGGTGTAGAGGCTCGTGGATACCTGCCAGCCGACGATCATGCGGGAGTACACATCGAGGACGAACGCGGCGTACGCCCAGCCCACGCTTGTGCGCACGTAGGTCAGATCGGCGACCCACAGCTGGTTCGGGCGCACGGCCGTGAAGTCCCGTTTGACCAGGTCAGCAGGCCTGCTGGTCTCGGCTGCGGGGCGGGTCGTGCGTGGCGATTTGTCGCGTAGCAGCCCGCGCAGCCCAGCGGCGCGCATCAGCCGTTCAACGGTGCACCGGGCCACCCGCACGTCACGGCGGTGCAGCTCGTGCCAGATCTTCCGAGCGCCGTAGACGCCGTAGTTCTCCGCGTGGATCTGCTTGATCATCTCGGTGAGTTCAGCGTCGCGCCGGGAGCGGGCACTGGCCGGGCGCCTCTTGGCGGCGTAGTAGGTCGACGCTGCGATCTGCGCCGGCGTGCCTTCGAGCGCCTGCAGGACCGGCTGGACACCGTGTTCGCCCTGGTGGGAGTCGACAAAGGCGACCTTCATCGCGGTGGACGGTCCAGTTCGGCCGCGAAGAAAGACGCCGCGGACTTCAGAATCTGGTTCGCCCGCCGCAACTCACGGTTCTCCCGTTCCAGCGCGGCGATCCGCTCAGCGTCCGCTGCTGGTGGTGCCCGGCCGCTGCCCGGCGTCGGTCTCGGCCTGCTTCACCCAGGTCCGCAATGCCTCCGGATGCACTCCGAGCTGATCGGCGATCCGCCGGATCGCCCCGACCGCGGCCGCCGGGTCCCGCCGAGCCTCGACCGCCAGCCGGGTCGCACGCTCACGCAGTTCATCGCTGTACTTCTTCGGTGCTGGCATTACCGGTGTTCCTCCCAGGTTTCGATGTCTCCATCAAACCCGGTGCGGAACAGGGGTTGTAGCTCAACTGGTAGAGCGCCCGGCCCGCAACCGGGAGGTTGGGAGTTCGATCTTTATCT
Source organism: Paractinoplanes rhizophilus (assembly GCF_042664765.1). Taxonomy (NCBI): domain Bacteria; kingdom Bacillati; phylum Actinomycetota; class Actinomycetes; order Micromonosporales; family Micromonosporaceae; genus Paractinoplanes; species Paractinoplanes rhizophilus. Next base: position 18,741 of record NZ_JBHTBJ010000036.1, on the reverse strand, counting down.
GCAGACATGGGACGCCGGACGGGCGGTGAGCAGGGAGAACACCGCGATGGAACCTTCCGTCACGAACTTCGGGGCCATAGCTCAGATGGAAGAGCGCCGCTCTTGCAAGGCGGATGGCGGGGTTCGAGTCCCCGTGGCTCCACGGGTGCGTTGCATCGCGCTGTCGCGTCGTCAGCGCCGGGCATGCACCGTTCATCCAGCTACGGCGTCACCCCGAACGCTGGCGTCGCGTGGATGCCGATTCCGTACTCGTATCGCAGGTTCGCTTCCGCGATGACTTGCGCGGCGTGCGGCAGCACCGGGTGTGAGCGGACCTTGCCGACGGCCATCCGGCGGATCGCCCTGTTCATCTTGCCGGAGGCGCTGGTGACGGCCGGCCAGTCCCATGCGGCGGGATCGCCCAAGTGGTCCACGGTTCGTGCCCAGGCTGATGCGCGCTTCTCCGTGTTGTGGTTGGTGTGACTCCAGCGCAGCTCACGGTCTCTGAAGACACCGCCGTAGTGCAACTGGATGAGGCCCCAGCCTTCGCAGGTGTATCGGAAGGTGGCATCGACGATCCCTGGCAGGAAGTTGATGCGTTTCGCCACTGGCTCCGGGCCGGCGCCGACGACCAGCAGCTGTAAGTGCCGCCCATGGTGATCAGAAGCGACCTCGTCGAGGGTTCGGAACTCGCGCAGCTCGTGGTCATGGCGGGAATCGGCCTCGAAGACGCGAAACAAGCCCAGGTCGAACACGACGCGCAGCACGGCAGACCAGTCGTCGTCCGCAGCGTAGAAGTCCAGGTTCGGCACTGCCTCACTATGCCAATCGATTCGCCGTCGCAGCCGCGGTATCGGCTTCTCGCCCGAGCTGGGCCGCTCCTGTCGCTGTGACGGTCAGAATGGCGGTTCGGCGCCGGGTGACTGCGGTGGCAGGATCAAGGCGTCGATGCTGGTGGCCGCCCTGTCTTCGGGCGTGGGATGGGTCCAGACACCAATGCTGCGGGCGGGGACGCTGAAGGAGATCGTCGCGGCAGCTGGAGGTTCTGGGCTGGCGGTGACGACGAACGTGCTGCCGTTGTCGTCTTGCTTGACGACCAGGTATGGGGTGGCGTTCGTGACGCCGACGGACGGGAGGTGGCGCATGTCGCCCCGCCAGCAGATCTCCGATCCGGCGTCGGCCAGCGCGAGGACTGCCTGCAGAACCCAGCGCGTGCCTTCGTTCGGGGCTGAGCGCAGCCAGTCAGGCAGCGGGGTCAGATCGTCGTCGCAACGCAGCTGGTCGTAGCTCAACTTGGTGGAGCGCCGCATTTGGGGTGCGGAGGCTGCAGGTTCAAATCCTGTCGACCAGACTCTTGCAGGAGTAAGCCACCACGGCATGGGCCGCAGTCGCGAAAATTTGTTGGGAGCATGTCGACCCCGTATAGCTCAGCGGTACGAGCGCTCCGTTCACACCGGAGAGGCCCCTGGTTCGATCCCAGGTGCGGGGACTGTGGCTGTAGCTCAATGGCAGAGCGCCGGGTCGTGGCCCCGGAGACGCCGGTTCAACTCCGGTCAGTCACCCCAAGCGGGATCGCCGACGTTGGAGAGTCGGGGCCGGCTGTAACCCGGCCGCACGCGCTGAGGGGGTTCGAGTCCCTCATCCCGCACCATGCCCTCGTAGCGCAGATGGAGAGCGCGCGACGTTCCGAGCGTCGAGGTCGCAGGTTCGAGTCCTGCCGGGGGCACGTGTCCGTATGCCCGAGTGGTCAAGGGCTCCGTCTGCAAAGCGGGTGTTCGCCGGTTCGATTCCGGCTACGGGCTCCACGCCCATGCCATTTCCGCTGTGGCGCTGCTTCACACCACGTGTAGCGGTGTTCCGTAAGGAACAACCTCGGCTGACCGGTATTAGGAGAGTGACCGACCTCGCCTGGCTGACCGGCTTCGTGCGGTGGCTGCGGACGGTGGCGAACCTGCGGTCCGCGCCGATCGTCGCCGCGGCCGAAGGTGTGCACGCGCGGCGCGCGGCCGGCCTCGCCGGCGGCAACCGCGCCTTGGTCGACGCCGCGTTGCTGCGCGCCGACGAGCCGGGGCGATCATCCCGCACATGGGGCTGTTGGGGCTCGCGCGGAACCTGCGCAACTTCGACGAGGCCGGCGTGTCCGACACGGTGGCCGCGCGGACCGTGGCCCGGTTCGCCGACCCGGAGCAGGTCGCGCGGTCGCGGATGTTCCCGTACCGGTGGCTGGCCGCGTACGACGCGGCGCCGTCCCTGCGCTGGGCCACGGCCTGGATCAGGCGCTCAACGCGTCGGTGCGTAACGTGCCGGCCCTGACCGGCCGCACCCTGGTCCTGGTCGACACCTCCGCGTCGATGACCCACCGGCCGTACTCGGCGCGGTCGAAGATGGCCCCGGCGAAGAACGCGGCGATCTTCGGCGCGGCACTCGCGCTGCGCAACCCGGCGCAGACCTCGCGGGGGTCAGCGCCTACCGCTGACCCCGTCACACGCCACGACGTACCGCTATGACCCCCGTCTATGGCTGTTCTCGGAGGCGGTAGACCTCCGTGGCCTCGACCCATCGTTCGCCGGGACCGGCGGTGGGCAGGGGCTGCTGGCACGGGTCGGTCAGCTTCCACCACTCGCGGGTGGTCGCGTCGGCGGCGACCGCTGCCATGTCGGCGTCGAAATCGTCGCCGACGTATTCGTAGTAGGCGAAGAGCAGCCCGTCTCGCAGAAAGATCGAATAGTTGGTGATGTTGCTGTCCCGCAGCCGCTGCTCGACGCCCGGCCAGACGTCCTTGTGCAGTTCGAGATATTCCTGAGCCTTCTCCGGCCGGAGTTGTATGACCGATGCGACCCGCCTCATCCGTTCCCCATCCTCTTATCCACGCGTGATGATCTCGGCGCGCACCAGACCTTCGGCGCGCAGCGCCGCCCACAGGTCCGCCGGCGCCGGCCGTCCGAGTAGTTCGGCATTCCGGGCGACCTGGGCGGCCGTTCGCATGCCGACCGTCACGTTGACGACGGCGGGGTGGGTGAACGGGAACGCGATCGCGGCCGCCGGCAGGGTCGTGCCGAACGCCTCGCACACCTCGGCGATGCGCACGGCCCGGTCCACGAGCTCCGGCGACGCCACCTGGTAGTCGTAGGTCAGGCCGTCCGTCGGCCGATCGCGGGACAGCAGGCCGGAGTTGAACACGCCGACCGCGACGACGCTCTTGCCCTGCTCGGCCGCGGCCGGCAGCACGTCGTCGAGGGCCGACTGGTCGAGCAGGGTGTACCGACCCGCCAGCATGACGACATCGGCGGCGGTCTCGCGCAGGAACCGGGCGAGCATCGCCGACTGGTTCATGCCGGCGCCGATGGCCCCGATCACGCCCTCGTCGCGCAGGTCGGCGAGGGCGGGCATGGCCTCGTCGGCGGCCTGCCGCCAATGGTCGTCCGGGTCGTGCAGATAGACGAGGTCCAGCCGGTCGAGGCCGGTGCGCGACAGGGTGGCGTCGATGCTCCGCAGCACGCCGTCGCGGCTGAAATCCCATCTCCGGCAGAGGTCGTCGGGCACGGCGAAGCCCTCGGTGTCGGTGCCGCGCGGGGTGGGATTGTCGACAAGCAGCCGGCCCACCTTCGACGAGAGGACGAAGTCCTCCCGGGGGTATCCGCGCAGGGCGGCGCCGAGCCGCCGCTCGGACAGGCCGAGCCCGTAGTGCGGCGCCGTGTCGAAGTAGCGGATGCCGGCGCCCCAGGCCGCCGCCACCGCGCCGGCCGCGTCCTCGGGTGAGGTCTCGCGGTACAGGTTGCCGATCGTGGACCCGCCGAAGCCGAGCTCGGTCAGCTTCAGCGTGGTGCCGGCGACCAGCCGGCGTCGCAGGGATCTCATCGGCCGAGCCATCCGCCGTCGACCGGCAGGATCGCGCCGTGCACGTAGGCCGCCGCGTCAGAGGCGAGGAAGACGGTCGCACCGGCGAGGTCGGCGGCGGCGCCCCAGCGCCCGGCCGGGATCCGGTCGAGGATGGCGGCGGCCCGGACCGGGTCGTCGCGCAGGGCCTGGTTGTTGTCGGTGGCGATGTAGCCCGGGGCGATCGCGTTGACGTTGACGCCCCGCGGCGCCCACTCGTTCGCCAGGGCCTTGGTCAGGCCGGCGACGCCGTGCTTGGCGGCGGCGTAGCCGGGCACGGTGATGCCGCCCTGGAAGCTCAGCAGCGACGCGGTGAAGATGATCTTCCCGGTCCCGCGGGCGACCATCGCGGCGCCCAGGGCCTTCGCGAGGGCGAACTGGGCGCTGAGGTTGACCTGCAGCACCAGGTCCCAGTCGGCGTCCGGGTGCCGGTCGGCCGGGGCGCGCCGGATCGTGCCGGCGTTGTTGACCAGGATGTCCACCGGCCGTTCGCGCCCGGCCAGGTTGTCCCCCAGCTCCCGCACGACTGCGGGCGACGCGAGGTCGGCGCGGATCGCCTCGAACGACCGGCCGGCGCCGGTGACGTCCTTCTCCACGGCGCTGCCGGCTTCCTCGAGGTTCGCGCTGACGCCGATGACGTCGGCGCCCGCCTCGGCGAGGGCCAGGGCCATCGCGCGGCCGATGCCGCGCCGGGCGCCGGTGACCACGGCGAGTCTTCCGGTCAGGTCGAAGGGGTTCATACGCACTCCACCAGGATCTTCATCACGTCGCCGCGCTCCAGGGTTTCGAACGCGACGGCGGACCCGGCCAGCGGGACGATTTTGCTGATCAGCAGTTCGGCGGGGACGGTGCCGCCGGCGACGAGCGCCACCGCCTGTTCGAAGTCGGCGCGCTCGTACAGCCGAGCTCCCACCAGGGTCAGTTCGCGCCAGAAGAAGCGGTGCAGGTTGATTTCTCGCGGTTGGGGGTGGATGGCCACGAGACAAAGCCTTCCGCGTACGCCGAGGACGTCGACCGCGGTGGTGACCCCGCCCGCCGCGCCGGACACTTCGAAGCTGACGTCCGCGCCCGCGCCACCGGTCCACGCGTCGGTCAGCTCGGCGATGTCGTCGTCGGCGGGGTTCCAGGTCGACAACCCCAGCCGCTCGGCGACCGACCGGCGGTAGCCGCTGATCTCGGCCAGCCGGACGTCGGCGCCCCGGGATTTCGCGACCAGCCCGATGAGCACGCCGATCGGGCCGCCACCGACGACCACGACCCGCTCGCCGTCGCGCACGGCGGCCCGGCCCACGTCGTGCACGGCCACCGCGACGGGCTCGACCAGCGCCGCCCGGTCCAGGGCCAGCGCGTCGGGAAGTCGTACCAGAGTGTCGGCCGGCACTGTCCAGCGCTGCTGCATGGCACCGGGCGAGTCGATGCCGATGAAGTTCAGGTGGTGGCAGATGTGCCGGTGGCCGGCGACGCAGGCCGGGCAGTCCCCGTCCCACCGCAGCGGCATCACGGTCACCGGGTCCCCCGGCCGCCAGCCGGTCACGCCGGCTCCGACCTGAGTGATCCGGCCGGACATCTCGTGGCCGAGGACGGCGGGCGCTTTGACCCGGGCGTCCATGCTGCCGTGGAAGATGTGGAGGTCGGTGCCGCAGATCCCGACGAAGGCGGGAGCGATCTCCACCTCGCCGGGCCCGGGCGGCGCGGTCACGGCCGGTCCCGTCTCCAGCGTACGGGCGGCGAGGTAGCGGACGGCGACTGCGGTCGTCATGGCAGGGTCCCTTCTAGGCGGGCAGGCGGCAGTTCGTCGATCCGGTAGAAGGCGGTGGCGGTGGCGGCGACGATGGCGTGCTGCTCGCCGGGCGAGAGCTCGCCGACCAGCTCGCCGACCGTGCCGGCCCAGCGGTCCCAGCCGCCGGCGACCACGCAGACCGGCCAGTCCGAGCCGTACATCAGCCGGCCCGGCCCGAACGCCTCCAGCAGCACCTCCCACACCGGGCGGATGTCGGCGGTCGTCCACGACGCGTGGTCGGCCTCGGTGACCAGCCCGGACACCTTGCAGCACACCTGCGGATGCGCGGCGAGGGCGCGCACGTGGCGCCGCCACCCGGTGAGGTCACCGGTGGCGATCGGCGGTTTGCCGGCGTGGTCGAGCACCAGGCGCAGCTGCGGGAGCCGCTCGGCCAGGCGGACGGCCTGCGGCAGCTGACCGGCGCGGACAAGGACGTCGTAGCCGAGTCCGCGCTCGGCGAGGGCGGCCAGGCCACGCTCGACGGCGGGCCGTTGCAGCCATTCCGGGTCGGTCTCGGCCTGCACCAGGTGGCGCAGCGACCGCAGGAAGCCGCCGCCCGGCCCCTCGCGGAGCCGGTCCACCACCTCCCCGACGGCCGGGTCGGCCAGGTCGGCCCAGCCGACCACGGCCCTCACCAGTGGATCCCGGCCGGCCAGGGCCAGCAGTTCCTCGGTTTCCGCGACCGAGGTGACGCACTGCACCACTACGCTGCCCCTCAGCCGGCGCCCGGCGATGGGAAGCGTCGCCGTGGCGCGCAGGTCGTCGACCGTGAAAGTGCGCCGGATCGGCGCGTATGCCGGCTCGGCGAGCCAGTCCTGCGCGCGGGCGGCCAGGTCCCACAGGTGGTGGTGAGCGTCGACCAGGCCGGCGGCGGTGTCAGACACGGGAGGCCCATACGGGTCCGGTGGGGTAGGCGTATTCCTCGAGCGACGCCGGGTGCATCTGGGCGCTCAACCCTGGCAAGGTGGGCGCGACGTACCGGCCGTGGCGGATGCGTACCGGGTCGATGAAGTGCTCGTGGAGGTGGTCGACGTATTCGATGACGCGATTGTGCATGGTGCCGGAGACCGCGACGTAGTCGAACATGGCCAGGTGCTGGACCATCTCGCACAGGCCGACGCCGCCCGCGTGGGGGCAGACCGGCACGCCGAACTTGGCGGCGAGCAGCAGGATCGCGATGTTCTCGTTGATCCCGCCGACCCGGGTCGAGTCGATCTGGACGATGTCCACCGCGCCGGCCTGCAGCAGCTGCTTGAAGACGACGCGGTTGGCGACGTGCTCACCGGTGGCGACCTTGATCGGCCGTAGGGCCCGGCGGATCGTGGCGTGGCCGAGGATGTCGTCGGGCGAGGTCGGTTCCTCGATCCAGTACGGGTCGTACGGCGCCAGCTCCCGCATCCAGTCGATCGCCTGCTGCACGTCCCAGCGTTGGTTGGCGTCCACCGCGATCCGTACCCCGGCACCGACCGCCTCGCGGGCGGCGGTCATCCGCCGGACGTCGTCCTCCACCGAGGCGCCCACCTTGAGCTTGATCTGGCTGAAGCCGTCGGTGACGGCCTCACGTGCCAGCCGGGCGAGTTTCTCGTCGGTGTAGCCGAGCCAGCCCGGCGAGGTCGTGTACGCGGGATAGCCGCCCGCGAGCAGCAGATCGATCCGGTCCCGCCGGCCCGGCTCCGCCCGGCGCAGGATGTCCACCGCCTCCTCCGGGGTGAGCGCGTCGGAGAGCCAGCGGAAGTCGACCTGGGCGACCAGCTCCTCCGGGGACATCTCACCGAGGAACCGCCACACCGGCAGGCCCGCCCGCTTGGCGGCCAGGTCCCAGGCGGCGTTGACGACGGCGCCGGTGGCCATGTGCATGGCGCCCTTCTCCGGGCCGAGCCAGCGCAGTTGCGGGTCGTGGACGAGGGTGCGGGCGAAGCCGCCGAGGTCGTCGCAGATGTCGGTGACGGTGCGGCCGACGACGTACGGGGCGAGGGCGGCGATGGCGTTGGCCTGCACGTCGTTGCCGCGGCCGGTGGTGAAGGCGAGAGCGTGCCCCTCGTGACCGTCGCCGGCGTCGGTGCACAGCCGGACGTAGGCGGCCGAGTAGTCCGGCTCCGGGTTCATCGCGTCCGAGCCGTCCAGGTGCTCGGACGTCGGGAACCGCACGTCCAGGACGTCCAGGGCGACGATGCGGGCGGTCGAAGGCATGCTGGCGACTCCTGGGAGAGATGGGTTCACGGCTCAGTCCTGGACCTTGCCGCCGGTGATCCGCGAGATGATCAGCGCGGCGAGGATGATCAGCCCGTTGAGAGCGCCGATCCACTGCGCGGGGATGCCGGCGAGGGTGAGCACGTTCTGGATCATGAACAGCAGCAGGATGCCGGTGAACGCGCCGAACATGGTGCCCTTGCCGCCGTTGAGGCTGATGCCGCCGATGACGGCCGCCGCGAAGACGGTGAAGATGTAGCCGTTGCCCTGGGCCGAGGCGACCGACGCGAGCCGTCCGGAGAGCAGCAGCCCGGCCAGCGCGGCGAGCACACTGCCGGTGACGATGACGATCCACAGCACCCGGTCGGTGCGGATGCCGGCGGCCTTGGCGGCGTCGACGTTGCCGCCGATCGCGTACAGGGACCGGCCGAAGCTGGTCCAGCCGAGCACGACGATGGCCACCGCGAACAGCGTCAGGCAGATCCAGATGGACGCCGGCACGCCGAGCCATGCGGTGGTGCCGAGGTAGAGCATCGACGCCGGCAGGTGGAAGAAGGTCTGGCCGCCGGAGATGCCGGTCAGCGTGCCGCGCAGCACGATGAGCATGCCGAGCGTGACGATGAACCCGTTGAGCCCGAACCGGATGATCAGGATCGCGTTGACGGCGCCGACGAGCGCGCCCACGGCGAGGGTGACTGGGATCGCCCAGCCACCGGGCAGCAGGCCGAGCCCGTGCCCGGCGCCGACCGGCACGACCAGCCAGGCGGCGACGCCGGGCGCCAGACCCATGGTGGACTCGAGCGACAGGTCCATCTTCTTGACGATCAGGATCATCGCCTCGGCCAGCACCAGCAGGGCGATCTCGGACATCGTCTGCAGCACGTTGAGCAGGTTGTCCGGCTGCAGGAAGACCGGGCTGACGATCTGCCCGACCAGCGCGATGATCAGAATTGCCGGCACCAGGGCGAGGTCACGCAACCGCGCGAGGGGGATCCGGCCGCCGATGAGCCGCTTTCCGGCGGCCACGGGTGCGGGGGTTTCCGCGAGGGCGGTCTCAGGCATCGAGGTCCATTCCTTCCATGGCGGCCACGAGCTCGTGGTCGTGCCAGCCGCGGCCGATCTCGGCGGTGACCCGGGCCTGGAACATCACCAGGACGCGGTCGCAGACGCGCAGGTCGTCGAGTTCGTCGGAGGCGATGAGCACGCCGGCACCGGACTGCGCGGTCTGTTCGACCTTGTCGAGGAGGAACTCCTTGGACCGTACGTCCACGCCGGCCGTCGGGTTGATCAGCACCAGCAGCCGCGGGTTGTCGGCCAGCGCCCGGGCCATGACGACCTTCTGCTGGTTGCCGCCGGACAGCCCGGACACCGGCAGCCGCGGGCTCGGCGTCTTGATCGCCAGGTTCTCGATCAGGCCGGCGGCGATCGCGTCCCGGCGCCGGGTGTTGATGAAGCCGTGCCGGCCCAGCCGGCCCGGCACCGACAGGGTCCCGTTGTCGGCGACCGACATGCCCGGGACGAGGCCTTGCTGGTGCCGGTCCTGCGGGACGAACCCGGCGCCGGCCGACAGCGCGTCGGGCACGCTGCCGGGCCTCGGCCGGCGCCCCGCGATCTCGACCAGGCCGCCGGCGGGCGCGCGCAACCCGACCACGGTCTCCGCCACCTCGGTGCGCCCGCTGCCCGCGGCGCCGGCGAGTCCCACGATCTCGCCGGCGCCGATCTCGAAGCTCACGTCCCGGTAGGCGCCCTCGGCGCCGACCAGGTCGCGAACGCTCAGGGCGGCCGGCGCGGCGGCGTCGACCGTACGCCGGCGCTCCCGTCGGCCGGTGGCCGCGTTGTCGCCGGTCATGGCCGCGACCAGGTCGGCGCGGGGCAGGTCGGCGACGGGGGCGGTCACGATGTGCCGGGCGTCCCGGAAGACGGTCACCACGTCGCAGATCTCGTAGATCTCCTGGAGGTGGTGGCTGATGAACAGGAACGTCACGCCCTGCGCCTGCAGATCCCGGATCCGCCCGAACAACCGGCTGATCGCCGCCCCGTCCAGCTGGGCCGTCGGCTCGTCGAGGATGATGAAACGGGCGCCGAACGACAGCGCCCGGGCGATCTCCACGAACTGGCGCTGCTCCACCGAGAGGTCACCGGCGGAGGTCCGCGGGTCGACATCCACCGACCACGCGGCCAGCAGCTCGGCGGCGCGGCGGCGCAGCGCGGACCACTTGACCAGGCCGGTACGGCCGCGGTCGTACCGGTTGAGGAAGAGGTTCTCCGCGACGGTCAGCTCGCCGATGATCGTCGACTTCTGGTAGACGCAGGCCACCCGTTCGCGCCAGGCGTCCCGCTCGGCGAGCCGTGGCGCGGGCCGGCCGGCGAAGCTGACCGCGCCCTCGTCCGGCGCCTGCAGCCCGGTCAGGATCGAGACCAGCGTCGACTTGCCGGCCCCGTTGCGGCCCACGAGAGCGTGCGTCTCCCCCGCCGCGACCGCGATGCCGGCCCCGTTCAGCGCGACCGTAGGCCCGTATCTCTTCGTGATGCCCGTCGCCTGGACGACGGGCGGATCCTCGGTGGACCGCCCGTCGCCGGCGCGGGCGGATGCGTACGGCATCCCAACCGCCTTCGTTGTCGTGGGCCGCGTCAGCTGAGGTTGTTGCCCCACAGCGAGGGGTCCTCGCTCTTGAGGCTGGCGACGCCGCCGTATGACGCGCCGTCCCGGGTCACCAGCGGGGCGGACAGCTGGTCCTCGAGGACCCCGTCACGGACCTGGATGATCGTGCTGTCGTGGTCGGTCGGGCCGGGCTTGAACGTCTGCCCGGCGATCGCCGCCTTCAGGTAGAACAGGGCGTACTTGGCGTACAGGTCGGCGGGCTGGGACACGGTGGCGTCGATCTGGCCGGCCGCGATGTCCTTGAGCTCCTCCGGGATGCCGTCGTTGGACACGATGAAGACGTGCTTCGGGTCGTCCGGCGCCACCAGCAGGCCCTTCTGCTTCAGCAACTGCAACGTACCGGAGAGGGCGAAGCTCGACTCCATGTAGACGCCCTTGATGTCCGGGTTGGCGGTCAGGTCCGTCTGCAGCTTCTGCGCCGCGACCGCGCCGTCCCAGTTGGTGGCCTCCCCGAAGACCTTGATCTGCGGGAAGTTGCTCTTCATGCATTCGTTGAACGCCTCGGTGCGGTCCCGGCCGTTGATCGAGTCGAGGCCGCCCTCCAGCATGACGACCTTGCCCTTGCCGCCGAGCTTGGTACCGAGGAACTGGCACGCCTTGGTGCCGTAGGCGCGGTTGTCCGCCCGGACCACCATGGCGACGCTGCCCGAGTCGGGCCGGGTGTCCACGGTGACCACCGGGATCTTCTTCGCGGCCAGCTGATCCAGCGCCGGCGCGATCGCGGCGGTGTCCTGCGGCGCCATCACCACGCCCTTGACGCCCTGGCTCATGAAGGTCTGGACGTTGGCCGTCAGCTTGGCGACGTCGTTCTGCGAGTTCGTCGTCTTCAGCGTCAGCCCGAGCTCGTCACCGAACTTCGGCGTGTACTTGATGAACGAGTTCCAGAAGTCGGTGTCCGACCGGGGGTAGTCGACGCCCACGACAGGCTTGCCGTCCGCCGCGGTGCCGGTGCCGGAAGCGTTGCTGCAGGCGCTGACCAGGATCAGCGCGGACGTGACGGAGACGACGGTGCGCAGGACGGCTATGTGTTTCATCGCTGCTCTTTCCTACTGGTCGGCCAGATGGACGGGCGATGTTTCGGACGCGAGAACACCCGGTGACGTTCTCACATGACATGGGATGTATTTAAGGCCCGAGCCCGCGAGGTGTCCAGACGTCGTCGGCATTTCTCCGGAAGATCCGTCGACTCGGCCGTCGAGTCATCCCATCAATCGAGCTGCGACGCTTGCGCCGGCGACGTGGGGGACCGTGCTGCAAATTAATCCCATGAATCTTCTCAAGCGACGGACGGGCCAGGCGTCCTGGTTGCCCGATACGGGGGTAATTATCCCGACAAAACCGTCGGATTTACCCGCCGCCTGGTTACATAGCCCTTACATGAGCAGCTGCGCGAGCTATGGACATGGGATGAATCCCGGGTTAGATTCCCGCTACTTATCGCAGCCACCACCCTGAGCCGGTCCGGCACCTCGTGGAGGTCTCATGGCACCCGACGCCGTCCAGCGTGACGCTCAGCCGGGCACGTCAGCCGCCGGCCCGGTGCGCGCCGCCGACGGCCCATCCGAACCTTCCGGTTCCGGCGGGTCGGCGCGCCCCGCGCCCGGCCCGAGCAGCCTGCCTGACCTGGGCTTGCGCGCATTGCGGATCGGGCCGGCCCTGATGTTGCTGATCGTGGTGCTCGCGGCCGCCGCCCTGTCCCCCGTCTTCTTCACCACCCGGAACCTCGGCAACGTGCTCAGCCAGACCGCGGTGATCACCATCCTCGCCCTGGCCCAGCTCCTGGTGATCGTCACTCGCGGCATCGATCTTTCGGTGGGCTCGACGCTCGCCCTCTCCGCGGTCGTGGGTGCGCTCGTGTTCGGCTCGGTCGGCTCCGGCCCGCTGGTCATCCTGGCCATGCTGGCCACCGGCGCCGCCGTCGGCGTGGTCAACGGGGTGGTCCTGGTCTGGGGCCGCCTGCCCCATCCCTTCATCATGACCCTGGCCATGCTGAGCATCGCCCGCGGGCTGGCACTGTGGCTCTCCGGCGGGCAACCCATCAGCGGCATGCCGCGGCTGGTCCAGACCATCGGCGGCGGAGCGATCGGCTGGCTGCCGTACTCGGCTTTCCTGGTGGCCGCGCTGGCCCTGGTCACGCTGGTGCTCACCAGGTCGATGGTCTGGGGCCGGTGGATCTTCGCGGTCGGCGGCAACCCGGACGCCGCCCGGCGGGCCGCCATCCCGGTCAAATCCGTGGTGGTCTCCGTCTACGTCCTGAGCGGACTGGCGGCCGGCGTGGCGGCGGTCATCAACGCGGGCCGGCTCAACGGTGGGTCGCCCACCTTCGGCGAGCTCGCCGAACTGGACGCCATCGCCGCGGTGGTCATCGGCGGCGCGAGCTTCCACGGCGGTCGCGGCCACGTCGGCAACGCGATCGTCGGAGCCCTCATGATCGGCGTCATCCGCAACGCGATGAACCTGCTCGACGTGGACGCCTTCCTGCAGCCGATCGTCATCGGCGTGGTGATCGTGCTCGCCGTCGAGCTCGACGTCCTCCGCGGGCGGCTGGAGGAACGCCTCCGGATCCTGCAGGGGGCACACTCATGACCGCGAACCCGCCCGCGCTCAGCGTGCGCGGCGCCACGAAGCGCTTCGGCGCGGTGGTCGCGCTCGACGGCATCGACCTGGACGCCCGCCGCGGCGAGGTGCTGGCCCTGCTCGGCGACAACGGCGCCGGCAAGTCCACGCTCATCAAATGCGTCACCGGCGTGCACCGGCTGGACGCGGGCACCGTCGAGGTGGACGGCCGGCGGGTCGACCCCGGATCGCCGGCCGCCGCTCGGGCGCTCGGCCTGGAGACCGTCTACCAGGACCTGGCGTTGTTCGACAACCTCGACCCGGCGGCGAACTTCTACGCCGGTCGCGAGGTCGCCGCGCCCCGATGGCTGCCCCGCGGCCTGCGATTCGTCCGCCGGCGGGCCATGACGGACGAGACCGCGTCCGTGCTGCGCCGGCTCGAGGTCGGCGTACGCGACCTGCGCACCCCCGTCGGTCTCATGTCCGGCGGCCAACGGCAGGCGGTCGCCGTCGCCCGGGCGGCGGCGTTCGCCACCAACGTGGTGATCCTCGACGAGCCCACAGCGGCCCTGGGCGTGCGCGAGTCGCGGCACGTCCTCGACCTCATCCTGCGCCTGCGCGCCGAGGGCCTCGCCATCATCGTGGTCTCGCACGCGATGGACCACGTGATGGAGATAGCGGATCGGGCCGTGGTCATGCGCCGCGGCCGTGCGGTCGGGGAGGCTGTTCCCCGGCCGGAGAACAAGGAAAGGATCGTGTCACTCATCGTGGGCGGGGCGGGCTGACCGTCCGAAGGAGACCAGATAGCGATGCAGCGCAGACCACGACTCATCACTCTCTTCACTGCGACCATCACTGCGGCGCTGTGCACGCCGCTCGGCGCCTGCTCCTCCGACGACCAGGGCGCAGGATCCGGCACGAGCACCGAGGCGCTCAAGGTCGGCTTCATCACCAAGTTCCCGGTCGACTTCTACGACACCATGGTCGACGCGGTGAAGAAGTACGACGCGGAGCACGCCGACGTCGAGGTGCTTTTCGGCCAGGGCAAGAGCGGCACCGACGACGAGGGCGAGATCAACATCATCGAGAACATGATCACTAAGGGCGTCAAGGCCATCGCGATCACCCCGACCAGCCCGGCGGTACAGACCGCGCTGGACAAGGCGGTCCAGGCCGGCATCAAGGTGGTTCTGGTCGACAACGACATCCCCGGATGGACCGGCAAGAGCTCGGTGGTCGCGACCGACAACCTGGCCGGCGGGAAGCTCGCCGGCACCTGGCTGGCCGGTCAGCTGCCGGCCGGCGCCAAGATCGGCGTGCTGCAGGGGCGAGTGGGCAACCCGTCGCTCGACGACCGGGTCAAGGGCATGAAGGAAACCCTCGGCACCAAGGCGCAGGTCGTGGGCGAGCCCGCCACCGACTGCGACCAGACCAAGGGCCTGAACGCCGCGCAGGACCTGCTCACCGCGCATCCCGACCTGACCGCCATCTACGGCGCCTGCGGTCCCCCGATCACCGGCGCGCTGCAGGCCGTCAAGGGCGCGGGGAAGAAGCCGGGCAGCATCACCGTCGTCGGCTTCGACGCCTCACCGGACGAGCTGGCCGCCATCAAGGCCGGCGAGCAGACCGGATCCGTCGCCCAGTTCCCCGCGAAGATGGGGTCGCAGGGCATCGAGACCGCGGTCGCGGCGGCCCGCGGCCAGACCGTCCCGGCCACCATCGACACCGGCACCGAGATGGTCACCAAGGAGAACGTCAGCTCGTTCAGCTGACCGAGGACTGGAGCGGGCGCCCCGGGGAGAAGGGCGAGGGCGCCCCTCCTTCAAGCCGGACTAGTCGGCCGCCTACGTCCGGCCTGCCTGTCCCCTGCTCGCTGCTACGCTCCGCTGAGGCGATCAAGCCGGAGCCGAGGCCCGCCCTGGTCGCCGTGGAGGAATCCCGCATGTCACTCACCGACAAGGCCATCGCCCACATCCGCGAGCTCATCCGGTCCGGCGAGCTCGCCCCGGGGTCGAAACTGCCGCCGGAGCCCCAGCTGGCCGCGCAACTGGGCCTGTCCCGCAACCTCACTCGCGAGGCCGTCAAGGTCCTCGAGGTGGCCCGCGTCCTCGAGGTCCGCCGGGGCGACGGCACCTACGTCACCAGCCTGCAGCCCGACCTGCTGCTCGGCGGCCTCGGTGGCGCGGTCGAGCTGCTGCAGGGCGACACCGGCTCGCTGCTCGAGATCATGGAGGTACGGCGCCTGTTCGAGCCGGTGGCGGTCGCGCTGGCCGCCGCCCGGATCGCCGAGCCGGACCTGGCCGAGGTGAAGAAGCACCTCGACGCGATGCACGCCGCCCGCGACGACGTCGAGCTGCTCAACCTGCACGACGCCGCCTTCCACCGGGCCGTGATCGCGGCCACCGGCAACGACACCCTGCTGACGCTGCTGGAGGGCATCTCCGGCAGAACCGTGCGGGCCCGGATCTGGCGCGGCCTCGTCGACGGCGACGCCGCCGACCGCACCGTCGCCGAGCACGCGGCGATCTACCAGGCGCTGGCCACCCACGACGGCCCACTCGCACAGGCCGCGGCGCTGCTGCACGTCAGCAACACCGAAAGCTGGCTGCGCGAACACCTGCGGTCCGAGACGAGCCCGCCGGCCCAGTGATCAACAGACCACCGACGAGTCGCCACGATCCGGGAGAGTCGGCGTCGGAGCCGGTGGGCGCACGGGTCAGTTCAACCCGTACTCCCGGAACTTGTCGACCAGGGTTTGCGCGGCGGCATCGCCGCGGGCCGCCGCCTTCTGCCACCAGGCCAGCGCCTCCACCGGCTTGAGCTCGTCGAGCAGAATCTTGCCGTACTGATTCATGGCCTTGATCTCGCCCAGCTCGGCGGACCGTCGGATCCACTCCCGGCCCTCCGATTCGGTGGCCTCGGCTTCCCGGAGGATCGCGCCGAGCACCAGCATCCCTTGGGCCGATCCGGCCTCGGCCGATCGCCGCAGCCAGGTCAGAGCCTCCGCGCGATGCTCCGGGCCGTCCTGGGCATACATGAACCAGCCGTGGAAGCACATCCCGTCCGGCGATCCGGCATCGGCCGCCCGCCGGAGCCACGGCCGGGCTTCGGCCAGGCTCTCCGGCCCCTTGTCACGGACCAGGTACATGGCCAGACGGGTTGCGGCCTCGGGGTGGCCTGCGGCGGCTGCCTTCCGAAGCCACGGCGTGGACTCGTCCTCGGCCAGACCGTGCAACTTCAGCAGGATGTCCACGGCGTGCCAGTTCCCGGCTTCGGCCGACTTCGTCGCCCATTCGACACCCTCGTTGAGCCGTTCGCCGTCGTCACCGCGGACCAGCAGCACTGCCAGCAACATCATGGCGTATGACTCACCGGCCTGGGCTGCCATCCGGAACCAGCGTTCGGCGTCCGCGAAGTCCTCCGCCTCCTGCCGTCGCAGACCAAGCTGGGTTGCAGCCCGAGGGTGTCCGGCCTTGGCCGCCGCGTCCAGCCATCGCCCGGCCTCGGCCGGGTCGGCGTCCTGGAAGGCCCGGAACAGCAGGAACTGCGCCGACGGGTCGCCGGACAGAGCGAGCGGCCGGAGGAGGCCGGCGGCCTCGGATCTGGCCGGCGCGGTGTCGCGCCAGATCAGCAGGGCGGCCAGTTCCCGGTGGTTGGCCGGCGTGGGATCGCTGTCGGCCGCGGCGCGGAGCCGCGGTTCGGCCTCGTCCAGATCCTCCGGCCGGTGCCGGTTGACGAGGGCCGACAACAGTTGGGTCGCCGCCTCCTCGTCGCCGCGGTCAGCCGCCCGCCGCAGCCAGTACACCGGCTCGTCGACCTGGCGGTCCTGGCCGAGCGCCAGCAGAGCCTGCCCGAGCAGCCGCATCGCGTCCGTGTCGTCGCTCTCGGCCGCCGTCCGCAGCCACCACAGCGCCTCATCCCGCGCCTCCTGGGTGCCCATATCGAGCAGCCACCAGCCGAGGGCCGTCCGGGAAAGGGGATGACCGGCCTCAGCCCCGAGCCGGATCAGCCGAACTCCGGCGGCATGATCATCGTGGGTGACGACGGCCGTCACCGCTACCTGGAAGATTGCGTCGAAGTTCGGCGCGAGTTCCTCGGCCAGGGCATCCCAGACCGGGGCGGGCAGTCCCTTCGGGGATTTGGCGGTGAGATGGTCGATGACGTAGTCGTGGAGCGTGATCCCGCCGTCCGGCCCGACCGAGATGATCCGGGCGCCCGACACCGGCTTGGCCGCCCACGCCCGGCCCCGGTCGTAACCGGCGCCCTGTAGATGATCAACCAGGTACCGCGGGTAGACGGCCCGGACAAAAGCGTCGGGCGCGGCCCCGGACATGCCAGCCCGGAACCATGCCGCGGCGGCGTGGACCACCGCAAGGCCTTCCGGCGGCGCCGTCGGTCCGAGCTGGCCGACCAGCTCCGGGCCGGCGGAAAGGTACTCGCCGAGACTCATGCCACGGGCGAGGGCGTCCACCACGTCCGGATGGTCGGAGAGGCGTTCGGCCGCGGCGGCGCGATCACGCTCGTCCATGGCCGGGAACTCGACCCGCTCGGCCAGGTCGAGGACGCCGCGATGGGTGGACTGGATCTCGCCCTGGCTGTCGAAGGTCTGCGAAAACGCGGAGGCGCGCATCGTTCCGACAATCCGCACGTCGTCCAGCTCCAGCAGTCGGGTGATGTCGCCGACGGTGACCGCGCCCAGGTTCGCATCAAGATGCTCGTTGAGATCGTCCAGCCAGATCACGGCTCTCGGCGGAACCGCGTCAGCCCGAATTATCTCGTGGAGAACGTTCGGACGCCGGTCCGGGACGATGACCGGGCGGTCACCGTATTGGCGCCGTGCCGCCTCGACGGCCGACCGGGACTTCCCGGCGGCCGATGGTCCGTGCACGAGAACGAAAGGGTGGTCCCGCAGGGCGCGGTCGAGAACGTCGTCGAGCAAGCCGCGGGGCGCGTACGGGAGTTGGTCCCGTGGGGCCTGGTCGGCATAGAGCGGCCGCCGTACACCGAGCCGGGTGAAGTCGGCATCGGACAGTCGATCCGGACCGTGCCCGCGAGACGCGCCCACAGCCCCGGCCGAAACCGCCTCCCGGCGGCGCCGGCGGCCGCTCATCCACCGTTCCCCGATTACCAGCAGCAGGGCCACCGACACGGCCAGGACGCCGGTGTCACCACCGCTGATCGTGGCCGTCGCGGCCTGCTCCGCCGCGGTGCCCCGGTGATCGGCCGCAATCCAGATTCCGGCGGCCACGACGATCAGCAACGCCAGTCCACCCGCCAGCAGATTCGCCCGCCGCCTGCTCATCTCACCATGGTGACGGGAATCGAACTCTATCGACCACACTGAGCGCGTCATGCCAGTCAGACCGTGATGACCACCTTGACCCTGGGCGTGGCGGCCCTCCGGGGACCATCGCGCCGGTCTCGCCAGGCCGCGCACCGTGTCCGGGTTGATCACGAGGTGACGTGGAACTTTGATGTGGCGCACCGGAGCGCCGGCAGCGTGGGTGGCGGGCCGGACGCCCGCCACCACGCCTTCTCAGGACCCGGTCGCCGGGAACAGGACGCCGGCCTCGGCCAACCGGCGGCCGAGCTCGACCGCCGCCTCCGGGGCCGGCCATTCGTCGGCCGGGTTCAGCAGGGACAGCAGCACGCCGCCGTCCTCGGTGGGCGACGCCTGCGGCAGGTCCAGCAGCAGGCG
>NZ_JBHTBJ010000035.1:0-76107 GCF_042664765.1 Paractinoplanes rhizophilus | reverse complement strand
TCGCCACCGCCCGGGTGGTCTTCTTCGCCCGATCCTCGAACGCGCCCGCGCAACCCACCCAGAACAAATACTCGAAATCCGCGCCGGAACCGGCCCGCGGCACCTCGAAGCCCAGACCCTTGGTCCAATCCTCCCGGGTGTTCTGCGGCGCACCCCACGGATTGCCCTTGTTCTCCAGGTTGCGCAGCATCACCCCGGCCTCGGCCGGGAACGACGACTCGATCAACACCTGATACCGCCGCATGTCCACGATGTGATCGACATGCTCGATGTCCACCGGGCACTGCTCCACACACGCCCCACACGTGGTGCACGACCACAACACATCCGGGTCGATGATCCCGTTCTCGTCGGCGCCACCGATCAACGGCCGCTCCGACTCGGCCATCGCCAGGACGTCCACCTTGGCGAGTTGGTCGGCGGTGGCCTTCTCCTCGCCGGTGAGATCCTTGCCGCCGCCGGCCAGAAGATAAGGGGCTTTCGCGTACGCGTGATCGCGCAGCGACAGCACGAGCAGCTTCGGTGACAGGGGCTTGGCGGTGTTCCAGGCCGGGCATTGCGACTGGCAGCGGCCGCACTCCGTACACGTGGAGAAGTCCAACAGCCCCTTCCAGGTGAACTGCTCCACCTGCGCGACGCCGAACTGGTCCTTCTCCGGGTCGGCCTCCTCGAAGTCCAGCGGCTTGCCCGCGCTCATCATCGGCCGCAGCGCACCCAGACCGGAACCGGCCGGCTTCTCCGGGCTGCGCTTGAAGAAGATGTTGACGAACGCCAGGAACCGGTGCCAGGCCACCCCCATCGTCGGGTTCAACCCGATCGTGATCAGCCAGCCCATCGAGATCAGCAACTTCACCAGCGCGACCCAGGTCGGCCCGTCCGCCGCTTGCGGCAAGACGTCGCCCACCGCGTGCGACAGCGGCGTCGCCCAGGACGGGAACTCGAACGTGCCGTTGGCGACCTTGAAACCCCGGATCAAAAACCCGCACACGAGTACGCCGAGAATCACGCCCTCGACGAAGTAGGCCTGCCACATCGTCGAGCCGAGGAACCTGCTCCGCTTGGACCTGATCGACTTTTGGCGGACGAAGACCAGGTAGCCGATGCCCGCCAGGCCGAGGATGCCGATCCACTCGGTGACCAGGCCGTACGGCAACCAGTGCCCGATGACCGGCAGGCCGCCCTCGGGGTCGACGACCTCGAAGTACGCCTCCACCACCAGCAGAAACAGGATCAGGAAGGAGACCATCACGAACCAGTGCGCCGCGCCGATCGCCGACCACTTCAGCATCCGGGTGTGACCGAGCGTCTCCCGCAGCATCGTGGTGGTGCGGGTGCCCTTGCCGGTGAACCGCTCCGGGGCCGGCTGACCCTGCCGGATCACCGACGTGATCGTCAGAACGGCTCGCACCGCCAGCACGACGGCCGTGATCGTGACGGCGCCGGCCAGAACGGTGGCGACTATCTGCGCGATCCCCATCTGCGTTGCCTCCTCGATCGGCTGCCTTATGTTACCCACGGGTAATAGGCGCCCTCAACTTGCACTGTGAGTGCATATTGTTGAGATCTATCAAGGGCGTTGCCGGGGCGCGAAAGCGCACCCCGCTCCATCGCGGGGTGCGCCAAATCAGACGAACGTCACATTACCCGCATCAAGCGGGCATCGCGGGCCTAACGCCAGCGGGACAGGATGCCCAGCGAGGCGACCATGCAGCCGAAGCCGACCGCGAGATTCCAATACGACCAAGACTCCACCGGCCACTTCTGCGAGGACAGGTAGTAGACGACGAGCCAGGCGATGCCCACCACGATCAGGGTGACCGCGGTGATCGGCAGCCAGGTCGGGCTCGGCTTCTTGGACGCCGCCGCCACCGCCGGACGGACGTCCGTCGGCGGGGTGTAGACCTTCTTCTTGCGAACCTGAGACTTCGGCACGGTGCTCTCCTGAAGGGCAACAAGTGGTGAACAACCCACCGCTGAGCGGCTCGGGATGCCCCGACTGCTGCCCGTGGCGAATACTGTTCACCGGCTAGCGTAGTCAAGGCGGCGCGCAGACCGGCACCCGCCAGGCGAGGAAAATGTCCGGCGCCGTAAATCGGGAGGATGGCGACCTTGGAGTACACGACCGGCACGCCGTCCTGGCGGCTCGTGTTGCGGCGTGCGCTCCGCGGCCTGCGTCCCCGAACGGGTGGCGAACGCACCCGGTGGACGGTCGGCGTGCCGCTGATCGCTCTCGTGGCCGGGCTGCTGTTCACCACCTCGGCACGTACCGCCGACGGCACCCAGTTGCGCGACGACCGACGGCCCCAGCTCGCCCAGCTCATCACCGACAAGCAGGTGCGCCTCGACGCCCGCGAGCAGGCGGCCGCGAAGCTGCGCGCCGAGGTCGATCAGGACACCGCCCAGCTCGCCGAGGTCGACCAGCCGGTCAAGGCGGCACGAGAGAGAGCGGACGCGTTGCGGGCCCCGGCCGGGTTCACCGCGCTGCGCGGGCCTGGCATCACCGTCACCCTCAACGACTCGCCCCGGCGCGGCGCCGACCTCGGCCCGAACGCCCCCGACAATGACGATCTCGTCGTCCACCAGGGTGATGTTCAGGCGGTCGTGAACGCACTCTGGGCAGGTGGGGCCGAGGCAATGTCGATCATGGATGTCCGCGTCGTCTCGACCAGCGCGGTACGCTGTGTCGGCAACACGCTGCTACTTCATGGCCAGGTCTTCTCACCACCATTCAAGATCACGGCGATTGGCGAACCCACAGCGATGCATCGCGCGTTGGAATCCGCGGAAGGGGTCCAGCAATTCCGGGATGCGGTCGCCGACTTCGGCCTCGGCTACACCGAAACCGTGGAGAGGAACGTGACTGTGCGGGCGTACGACGGGTCCAGTGACCTCCGATCCGCTCGGGTTGCCGAGTAATGACGGATCCGGACACCCCGCCGGCGGGTACCAATTCGGGCCGGCACCGCGCTCCCGACGGTGACGCCCAGACGGCGTACATCCCTCGGATCACCGACGCGTCTCCCGACGGCGTGCCCGGCGGCCCGCTCGCGCCCCAGGTAGGCCTGGGCGCGCCCGCCACCCCACCCCCGGCCCGGCCCGGCGCGGCGGCCGTCCCACCACCCGCCGCAGGTGCCGTTCCACCGCCCGCCGCAGCCCGCCCCGCTTCGCCGCCACCACCCGCGCAACCCACCGCCCCGGCCGTCGCCACCGCCCGGCCCATGTCGCCGCCACCACCGACGCAACCCACCGCCGCGTCCCGGCCCGTGCCGCCGCCGCCCGCGCCGCCCTCGCCGGCCCAGCCGGCGGCCGCCGAGACGGCGGTGATCGGCACCGACGCCGCCGCGGAGCGCCGGATAGCGGCCGTCCGGGACAACTACACGCAACCGACAAACCCCCACGTCTCCACCAACGTGCCCAGCCTGGCCCCGTCGATCGACGAGGTCCACGCGGCCGCCACGGCCGCCCGGCGCCGCGACCCGGAACCGCCGGCCCCAGCAGCCGCGGTCGACCCTTCGTTCAGCTTCTTCGGAGCGCCAACCGGCGCGGCAACCGGCACCGCAGCCAGCACGGCAACCGGCACCGCAGCCAGCACGGCAACCGGGGCAGCAGCCAGCACGGCAACCGGGGCAGCAGGCAACGCGGCCACCGGCGCCGCGGCCAACAACGGAGGCAACGCCGCCGCCCCGCACAACGGCTTCCCCCACCCGCCGGCGAGCCCGCAGACCCCGGTCAGCCCGGCCACCCCCGGCTACCCGCCCGCGCAGTCCGCCGCCCCGGCCTACTCAGCCGCGTCGCCCCACGGGGCCGCCCAGCCCTTCCGGACTGCACAGCCCTTCCCGGCCACGCCACCGCCGTCGGCCGCCCAGCCCTTCCCGGCCGCGCCACCGCCGTCGGCGGCCCAGCCGCGCCCGCTGGCGCCGCCGATCTCCGCCACCCAGCCACTCCCGGCCACACCGCGGCCCTCGGCCACCCAGCCGGCCGCGACCGCACCGCCACCCTCGGCCACCCAGCCGCTGCCGTCGGTCTCGGCGACGCAGCCGCTCCCGGCCGCTGCGCCACCCCCGGCCGCCCGGCCGCTCCCGCCGATCGCCGCGACGCAGCCGCTCCCGGCCACGCCGCCACCCTCGGCCACCCAACCCCTCCCGGCCGCGGGCCCGCGACAGGACCCGTATCAGGCGACGCCGCGACAGGACCCGAATCAGACGGCCGTCATTCGCACGGTGGACGCGCCCACCGGCGTACTCCCCTCGGTGCCACCGCAAGCCACCACCCAGCCGCCACCCGCGATCAAAGCCCCGACCGCCCTCATGTCCGCGGTCCCGGGTCTTGCGGCGAAGGCCGCCATGGCCGGCGCCGACCCCGACGCCGCCCTCGGTGCCGCGGCGGCGCCCCCGGTCCGGCCGGGCGGGCCCGACCCGGCCCCCGCGCCCACCGAGGAGTCCGACGACGTGCAGCCGAAACGCGGCGAGCGGGTGGTCAAGCTTCGTCCCGAGCAGACCGGGGAGGGTTACAAGAGCGTCTACTCCGAGCTCACCCGCCCGTCGCTCGGCTCGCGGATCCGGACGGGCATCCGCGTCTCCGGCGAGCTGATGATCACCTTTGGGCTGATCGTGCTGCTGTTCGCGGGCTACGAGGTCTTCGGCAACTCGGCGAAGGTGCAGGACGAGCAGAACGCGCTGACCGACGAGCTCGACCAGCAGTGGAACGACCCGACCGTCGGCCCATCCGCCGCCCCTACCAAGCAGGGTCCGGCGGCGCCCGGCGAGAGCCTGGTCGGCCGGCTCTACATTCCCAAGCTCGACAAGGAGTGGGTGGTCGTCAACGGTGTCCGGCCGCAGGACATCAAGTACGCGCCCGGCCATTACCCGGACACCGCTCTGCCCGGCCAGATCGGCAACTTCTCGGTCGCCGGGCACCGCATCCGCAAGATCTTCTGGCGGCTCGACGAGCTCAAGCCCGGCGACGTGATCGGCGTGGAGACCCGCGAGTTCTGGTACGTCTACAAGGTCTACGGCCACGAGGTGGTCACGCCCGACGCGGTCGAGGTCGTCGCCCCGGTGCCCGACAAGCCCGGCGTGAAACCGACGAAGGCCCTGCTCACGCTGACCACCTGCAACCCGAAGTTCAACAACTATCAGCGGCTCATCGTGCACGCCCAGCTGGCCTCGAAGGTGCCGCGTGACCAGTCCCTGCCCGACGCCGGCATGCCGGCCGAGATGAAGACGAAGGCGTAGGCGATGTACGCCTGGATCTGGCGCAAGCTCCCGTTCGGTATCTGGGGCAAGGTGGTGGGCTCGATCGGCCTCACCGTGGCCACCGTCGCCCTGCTCTGGTACGTGATCTTCCCGTGGGCCACCCCGCTGCTGCCCTTCGACGACGTCCAGGTCGGCTCCGGGTCTGAGCAGGGTCCGGCCCAGGAGGACCCCAACGCGGTCACGCCGGACAGTGACAACGGTCCCGACGAGATCCCGTACAGCGTGGAGTCCAACGCCCCGCACCCCTCGACCTCCGCGACGTCCAAGCAGGCGTCGACCGGCCTACCAGGTGACTGACGTGCGCATTCTTGTGATCGACAACTACGACTCGTTCGTCTTCAACCTGGTGCAGTATCTCGGCCAGCTCGGCGCGGAGTGCGAGGTGCGGCGCAACGACGAGATCAGCGTGGCCGAGGTCGGCACCTTCGGCGCCGCCGGCATTCTGCTTTCGCCGGGGCCGGGCACGCCGGAACGCGCCGGCATCATGATGGAGACGATTCGGGCGTACGCCGGAAAAGTGCCCATGTTCGGCGTCTGCCTCGGCCATCAGGCCATCGGCGCGGCCTTCGGCGCCACCGTGACCCGCGCCCCCGAGCTGCTGCACGGCAAGACCTCCGAGGTCCGCCACACCGGCGCGGGTGTGCTCGCGGGCCTGCCCGACCCGTTCACCGCCACCCGCTATCACTCGCTGGCCGTGCTCCCCGGGACGCTGCCCGACGAGATCGAGGTGACCGGCCGCACCGAGTCGGGCGTCGTCATGGCCATGCGCCACCGCACGCTGCCGATCGAGGGCGTCCAGTTCCACCCCGAGTCGGTGCTCACCGAGGGCGGCCACACCATGCTGGCGAACTGGCTGGCCTCCTGCGGCCTGCCCTCGGCCCTGGACAAGGCGCCGCCGCTCGCCGCCGAGGTCGAGTCCCGGCGCCGAGCGGCGTTCGCTACCGCTTAGGGTCTGTAGGAGTCCCCGGCTAGCTTTCCGGGCGCACGATCGCGACCGCCCGGTCGAGGACCTGGCCGCCGCCGGTGCCACCACCGTTGCCGCCGGGCGTCTCGGTGCCGTCGGGCGTCGGGTCGCCGCTCGGGTTGGTCGCGTCGACCGCGACCGTGATCGTGACCGATTCGCCCTTCTCCACCGTGGCGCCGGGCCGCGGGTCCTGCTGCACGACCGTGCCGATCTGGCTCGGGTCGGTGGCCGGGACCTCTTTCCGGGAGACGTTGAAGGTGCCGGAGCCGGCCTGGTCGAGCAGGGCCACCGCGGTCTCCTCGGACTGCCCGGTCACCTTCGGCATCTTGAGCTGGTTGCCCTTCGAGATGCTCACCACGATCGTGGAGCCGGGGTCGACCTTGTCGCCCGCGTGCTGCACGTCGGTGACGATGCCGGCCTGCTTGGAGCTGTTCACCTCTTTGTACTGCGGGGTGAGGTTCTTTTCCCGCAGCGCCGCGTCGGCGACCTCCTTGGTGCTGCCGACCAGGTTGTCCGGCACGGTGACCTGCTCCGGCGGGACGCACAGCTGATAGGTCACGGCCTGGTCGGTGGGGATCTGGGCGCCGGGCTGCGGGTTCTGGTTGACGACCGTGCCGTCGCAGTCCTTGTCGGTCTTCGGTGTCTCGGCGGTCACGTTCGTCAGCTTCGCCTGCGCGATGGCGGTCTGCACCTGCGCGTCGGTCAGGCCCTTGAGGCGGGGCATCGCCACCGTCGCGGCCTGCGACTGGCCGCCGTCGGGCGTCTTGTTGCTGTTGCGCGACATCGCCAGCGCGACGCCGAGCACCACCACGACGAGCACGCCCAGGCCGGCCAGCACCGCCATCACCCACGACGAGCGTTTCTCGGGCGGCCGGGGCGGCATGCCCGGGACCGGGCGCTGCATGGTGGTGGCCGCCTGCGGCTGCCACTGCCGGGTGGCCTGCTGACTCTGGAGCGCAATGGTCTCGGCCTCGCTCATCACCGGGGTGGCGAGCACCGGCCGGCCCGAGACGGCGCGCAGCGCGTCGGCGCGCATCTCCTGGGCGCTCTGGTAGCGGTTCATCGGGTTCTTGGCGAGGGCCTTGAGCACGATCGCGTCGACGTCGCGGGGCACCTCGGGGTTGACGTCGCTGGGCGCCCGCGGGTCCTCCCGGACGTGCTGGTACGCCACGCTGACCGGACTGTCCCCGACGAACGGCGGGTGCCCGACGAGCAGCTCGAACAGAACGCAGCCGGCCGCGTACACATCGGAGCGCGCGTCGACGGCCTCGCCGCGCGCCTGCTCGGGCGAGAGGTACTGCGCGGTGCCGATCACGGCGCTGGTCTGCGTCATCGTGGTCGCGCCGCTGGCCAGGGCCCGGGCGATGCCGAAGTCCATGACCTTGACCTGGCCGTTCTGCGTGATCATCACGTTGCCGGGCTTGATGTCCCGGTGGATGATCCCGTGCCGGTGGCTGAACTCCAGGGCCGCGCAGATGTCCGCGATGATCTCGAGCGCCCGGCGCGGCTGGATCCGCTGCTCCTGGGCGAGCACTTCCTTGAGGGTCCGTCCGTTGACGAACTCCATGACGATGAACGGCAGTTTCTCGCCGGTCGACGAGATCTCCTCGCCGGTGTCGTAGACGGCGACGATCGCCGGGTGGTTGAGCGCCGCGGAGTTCTGCGCCTCACGGCGGAACCGCTCCTGGAAGGTCGCGTCGCGGGCCAGGTCGGTGCGCAGCATCTTGATGGCCACGTCGCGGCCGAGCCGGAGGTCGCGTCCTCGGTGCACCTCGGCCATGCCGCCGTAGCCCAATAGCTCGCCGACCTGATACCTGCCACCGAGCAGGCGGGCCTGCGCCGTCATAGCGTCTGTCGTCCTTCGTTTCGGGTCCAGCCGGGTTTGGCGCCCGCCTGTCTGGTTAGACGGTACGACGCCGCCAACGGTTCATTGTCGGCGGTGCCCGTGTGGACGACCACCGCGGTGACCGGCCGGTCGCTCTGTGCGCTGCTCTTCTGCTTGCCCTGCTTGTAGAGGAACGAGATGACCCCGGCACACAGCAGGACCAGCAGTGCGAGGACGACGGCGAGAACGATGAGCACCTGCCGGCCGGCCGAGCTCTCGGGCTTGACCGTCGACGCCGGCTGGGCCGGCGCGCCATAGGGCGGCCGGTACGGCTGCACCGGCGGTCCCGAGGGTACCGATGCCGCTCCGCGCGCCCCCGAGACGGGTCGGGGCACCGGCGGGTACGGCGGGCGGGCGCTGCCGGTCACCGGAGAGCCGGGCGCGGCGGCGCCCGAGTGCGGCCGGGCGGCCGGGCTTATCGGGCCGGCGCCGGCGGCGCGCACGGGCTGGGCGGCGCCGGCGGGCTGCTGCGCGGTGTTGGCCAGCGCGGACGCGGCCTGGCGGGCGACCGCGGCCATCGCCGAGGCGGACGGCCAGCGCTCGCCGGGGTTCTTGGCCAGCGCACGGTCCACGATGGCGCGTACCGGCGGCGGAATGTCGGCGGGCAACGGCCGGGGCGTCTCCCGGACATGCTTCATCGCGATCTCGATCGGCGTGGCGCCGTCGAACGGGCGGTGGCCCGACAGGCACTGGTACGCGACCACGCCGAGCGCATACACGTCGGAGGCGGGCGTGGCGACCTCGCCGGAGGCCTGCTCGGGCGAGATGTACGAGGCGGTGCCGAGCACCGAGCCGGCCACGGTGAGCTGGCCGACCAGCGCCGAGCGCGCGATGCCGAAATCGGTCAGGACGAGCGTGCCGTTCGGCCGTACCAGAAGGTTGCCCGGTTTGACGTCGCGGTGCACGATGCCGTTCGCGTGCGCGGCCTGAAGCGCGTCGGCCGCCTGCGCCACCAGCGCCATCGTGCGCGCCGGGGTCAGCCGGCCCACCCGGCTCAGGGTGCGCGACAGGGCGTCGCCCTCGACGTACTCCATGACCAGGAACGCCAGCTGCTGGTCACTGCCGTAGTCGTAGACGTCGACGACCCCGGGGTGGTTGATCGTGGCCATGGTGCGCGCCTCGCCGCGGAACCGCTCGGCGAAGCCGGGCTCGTCCAGCAGGGCCGGGAGCAGGATCTTGACGGCGACCGTCCGGCCCAGCACCTCGTCGGTGCCGCGCCACACGTCGCCCATCCCGCCGCCGGCGATCCGCTCGTCGAGGCGATAGCGGCCGCCGAGGGTCACCCCAGGGCTGATCATCAGTCCCCTCCCCTGGCCGCGGCCTTCATGATGAGGCCGGAGATCCGCGCCGCCTCGGCGCTGGCGTGCCCGCCGGGCACGTTCTCCAGCATCACGCAGACCGCGGAGACCGCCTCACCCTTGTCGTTGAAGGCGAAGCCGATGAACCAGCCGTGCGGGTCGGCGCCGACCGCGTTCTGCGCCGTACCGGTCTTGCCGCCGACGTCGAAGCCGTCGATCCGGGCCTTCCGGCCGGTGCCGTTCTCGACCACGCTGACCATCATGTCCTTGAGGTCGGCGGCGACGCCGTCGGAGATCGGCGTGCGCAGGGTCGTCGGGTTGGCGTTGTAGATCGTCCGGCGGTCCGGTCCGAGCAGCTTCTGCACCAGGTACGGCCGCATCTGCTTGCCGCCGTTGGCCACCGTGGCGGCCATCAGCGCGCCCTGCATCGTGGTCATCCGCACGTCGCGCTGGCCGATCGCGGACTGCGCGAGCGCGCCCTTGTCGACGCTGCCGTCCGGGTTGGCGATGTCGCCGGTGCGGCTCGCCGCCACCGGGAGGCCGGTGTTCTCCTTCAGGTTGCCGACCGTGAGCTTGTCGTCCTCGAAGCCGAACGCCTTCGCCATGCCGACGATCTTGTCGCGGCCGAGCTTCACGCCGAGCTTCGCGAAGCCGGTGTTGCAGCTCTCGGTGAGCGCTTCCTTGAGCGTGACCTGGCTGCCCGGGCAGACCTCGTCCTCGGCGTTGTGGATGACCGCGCCGCTCTCCTTGTAGGTGCTGCCGGCCGGGATCTCGGTGGACGTGGTGTACCCGTTGGCGAGCGCGGCCGCCGAGTCGATCACCTTGAAGGTCGAGCCGGGCGGCAGCGTCTGCTGCGTGGCCCGGTTGAGCAGCGGCTGGTCCTTGTCCTTGAGCAGCTTGTTGTACGCCGCCGCGGCCGCCTTCTCGTCGTGGCTGACCAGCGGGTTCGGGTCGTAGCTGGGCATCGACACCATGGCCTGGATCGCGCCGGTGCGCGGGTCGATCGCGACCGCGGCGCCCTTGGTCACGCCGCGCTCGTTGTTGGTCATTTCCTTCCAGGCGGTCTCCTGGGCCTTCGTGTTCAGCGACAGCACGACGTTGCCGCCACCGGTGTTGTTGCCGGTGAACATGTCCTTCACCCGGTCGGCGAAGAGCGTGTCGCTCTCCCCGGAGAGGAAGTCGTTCTCGCTGTTCTCGATGCCCGTGGCGCCGAGGCTGACCGGGCGGTACCCGATCACCGGCGCGTAGACCTCCTTCTTGGGATAGACCCGGAGGTACTTGAGCGTGTCGTCGGTGGCCTTGTTCACGGCCAGGCCCTTGCCGTCCGCCTCGATCACGCCGCGCGGGCGCTCGTACTGGGCGACCACGACCCGGCGGTTGTAGTCGCTGGTGCGGTAGTCGTCGGCCTTGTACGCCTGCACCCAGTTGAGGTTGGCGAACAGCAGGCCGAACAGGACGAGGATGACCACGCCGGCCCGTCGCAGGGGAGCGTTCACGGCTTGATCACCTCCGTCATGGCGCCGTGCAGCTGGGTGGGTGCTTTCTTGGGTCCGGGTCCCGGTCGGTCCCCGCTGCCGCCGCTGTTGGCCGGGCCGCGCGCGGCGTTCGAGATCCGCAGCAGCATCGCGATCAACAACCAGTTCGCCATCAGTGAGGAACCGCCCGCCGAGAGGAACGGCGTCGTCTGACCCGTGAGCGGAATGAGTCCGGTGATGCCACCAAGGATGACGAAGACCTGCAAGCCCAGGGTGAACGCGAGGCCGCCGGCGACCAGCTTGCCGAACGAGTCGCGGACGTTCAGGGCCGCGCGCAGCCCGCGCTCGACGATCAGCAGGTAGCAGACCAGCAGCGCGGCCAGGCCGAACAGCCCGATCTCCTCGCCCATGCCGGCGAAGATGAAGTCGGTGCGCACCTCGGGCACGAGTCCCGGCGAGCCGGCCCCCGGCCCGGAGCCGAACAGGCCGCCGGTGCCCAGCGCGAGCAGACCCTGCACCAGCTGGTAGCTGCCGCCGGCGCGGTCGTAGTTGGCCTGCGCGAACGGGTCCAGCCAGATCGAGGCGCGGTCGTAGAAGTTGGCGAACGGGCCACCGACCGTGTCACCCAGCAGGTACGCCGTGTAGACGCCGCCGAAGAACAGCAGGAGACCGATGATCAGCCAGCTGGCCCGCTCGGTCGCGACGTAGAGCGTCACCACGAACAGGCCGAAGTACAGCAGCGCGGTGCCCAGGTCCTTCTCGAAGACGAGCACCAGGAGGCTGAGCAGCCAGACCGTGACGACCGGGCCCAGGTCGCGGCCGCGCGGGAAGTCGATGCCGAGGAAGCGGCGGCTCGCCAGCGAGAGCACCTCGCGCTTGCGCACCAGGTAGTAGGCGAAGAACGAGACCAGCGCCAGCTTCGCGAACTCACCGGGCTGGATCGAGAAGGCGCCCAGCTTGATCCACAGCTTCGCGCCGTTGACCTCGGAGAGGCTGCCCGGCAGCACGGCCGGGATCATCACGAGCACGATGCCGACCAGGCCCAGGGTGTACGCGTACCGGGAGACCACCTTGTGATCACGCACCACGAGCAGCAGGATCGCCGCCAGGATCAGGGCGCCGAGGGTCCAGGCCAGCTGCCGGCCGCCGGTCCCGGCGAAGATGCCGGGAATCGCCTGCTTGTTGGCGATCGCGCGGGCGATGTCGAGCCGCCGGAGGAACCCCACGCCCAGGCCGTTGATCAGCGCGACCGCCGGGATCAGCACCGGATCCGCGTACGGCGCGGTGTAGCGCACCACGAAGTGGAGTCCCAGGAAGAGCACCCCGAGGAGCGCCGCCGGGATCCAGAACGTGGTGTGGATCGTGTCGAACTGGTTCGCCTCGACGGTGGCGGCGTAGATCGCCACCAGCACCATCGCGAACGCGAGCAGGCCCAGCTCGGCATTCCGGTGGGTCTTCATCCCCGGGATACGCGACATCTCGCCCGTGGAAGCGGGCGAAGGGGCCGGTACGGCGGGCGCGGTCAAGACATCCCCAGACGTTGTCGAGCGATGGTCAGTTGACGGTCCGGCACCCGTCCGCATCGTCCGCGGAAGGGGCGCTCTCGGAAACCTGAGCGGAGGGCGTGCCGGCGGCCGTGGCGGGCGCCGACGGGTTTCGGGTGCCCGGCGGGGCGGTCGGCGTCGCCGAGACGCCGGCGGACGGCACCGAGCACAGCGGCTTGAGGTTCGGGTTCGACGGACTCTCGTCCGTGAGCTCGGAGAGCGTCTGCACCGCGTCCGACCTGTTCTGCGCGTGGATGCCCTGCTTCACCCGCTCCTGCGCGACGACGGTCAGGTCGTCGAGCCGGGCCGGGCTGGTCTCGTTCACGCTCGACAGGTCGAGGCCCGCGATCTGCCCCGGGACGCCACGGAAGATCGCGATCTGACCGGCGTCGGTCGCGCCCACGTAGTACTGGTCCTGCGTGTAGCGGTAGCCCAGCCACAGGCCGCCGCCCAGCACTCCCAGCAGCACCAGCACGAGCAGCGTCGTCCGCACCGGGTGGACCTTCGGCTCCTGGTCCCGGTCGTACCCGTCGGACTCGGCCGGCACCGGCTGCGGCGGACGCGGCTTCTGCAGCGCCGCGGCCCGGGCCGCCGAGGTCGAGGCGTCCGCCACCGTGGTGTTGCCCCGGTCGATGGCGGCCGCGCCGCCCACGATCGGCGCCTGCTCCATGATGTCGGTGTCGATCGCGTCCGCGATCACGACGGTGATGTTGTCGGGGCCGCCGCCGCGCAGCGCCAGCTGCACGAGCCGCTCGACGCACGCCTGCGGGTCGGCGAGCTCGCGCATCGCCTGCTCGATCGTGTCGGCGCTGACCACGCCGGAGAGGCCGTCGCTGCAGATCAGATAGCGATCGCCGGCGAGCACCTGGCGGACCGAGTACTCGGGGTCGATGTCGCGCCCGTCGAGCGCGCGGGTCAGCAGCGAGCGCTGCGGATGGCTGCTCGCCTCCTCCGGGCTCACCCGGCCCTCGTCGACCAGCATCTGGACGTACGTGTCGTCCTTGGTGATCTGGGCGAACTCGCCGCGGCGCAACAGGTACGCACGGCTGTCGCCGATGTGCACCATGCCGAACTTGCTGCCGGAGAAGAGCACCGCGGTCAGCGTGGTGCCCATGCCCTCGAGCTGCGGGTTGGCGTCGACGGTGTCCCGCAGGTGCTGGTTGGCCGTCCCGACCGCGTGCCGGAGCGCGTCCACCAGGGCATCCCCGGGAACGTCCTCGTCGAGCGGCGCCATGGCGGCGATCACGATGTTGGATGCGACGTCACCAGCGGCCATGCCACCCATGCCATCGGCGACGGCAAGAAGCCGCGGCCCGGCGTAGACGGAGTCCTGGTTAAGGTCTCGGATCAGACCGCGGTCGCTCTGAGCGGCATAGCGCAGGGTCAGGGTCATGGCCGTAACTCGAGAGATGTGCGACCGATCCGGATCGGTACGCCAAGGGGGACGGGAGTGGGTCCGGAGACCTTACCGCGATCGAGGTAAGTTCCGTTCGTCGAGCCGAGATCCTCGACGAACCATTGGCCGTCGCGGGGCACCAGGCGGGCGTGCCGGGCCGAGGCGAAGTCGTCGGTGATGACGAGCGTCGAATCCTCCGCCCGACCGATAGTGATCGGGATATCACCCAACGTGATGCGGGTGCCGGCGAGGTTGCCGGCCGTCACCACGAGTTGCCGTGCGGCCTTACCGCGCTTCACCTTCGCCGGCCGGCCCGCGGGCATCGCGCCACCCACCCCCCGAGGGCTGGCGACGATGCTCTTGGACCGGACCCCAGCGAAGAGATCCCGTCGAATCACTCCCACCACCGTGAACACGAAGATCCACAGCAGGATCAGGAAGCCGAACCGGGCGACGGTGAGGACGAATTCGGGCAAGGTGCCTAGCCGTCCACTCGGAAGGTCAGCGTCGTGGTGCCCAGCTGGATCATGTCGCCCGGGTTGAGCGCCACGGCGGAGACCCGCTGGCCGTTCACCATCGTGCCGTTGGTCGAGCCCAGGTCGGTCAGCACGACCTGGTTGCCGTCGTAGTCCAGGCGGGCGTGGCGCCGCGAGATGCCGACGTCGGGCAGGCGAAGGTTCGCCTGGTCGCCGCGGCCGATCACGGTCGAGCCCATCTGCAACGGGTAGGTGCGCCCGTCGCCGGACACCAGGCCCACACTGCGGCCGTTCGGGCCGCCGTGCTGCTGGTAACCGCCCTGATGCTGGTCGTACGGCGGGTATTGCGGGCCGGCGTCGTACGCCGGCTGCTGCACCGGCGCCACCTCGCCACCGGTGTAGACCTCGGCGGTCACCCGGAACATTCCCGTGTCCAGGCCCTCGCCGCGCTCGATCTCGACGATCACGTCGCCGTAGACCGTCCACGCCTGCTCACCGATGAACTCGGCCTGCGACTGCGCGAGCTCCTGCGCCAGCGCCGCCGCATAGGGCGCCAACCGGCTGTGGTCATAAGGTGAGAGGTCGATCACGTAGCGGTTCGGCACCAGGGTGCGGCCACCGGCGAGGATGGCCTTGTGCGCCTCGGCCTCCCGCTGCATGGCATTCAGAATCTCCACAGGGTGCACGACACCCTTGAACACCTTCGCGAAGGCCCCTTCAACCAGGCCTTCCAATCGCTTCTCAAAGCGCTGCAGCACGCTCACCGGCTCCTCCTCGGCTTCCGAGGACATGATGGTATCCGGCCGCCGCTTGCGCATCCGTAGCTCGCGGCTGCCGGCACTTCTGACCCTCGTATGACCCCCGTCGACGCCGTGCTAGTCTTCCCTGGCGCCGCGGGCGATAACAACTCGCTTGGTGACGTGCGACAGCGTAGTCTGTCGCAGCCAGTAACAAAAAGTTGGCCCGGCGGTCAACTTGCCACGGGGATGTGGCGGAATGGCAGACGCGCACGGTTCAGGTCCGTGTGTCCGAAAGGACGTGGGGGTTCAACTCCCCCCATCCCCACAAGCCTAGGGGCCCTCTGCCCGCGGAAAACGCGGGCCGGGGGCCTGTGGCATATCTGCTCAGGGGGCCGAGCCCCCTGAAACCCCACGTTGCGGTGGTTGCGGTGAGTGCGGTGGGTGCGCATTGCGATCTCGTCACGCTTCAAGACCTCTTTCGGGTACGGAGCGTCAGTACCCGTCGCTCGAACGGTGTAACGTGCCGGAAACTGGCAAAACGCACCGTTTTTCGTGGCCGGGTGTGGCGGACTATGCTCGCGGCCTGTCATCTGTCTCGGATCCTGGGGTGTTGTTGTGAGCGTCTCGCGTGCTGGTTTGGGCCCGGGCAAACGCAGCGTCCTCGGGGTGCTGGTGGACGTCACCGACTATCGGGACGCCACTGAGCGGATCATGCGGGCCGCCCGGGAGCGGCGGGGGTATGCGGTCACGGCGCTCGCCGTCCATGGGGTGATGACCGGCGTTCAGGATCGGGCGCACGGTGCTCGGCTCAACTCCTTTGATCTGGTTACGCCGGACGGGCAGCCGGTGCGGTGGGCGTTGAACCTCGTGCACCATGCCGGGCTCACCGACCGCGTTTACGGGCCGACGCTGACGCTCAAGGTGGTCGAGCAGGCCGCGGCCGAGGGTCTTCCTATCTATCTGTACGGGTCGACCGAGCCCACGCTGGCGCGGCTGGTGCCGGCCCTCGAAGAGATGTTTCCGGCGCTGAAGATCGCCGGCGTGGAAGCGTCGAAGTTCCGGGGCTCGCACGAGGGTGAGGCCGCGGAGATCGCGGAGCGGATCAAGGCTTCGGGGGCGCGGATCGTTCTGGTCGGGCTCGGCTGTCCCCGGCAGGAGGTGTTCACCTACGCGATGCGGCCGCTGCTCGACATGCCGTTGCTCGCTGTCGGTGCCGCCTTCGACTATCACGCTGGGTTGCTGAAGAACCCGCCGCCGTGGATGCAGAAGTACGCCCTGGAGTGGCTGTGGCGTCTCGGGCTCGAGCCCAAACGGTTGTGGAAGCGTTACGTGCTGCTCAACCCGGCCTATCTGGCCCGCCTCGGCGCGCAGAAGTCCGGCCTGTGGAAGGCGACGCCGCCGGCGCCGGCGACCGAGCCGGTCCAGCAGTTCGCGGTGTGACGGCGTCCACAGCGGAACCTCAGGGCACCCCTTACGGGGTCCGAGTTCTGTGAGTCCGGTGATAACCCGGTGTCGCTGAGGTGGCCGCGGGGGGAGGCTGTCGATGTGGACATCGCAGCGGATCTCATCCTCGCCGGCGCGCTCGCCGTGGCCTGGCTCGCGGCCGGGCTGGTCGCCGACGCCCTGCCCGGGGCGCGGACGGCGCGTGACCTTCGACGGCGAGCCGGCCACCTGACCTGGCTGGTGGCCGCCGGCGCCGCGGTGTTCGTGGCGGTGCCATTGGTCACCTGGGTCATCCCGGGCGTGTCCAACGCTCCCGCGGCCGCGCTCCTGCCGGCGGTGCCGGCGCTGATCGTGCTCACCCTCGGCGTACGCCGCCTCGGTCAGGTGCGCCGCGGCGCCGGGGCGTTCGCGACCGCGCCGCACACGCCCGCGCCGCCCGCCCTGCGCGCAGCGGCCGCACATCCGCTCATTCTGGTGCCGATGCAGGTCACCGGCCTGGCCGCGTTGGTCGGGCTGCCGATCGCGGCGGGTCTCGTGGAGATTCCGGGTGCCGACGTGGCCGGCATCGCCATCACCGTGGTGGGCGCCGCCGTCGTGGCGATCGGCGTGCGCGCCGCGGTGCGCCACAGCCGGCTCAGCCTGCTGGCCCTGGCGCCGATCGGCCGCAGCCGCCCGCGGGTTCCGGTCTCCCGATAGCGCGGGAGCTAGCTCTTCTTGGCTTCCTGCACGTAGAGCAGCTCGAGGATCGACCGCGCCGCCTCGAACCAGCGGTCCAGCCAGTCCGACGGCGGCAGCGACCCGCGCGACGGCAGCTCCAGCAGCAGGCCCCGCAGCAACGGGTGATCGGCCATCGACTGCGAGCCCGAGTCCGGCCAGCCCGACGACGGAAACACCGGCTCGGCCAGGCCCTGCAGATCGAGCGAGGGCAGCTTGGGCGCACGGTCGAGCGCACCGGTCGGCTCGATGCTGTGCGACCGGCCCGGCGACCGCGTCGGCAAACCCGAACTGCTCGCGCGCGACATCAGCTCGGTGTCGCCGCTGTCGCTCGACAGCTCCGCGCGCCGGTTCTGCCGGTAGGCGGTCACCCCACCGCTGAACCGGTCCTGCGCCGTCGTGGAGCCGTTGCTGAGGTTTTCGGAACCAATGGTCATATGTCTGCCTTGCCTCGCTCGGAGATGTCCGGCCGTCCGCGCGGACCGGTCCGCGCTTGTGCCGTTCAACGAGGCGAGCAGGAAAATGACTACGGCCGGCCGATCCGCGCGCCGCGGACGGGCCGGCCGCTATTCGACATATGGCGAGGTCAGAGGTCGAACTCGCCGTCCTTCGCACCGCCCACGAACGCATCCCACTCGGCGGGCGTGAAGATCAACGCCGGGCCGTCGGGGTTCTTCGAGTCGCGGACCGCGATGGCCTCGTCGACGAACGCCACCTCGACGCAGTTGTCGGAGTTGGGACCGCTGCGCGTGCTCTTGAACCACTGTGCCCTGCTCAGATCGAGCCGGAAACCCTTCGCTTCGACTTCCACAATGGCTCCTCTATCAGCAATTCGATCATCTCTATGGACTCCTCCGGCGGGAGGGCCGACGACCGGATGGCGTCGAAGAGCGGGATGTACTTGCCGAGCTCCTCGGACTTCTCCAGGAACAGCCCGCCGGTCGCGTTGTCGATGAACACCACATCCGCGTCTCCCTCCTCCTCGAACTCGAGAATCACGAACGAGCCATCCATGCCGGCATGAGCGCCGGCCGCAAACGGCAGGATCTGCAACGCGACGTTCGGCAGGCGGGCGGCCTCGATCAATTTCCCCAATTGATCAAGCATGACCGCGTCACCGCCGACCGGCCGGCTCAGCACCGCTTCATCGAGCACCACCCGAAGATCGATCGGATCGTCCTGAATCAATAACGCCTGTCTTTGCATCCGGACACGGACCCGCTGCTCGATTTCCTGTTCGGTGTCGCCCAGACGGGCACCACGAATTAGGGCAATTGCATACTCTTCGCTCTGCAGCAATCCCGGAACGACCTGCTGCTCATATGCCCCGATCGAGCGAGCGGCGGTCTCGAGGCCGACGTAGGCGCCGGTGAGAACGGTGGAGTATGGATGCCACCATCCCTTTTGCCGGGCCTCGCGAGCGATTTGCACCAGCTCCGCCGTGATCGAGTCGTCTACGCCGTAAATGTCCAATATGTGCTGCACGTCGCCGGGTGTGGCACTGGTATGCCCCGTCTCAATTCTGGACACTTTGGACGGCGAGCATCCGAGCCGATCGGCCACGACGTCGATCGTGATGCCCGCGTCCTCCCGATGCCGGCGCAACTCGACCCCGAGACGGCGCCGTCGAATGGTGGGACTGCGGTGCTGATTCACTTCTTCAGTCTCTCTGTCGATCATTTATTCGTTCAAGACAACCCGTCCGACAAGACCGACAATCACGGAAGACGTACATGCAACTTGCATCGACACGACTCGTGGTGCAATCTTTTCGGTACGGCCCGCGTCACTGCGCCACCTCGGGTGATGCAGCCGAGTCCGGCCCGGCACGCCGAAACGGCATCGTCCACGGGGGTCCGGCAAACCCATCGTCCAGGGTGGACTGATCCACTCTACGACGTTGGCGAGATCGGCGACGGTAACGTTCTGCAACGCTTTTGGCGATTGGCATTGTCATGAGCTTGCAATGGTGTTTCGACCGGGCACACTTAGTGCTTCTGTGTCAAGGTTGACCGCGCGACAAGTTCCAGGGCAGGAGACGACGTGTTACCTCGGTCCGGCGATGTCATACAAGTGACGAAGGCAGCAAGCGTCCAGTTCGCGGCGCCCATGCTCTTCCGGGTCATCCGGGTCCACGACTGGCCGACGTATGAGGGCTGGATCTGGCTTGACGGGTACGAGTTGAACACGGCGGGCGACGCGGTCGAGCGGCGCTCCATCTTCGTCCAGGTCAGCGGCCTGCGAGCGGTCGGCAAGGCGCCCGACCCGCGGATGCGCAACGGCCGCCAGCCCGGCATGGTCTCCGGCACCGTTCCCACCCGGGCCCGCACCAACCGCTAGTCGGTCGGCCGCTAGTCGGTCGGTGTCGCGCCGGTCGGCGCGGTGGTCGCGGTGGTGGTCGGCGCCCCGGCCGGCTGGGCGACCACGATGGTGATTCTCGTGTCCGGTGGTACCTCCTGCCCCTCCGCCGGATCACTGTCGATCACCGTCCCGGGCGCCGCCGTGCTGTCGATCGGAAGCACGCGATACCGCAGCCCCATGCGGTTCAGGGCCGCCCGCGCGTCCGCCAGCGACAGGCCCTTGAGCGCCGGCACCGTGACCGAGGTCGTCGGCTCCTGCGTCGTGGCCGTCGTGGTCGGAGCCGTGGTCGTCGGCTCGGTCGACGGCGCCGTGCTCGGCGCCGTCGACGGCGGGGTGGTCGTCGTCGCGGCCGGTGCGGTCGAGGGCGTCGTCGGGGCCGGCCCGGTGCCGCCCGAGTTCTGCACGATCAGATAGATCGCCCAGGCCAGCACGCCGAGCAGGATCAGCACGACGATCCCGACGACGATCGGCATCCACCACCGGTCGCGCTGTTCGGGCACCGCCACCGGCGCGTCCGACCAGTCGGTGTCGTAGCTCGCCTGCCCCGGCAGCGGCGAACGCACCTCGGCCCGCCCCGACCACACCGGATTGGCGCGGCTGGCCGCCCAGTCGTCATCCCGCCCGGCGGCCGGCGCGACCCGGGTGGCATCGTCACCCGCAGACACGCCCGGCTGGACCCGGGTGGCATCGTCACCCGCAGACACAGCCGGCGCGACCCGGGTGGCATCGTCATCCGCCGGGGCCGGCCCGACCTCGGCATCGTCGGCGAGCGTGTCGTCGAGCCGCCCGCCGGGAGCCGAGTCGTCCGCGGGAGTGGTCGAGTCGTCCACCGGAATGGTCGAGTCGTCCACGGGCGGGACGCGCCGCGTCTCGTCGCTCTCGTCGGACATGGGTCGCTCCTCCGCGATCGTCACCCGCCCGGGTCAACGTATCCAATCTTGCGGGACACGTGGTAACCGCGCTCCCGTTGCGACCACCGCCGATGGATTAGCAGGTATAGGCAGTGACCGCTACAGTGCCCCGCATGGCCGAGAAGGGCTGGACAGCACGGGTCGCCACCGCGGCCGGAGTGGCCGCGGGCACCGGCGCCGCGCAACTTGGTCTGGGCTACGGCCTGGGCGTCATCGTCTGGCCGGTCACCGTGACCGAGGACCGGAGCGAGTGGCTGGGCAGCCTCGGCTGGGCCACGTGGATCACCGCGAGCGCCACCGTCTTCGGCGCGGTCATCGCGAGCCGGCTCGGTGCGGCGCCGGCGAGGCGGCTCACCTGGCCTTGGCGGGTGGCTTTCGCGGCCTTTGCGGGGGTCGGGGCCCTGGTGGCCGTCGCGCTGATCGCGCTTCCGGCCCGTTCCGCCGTACGGCTGGACGCACACTCCCCCCAACTGATCGCCGCCGGCTACGCCCTGCTCGGCGTGCTGCTGGGCGTGATCGTCGCCTACTGGGCGATCTGGTCCCGTCCCGTCGCCGCGAACCTGATCGCCACCTCGGCCTGGCTCTGGGCCCTGGCCATCACCGCGATCATCGTGGAGCTCGCGGCCGGCCGCGACAGCGCCACGTACCTGTCGAGCTGGCAGTTCGCCGAGCCCACCATCGCCGCCCGCTACGGCGTGATCTCCTGGCCGAGCGCCCTGCTCACCCTCAGCGCCGCCTTCCTGATCGGCGTCATCGCCGTCCTCGGCGCCGTCCGCCGAGGCGACCTGGGCGTGGGTGCCGCGACCTCCGGCGCGGTCGGCCCACTCCTGGTCGCCGTGTCCTTTTTGGCCCTCTCCCCGCGGCTGACCGGCACCCCCGCCGCCATCGAGTCGGCCTACCTGATCGCCCCCTACGCGGTCCTGGCCGGCCTGGCTGGTTCCGCCCTGGCCGTGGCCGCCGGAAAATCCATGGCCATCCGCCCGGAAACCCCCGCCGCGGACGACCAGACCACCGAAGACACCGACACCCCCGACACGGCAGCCCTGGCTGACACACCCCACGCCGATGCCACCGCCGGCAACGCCGCGGTGCCCGCCCCCACACCCCGCCCGACCGAGCCCACCCCCGCGCCCCGCCCACGGCCGACCGCAACCCCAGCCCCCGACCCGCGCCCAGCCCCCACCCCGGCGCAGAGTCCCAAGCCCGGCCCCAAGCCCAACTCGTCCTCGACACGCACCCCCAATGCCCTGACCGACCCGCCCAAGGCCCCGCCCCCGATCACCACCGCGCCCAAGGCACCGGCCCCGATCACCACCGCGCCCAAGGCACCGGCCCCGGTCACCGGCCACCCAGGCGCGCGACCCGACGCCACCAACACCACCAACACCACCGACCGCACCGACCCAGCCGACCCCGAGATCGCCGCGGCCGCCCGCACCGGCCGTCCGCGCGCCAAGAAGGCAGCCAAGCCGACCGAGCCCGCCGATCCCAAGTCGACCGTCACTCCGCCGCCGGCCACGCCGACCATCGCCCGAATCAACCCGAAGTCCACCGATTAGGCCGATTCGGAACGGCGGCAGTCAGTCGGTGGGCCAGGTGTGCACGGGCTCGTTGCTCTGCTGCAAGGCCCAGTAACGCATCAGCATGTCGTGCAGCGCCGCCTGGCGGCTGAGCCCGCGGCGCAGCTCGGCCGCGCAGACCGCCTCGGTCTGCCAGGCGGCGCCGTTGCGGCCCACCCGGCAGCGCCCCTCGATGATGCCGAGCAGACGATCCCGGTGCGCGGGGTCCACACCGAGGCGGTCGAGCCCGCGATGAGCCTTGGGCAGCAGCACCGCGCTGATCAACTCGGTCACCGGCACCTCGCCGAGCGACGGCCAGTTCATGACGGCGGCGATGCCGTCCCGTGCCCCGCGATGGAAATTGTCCTCGGCCACCGCGAAGGTGAGCTGGGACCAGACCGGCCGCTCCTCCTCGGCCAGCTGCCGCACCAGACCGAAGTAGAAGGCCGCGTTGGCCAGCAGGTCGACGACCGTCGGCCCGGAGGGCATCACCCGATTTTCCACGCGCAGGTGCGGCCGGCCCTCCATCACGTCGTAGACCGGGCGGTTCCAGCGATAGACCGTGCCGTTGTGCAGGCGCAACTCGCCGAGGTGCGGCACGCCACCCGCGGCCAGGACCCGGTCGGGGTCCTCATCGGTCATGATCGGCAGCAGCGGCGGGAAATAGCGGACGTTCTCCTCGAACAGGTCGAACACCGACGTGATCCACCGCTCGCCGAACCAGACCCGCGGGCGTACGCCCTGGGCCTTGAGCTCGTCCGGGCGCACGTCGGTGGCCTGCTCGAACAAGGCGATCCTGGTCTCGGCCCACAGCCGCCGGCCGTGGAAGTACGGCGAGTTCGCCCCGATCGCCACCTGCACGCCGGCTATCGCCTGGGCGGCGTTCCAGTACCGGGCGAACCGGTCGGGCGACACCTGGAGGTGGAACTGCACGCTCGTGCACGCGGCCTCGGGCGCGATCGAGTCGCTGGCGGTCTGCAGCCGCTCGACACCGCGGATGTCGAGGTGGAACTGCTCGCCCCGAGCGCCGACCATCTCGTCGTTGAGCAGGCGGTACCGGTGGTTGGCGGAGAGGTTGGCAAGCACCAGGTCGTCGGGGGAGAGCGTGGGCAACATGCCGATCAGCACGACCCCGCTGTCGGCCTTGCCGGCCCGGTCGGCGGCGCGGCGCAGCGACTCGATGATCTCCCGTTCGTACGCCCCGAAGCCGTCGCCCCCGATGAGGCGCGGCGGCGCGTTGAGCTCGAGGTTGAACTGACCCAGCTCGGTCTGGAAGGTCGGGTCCGCGAGGTAGCTCAGCACCTCGGCGTTGCGCATGGCGGGCCGGCCGGCGTCGTCGACGAGGTTGAGCTCTATCTCCAGGCCGGTCATCCCGTCGGTGGTCGCGAACGCGTCGTCGTCGAGCAGTCGCGCGAGCACGTCGAGACATCGGCGCACCTTGCGCCGGTACGTGACCCGGTCCTCGGGCGCGAAGGCGATCGTTGCGAGTTCCTTGCCCACGTACCCTCCCGGCACAGGGACGAGATGGACTTTCGATCACCCCGCTGTGAGCGCACGAATGCGCTCGGTCCACCTTGCCATCCCGGACCGCGAGAACGCCAGACAGCATCGAGCCGCCGTCCACGATGCGGACGGCGGCTCGATTGTGGACGAATGCCCAGCTCGTGCCGGGAAAGGGTCAGTCCTGGCGGACGGCCTCGCCCTCGATCTCGATCTTGACCTTCTTGCCGACCATGACGCCGCCGGACTCGAGGGCCATGTTCCAGGTCAGGCCCCAGTCCTCGCGGTCGATCTCGGTGTGCGCGCTGAACGCGAAGATGGGCTTGCCGTAGCCGTTGACCGTGGCGCCCTCGAACTCGACGACCAGCTCGACCGGCTTGGTCACGCCCTTGATGGTGAGCTCACCGTCGAGGACGAACTCGGCGCCGGCGTGCGACTTGATGCCGGTGCTGCGGAACTCGAGGGTCGGGTACTTCTCGGCCTCGAAGAAGTCGCCGCTGCGCAGGTGGTTGTCGCGGTCGACCTGGCCGGTCTCGATGCTGGCCGCGTTGATCGACGCGGTCACCGAGGACTGCAGCGGGTCGTCGCCGACGGTGATGGTCGCGGTGGCCTCGGCGAAATGGCCACGAACCTTGGCGATCATGAGGTGCTTCGCCACGAAACCGACTCGCTTGTGTGCGGCGTCGAGCACGTAGGTGCCAGCGGCCGGGATCTGAAGACCCTCGAACGGACGGGTGCCGGCGGCGACGGACTCGGTCATGACTTCATCCTTCTTTCAAGCGTTGATGTGGGTCGTTTGCGTGACGTAACAACTATAGACCGTGCAACATTCCTCTTGTCAAGTGAAGTGAGGTAGGATGGCACCTGTGAGTACCAACCTGGATGACCCCCGCTTCACGGCGGTCGGCCTGTTCGCCGAGGCGTACATCGGGCTGACCGCTCGCTTCGCCGCGCAATTCGAGGAGCACCGCCTCTCCGCCGTCGAGTTCGAGGTGCTCATGCGCCTCGCCCGTTCGCCCGGCCACCGCCTCCGGATGACCGATCTCGCCGGTCAGACCTCGCTGTCGACCAGCGGCGTGACCCGGGTGGTCGACCGGATGGACCGGGACGGCCTGGTGCGCCGCGAGGCCTGTTCCAGCGACCGCCGCAGCTCGTACGCGGTGATCACCGACGCCGGACGCGAGCGCCTGGAGGCCGTTCTCCCCGGTCACCTCGCCCTCGTGCAGGAGTGGTTCATCGGGCAGCTCACTCCCGAGCAGCTCGCGGGCACGCTCGAGTCGCTGCGAAAGA
Source organism: Paractinoplanes rhizophilus (assembly GCF_042664765.1). Lineage (NCBI taxonomy): Bacteria > Bacillati > Actinomycetota > Actinomycetes > Micromonosporales > Micromonosporaceae > Paractinoplanes > Paractinoplanes rhizophilus. The sequence continues at coordinate 51,296 of NZ_JBHTBJ010000035.1, read as the reverse complement.
TCCGCGACGCCGTGAATCCGTGCGCCACCGCCGGCGCCGGCGAGCCGGCCGTCGAAGCGGCCTGAGGCCCCCGCGGAGCGAGGCGGCCCGGGCGGAGGGCACCGAACGCCAAACCGGCAGAAGTACCGGCAGAACCGGGCGACTCGGGGGTCTTAACGGACATATCTCCCCGTCGGGCGCGCCAGCCGCGGCTACTGTTCTCTGCGCAAGGGGGATGCGGCGCGACATGGCGACTACGGGGCTGACGGGGGAGCCATCGTTCTCGCCGCGTTACTGGTGGGGCGTTGCGACGGCCGGCGCGTGGGGGGCACGAACGCCGGCCGTCCACGCCACACCTCCCTCCCCCCGCGCAGGACAAACCCGCCGCGCAGGGGCAAGAACCCGCCGCGCAGGGCCAAGAGCCCCAACACGCAGCGGGCATGAACGCCGGCCCAGCGGAGCTACCTGCCGAGGCGCTCCCGCTCGCGCGGCAGCAGGGTGATCCCGCCGCTTCGACACAACTCGGTCAGCCGGCGAGTCGTGACGACCTTCTCGTCCGGGTCGGGTGTGCTGACGATCAGGCCGACCAGCGCCTCCACCAGATCGCGCCGGTCGTGCGCCCCGTCGTACGCCTCGGCCGCCCGCGCGAAACACTCGGCCGCACGCTTCTGCTCGCCCTGCCGTAGCGCGATCGCCGCCTCCACCACCGCGGCCGGCCCGTCCGGCGGCAGGTCCTCCGGCAGCCGCAGCCGCTCCAGCACCTCGAGCGCCTCGTCGACCCGGCCCAGCTCGGCCAGCGCCAGCCCGATGGTGGCCCGCAGCCGGCGCCGATGGTTGGGGTCGCCGACCCGCTCGAGCTCGCGCATCGCCCGGCGGCCCAGCGTCTCGGCCTCCTGCGGCCGCCCCTCCAGCCGCGCCACCTCGGCGAGGTTGGCCATCGCCAGCGCGCGCAGCCGTTCCTCCCCGCACTGGCTGGCCAGGTCGTCCACCGCGGCGAGCCGGCGACGGGCCGCGGCCAGGTCGCCCTCGCGGATCTCGTGCCAGGTCAGGTTGTTCTCCGCCACCGCCATGTCGCGCACCTGGCTGTTGCGGCGGGCCAGGGCGAGCGACGCCTCGCCGTGGCGCCGGGCCGCGTCGTAGCCGCCGGTGGCCATGAACAGACCGGCCAGCTGGGTGTGCGCGGCGAGCTGCCCGCCGACCGAGCCGAGCCGCTCGAACTCCGCCACCGCCGCGGTCGCCGAATCGATCTCCTCGGCGGCGGCGCCGTGCTCGATCGCCAGCTGGGCCAGGCCGACCTTGGCCCACGCCCGGGTCCACGGGTCGGCGTCGGCGGTGCGCGGATCGGCGAGCAGCCGCCGCAGCCACTGCCGCCCGCTCACATCCCGCCCGCGGAACCGCCACCAGCGCGGCAGCGCGGCCGCCAGACGCAGCGCGGTGTGCGGGTCCTCGCCGGCCGCGAAGGCGAGCGCCGTGCCGAGGTCACCGGCCACGTCGTCGAGCCGGCTCGCGGCCTCGGCCAGCTTGGTGCCGATCAGGTCGGGCGCGATCTGCTGGGCCAGGTCGGCGAGGACCACGGCGTGCCGGCGACGCGCCTCGGTGATCTCGCCCTCGGCGGCCGCGCGCTCGGCCGCGTAGTCGCGCACGAACTCGAGCAGCCGAAACCGGACCGTCCGGCTGCCGCGCACGCTGACCAGGCCCAGCTCGAGCAGCCGGTCGAGCAGGTGGACGACGTCGGCGCCGTCGGTCTGCGCGCCCTCGGTGATCTGCTCGGCGAGCGCCAGCGACCAGCGGTAGCGGAACATCGCGAGCAGCCGCAGCGCCCGCTGCTCGCCGGGGTTGAGCAGGTTGTAGCTGGCGGCGACCGCGTGGCGGAGCGAGACCGCGCCGCCGCCGGGCCGATCGAGGTCGAGGACGCGATCGCCGTACCGGTCGAGGATCTCGGGGATGGTGAGCACCCGGCCGCGCGCCGCCGCCAGCTCGATGGCGAGCGGGAGCCCGCCGAGACGGCGGACCAGATCGGCGAGCGGCGCGATCTCGTCGGGCTCGAGGTGGGTGCGGCGGACCCGGCCGAGTCGTTCCAAGAACAAGGCCACCGCGGGGTACGCCGAGACGGCCGCCAGCGAGTTTGCCGTGTCGGCCGGCGGCGCGACCAGGGGCGCCAGTGGCCAGACCCGCTCGGCCGGCAACCCGACGGGGTGGCGGCCGGTCGCCAGGAAGCGCAGCGACGGTATGCGGTCGAGCAGCCGGCCGACCATCTCGGCCACGGCCTCGGGCGAGCGCTCGACCGCGTCGATGAACAGCAACGCCGCCCGCCCGGCGAAGCGTCCGCGCAGGTCATCGGGGTGGCCGACCTCGAACGCGGCGGCGACGCTGCCGAGCATCTCGCCGACCGACGAGCCATCGGTGATCACGATGCCCGCGACGCCGCCCGGATAGGCCTCGGCGACCCGGTGCGAGACCACCACGGCCAGGCTGGTCTTGCCGACGCCGGCGATGCCGACCAGCGTGACGCCGCGCGGGCCGTCGGGCGCGCCGAGCCGGGCGGCCAGCTCGGCGACGTCGTCGTCGCGGCCGATCAGCTCGGCGGTCGGCGGGATCTTGAGAAACGAGGTGGGCGGCAGCGGATCGTCGGAGACCTGGCCGCGGGCCGCCGCGAGGAAGGCATCCCGTTCGGCGCCGGACAGGCCGAGCGCGGCCGCGAGCAGCTCGACGGTCGTGCGCTGCGGGCGGGAGGCGCGGCCACGCTCGAGGTCACGGACCGTCCGCACCCCGATCGCGGCACGGGCGGCCAGCTCTTCCTGGGTGAGCCTGACCCGCAGCCGGTGCCGGCGCAGCACGACGTCGAAGCCTGAGCCGCTCGGGCCCGCTTCCGCCTGTGCCATGGTCCGAACCTATGCACGTACGTCCATAGCGGCGAGCGCACATCCAACGATGTCGGAAAGCGGACCGAAGGCTGGCCATCATTTACGAGATATGTCCAGTTCAGAGGCCCAGTCCACGGGCGATCAACATGCGCTGGACCTCGGACGTTCCCTCGCCGACCTCAAGGATCTTGGCGTCCCGGTAGAAGCGCCCGACCGCCGACTCGTTCATGAAGCCGTACCCGCCGTGCACCTGGGTGGCGTAGCGGCTGTTCTCCATGGCGGCGTTGCTGGCGTGCAGCTTGGCGATCGCCGCGTACCGCTTGAAGTCCTCGCCGGCGAGCATCCGGGCCGCGGCGTCGTAGTAGCCGAGGCGCGCGGTGTGTGCCCGCAGCTCCATGTCGGCGATCATGAACTGGATGCCCTGGTAATCGCCGATCGGACGGCCGAAGGCGCGCCGCTCCTCGGCGTACTTCACCGACTCGTCGACGCAGCCCTGGGCGAGGCCGACGGCGAGCGCCGCGATCGCGATCCGGCCCTCGTCGAGGATCCGCAGGAACTGGGCGAAGCCGCGGCCGCGGGCGCCGAGCAGGTTGCCGGCCGGGACGCGTACGTCGTCGAACGACAGCTCGTGCGTGTCGGAGGCGCACCAGCCGACCTTGGAGTAGCCGGGCGCCACGGTGAGGCCCGGCGTGCCGGCCGGCACGATGATGGTGGAGAGCTCCTTGGAGCCGTCGGGGTTGGTGCCGGTCGCGGCCATCACGGTGATCAGCAGGGTGATGTCGGTGCCGGAGTTCGTGATGAACGCCTTGCTGCCGTTGATCACCCATTCGCCGGTCGACTCGTCGAGCTCGGCGCGGGTGGCGATCGCGGCGGCGTCGGTGCCCGAGCCCGGCTCGGTGAGCCCGAACGCGGCCAGCCCTTCGCCGCTGGTCAGCCGGGGCAGCCACCGCTCCTTCTGCTCGGCGGTGCCGAACCGGTAGATCGGCGTGGCGCCCAGCGAGACCCCGGCCTCCAGGGTCACCGCGAGCGAGCTGTCCACTCTGGCCAGTTCCTCGAGCGCGATGCAGAGCGTGAAGTAGTCGCCGCCCATGCCGCCGTACTCCTCGGGGAACGGCAGCCCGAACAGGCCCATCTTGCCCATCCGGCGCACCAGGTCGTACGGGAACGACTTGTTCTCGTAGTGCTCGGCGATGACCGGCGCCACCTGCTCACGCGCGAAGTCCCGTACGGTCGCGCGCAGCGCCTCCTGCTCCTCGTCGAGCCGGAAGTCCACCATGGTCCTACTCCTGTCAGACGGGCGTGACGCCGTGCCGGCGCCGCGAGAAGCCGCGGTCCTTGCCGCGGGCGGCGGCGAGTCGGCGGATGATTTCGGTACGCAGGTCGCCCGGCTCGACGACCGTGTCGACGACCAGCTCGCTGGCCAGCCGCATGATGTCGATGTCGCGCTCGTACTCGGCGCGGCGCTCGGCGACGAAGGCCGCCCGCTCCTCCGCCGAGGACAGAGCCGCGATCTTGTTGGCGTAGACGGCGTTCACCGCGGCCTCGGCCCCCATCACCGCGATCTTGGCGGTGGGCAGCGCGATCGTGGCGTCCGGATCGAAGCCGGGGCCGGCCATCGCGTACAGGCCGGCGCCGTACGCCTTGCGGACCACCACGCAGATCTTGGGCACCGTGGCCTCGGAGACGGCGGTGATCATCTTGGCGCCGTGCCGGATGATGCCCTGCTTTTCCACCGCCGAGCCGACCATGAAGCCGGGCACGTCGGAGAGGAAGATCAGCGGCACGTTGAACGCGTCGCAGAGCTGGATGAAGCGGGTCGCCTTGTCGGCCGAGTCGACGAAGAGCACGCCGCCCTTGAACATCGAGTTGTTGCCGAGGACGCCGACCACCTCGCCGTTCAACCGGGCGAACCCGACCGTGAGCTCCTTCGCCCACAGGGCCTGGATCTCCAGGAACGAACCGGCGTCGACCAGGCCCTTGACGTACCGCCGCATGTCGAAAGCCTGACGCTCGCTGGCCGGAACCAAGGCGGCCAGATCGCCACCCGCCGGCTCCTTCGCCTCCGCCGCAGGCGGAACGTTCTGCCAGTTGGACGGCAGGTACGACAGGTAGGTGCGGACGGTGTCGAGCGCTTCCTGCTCGGTCTTGCAGAGGAAGTGACCGACGCCCGACTCGGCGCAGTGCACCCGCGCGCCGCCCATCGCCTCGAGCGTCGTCTTTTCCCCGGTGACCATCTCGACCATGCGGTCGGAGCCGAGGTACATGCTCGCGTTGCCGTCGACCATCGCGACCACGTCGCAGAACGCCGGGATGTACGCCCCGCCGGCCGCGGACGGGCCGAACAGCGCGCACACCTGCGGGATCGAGCCGGACGCCCGCACCTGGGTGTGGAAGATCTTGCCGGCGCCGCGGCGGCCCGGGAAAAGGTCGACCTGGTCGGTGATCCGCGCGCCGGCCGAGTCGACCAGGTAGATCATCGGAACGCCGTACTGATAAGCCCGCTCGATAATGCGGATGATCTTTTCGACCGTACGGGCGCCCCAGGAGCCCGCCTTGACCGTGGAGTCGTTGGCCATCAGGCAGACATCGCGGCCGTCGATCCGGGCGGTTCCGGTGATCACACCGTCGGCGGGCAGGCCATCGGCGAGGCTGTTGGCATAGAGGCCGTCCTCGACGAAGGAGCCCTCGTCGACCAGCAGGGCGACCCGCTCGCGGGCGAAGAGCTTGCCCTTCGCCGCGTTGGCGGCGTGATAGCGCTCGGCCCCGCCGGCCAGCACGCGCTTGCGGGTCTGCGCGAGCGCCTCCTCGTCGATGGTCAAGTTGGGCTCCTTAACGAGCGTTAGAACCTTAACGACCGTTAGGGTAGCGCAACCTGCCGACCACCGACAACGCGGACGGGAGCCCTCGCCGGCTGCGAGAACTCCCGTCCGTTTTCCTGCTTCCGGTGCCGTGGAGGGACACCGGCCCTGCCCGACGCCTTCCGGCGTCGCACGGGTCGCGCCCGGGACGGCGCTACCCGGTCCTACCTGCTGTCGCCTCCGTTCAGCGCAGCGTGTTGAGCAGGCCCAGCTTGCCCAGGCCCGACGTGTCCGAGACGCTGCCGACGGCCTCGGTCAGGTCCTCGACCGGCGAGCCCTCGGCGGCCTCGCGGCCACCGTTGGAGCGGCTGTTCGAGCCCGTGGCCTGGACGCTGCCGTACGAGTCGTCGGCCTGGCCCGTGACGTCGTCGTTCGCCGGCTTGGTGTCGCCGTACCCGGCGACGCCGCCGTTGCCCATGTAGTCGGGGCCGTTGTCGTCCGCCACGCCGTTGTCCCCGGCGTTGTCGCCGTGACCGTTGCCGTGACCCTTGTGGCCGTGGCCCTTGTGGCCGTGACCCTGGTGACCGTGGTGGTCACCGTCCCGGCCCCAGTCGTCGTCGCCGAGGTCGTTCACGCAGCCGGCCGTGGAGCTGGCCGCACCGAGGATACCGAGCGAGTTACCGCAGACGTTGATCGGCACGTTGATCGGGATACCGATCTGGGTGCCGTTCAGGATCCCGTTGTTGACGCCGGTCGCCTGGACGAAGTCGTCGCCGTGGCCCGACTCGTTCCTCGAGATGGCGCGGGAGTTGGCGACGCCGGCCACCGCGACCGAGTTTCCGGAGAGGTTCACCGGCAGGCTGATCGGGGCGAGCAGCTGGGTGCCGTTCGCGATGCCGTTGTTGACGCCGGTGATCTGCCGGGCGCCGCCGGCGGCCTGGGCGCTCTCCTTCTTCCAGAAACCGCCGTGGCCGAAACCGCCACCGAGGTTGTTGGCGCAGAGGGCCTGCGAGTAGGCGCCGCCCAGCAGGGCGATCGAGTTGCCGCAGACGTTGATCGGAACGTCGATCGGCGCGTAGATCTGCGTGCCGTTCGCGATGCCGTTGTTGACGCCGGTGATCTGGCGGTCGCCGCCCCAGCCACCCTCGGTGGTGTGCGCGCTCTCGTGGATCTTGTTGGCGCCCACGCCGGTCGCGTTGGCGACGCCGAGCGCGGCGATCGAGTTGCCGACGACGTTCACCGGCACGTTGATCGGCAGGTACACCTGGGTGCCGTTGAGGATGCCGTTATTGACCCCGGTGGCCTGAACGGCCCGCGGGCCGCGACGGCGTCCCTCGGTGGTGTGGGCGCTCTCCAGGTCGTTGACCCCGACGCCCTGCGCGTTTGCGATACCGAGGATGCCGAGCGAGTTGCCGACGACGTTCACCGGCACCCGCACCGGCACCGCGATCTGCGTGCCGTTGAGGATCCCGCTGTTGACGCCGGTGGTCTGGCGGATGCCGCCGTTGTCGGCCTGCGCGGCGCCCGGGGCGAACAGCAGGGCGCCAGCGGCCAGGACACCGACGCTCAGAGTCTTGCGAACCCAAGTCTTCATACGAAGAAGTGCCTTTCATAAATGTTTCGGCAAATGGTGTGACATATTCAGTTATGCATTTCCGGTACTGCATTTCGGGCGCAGCGGTGCCCTGGCTCTTTTTGTTCTTGCCCTGACTCCGCTTGTCGACATGCGCCCCGGTTGGCGCTTCGGTGCGGTTGCGTGTGATTCAGGCGTCGTGCGATTCGCCGCTTGTTCGCAAACGGTTGAGGAATCGAGCCGGAACGCGGACACCGAAGCCGGTGCCGGCCGGTTGCCGGCGGTCGGGCGGACCGCCGGACGCCATCACTCAGTCAGGTGAGACGGTCGGTGCCTCGGCGTCGTGCCGCCGGACCTCGACGTCGGACACGATCGCCGGCGGATGGCTCGCCATCGCGCTGCTCACGATCGTGGCCGGCAGGAAGGCCGCGGAGCCACCGTCCGTCCGTGTCCCCGACCCGGTGGTCGGGGTGCCGCTGACGTCTCCGAGGTGCAGTTGCAGTGGTGTGGCCGGCCCGTCGCCGGCCGGGCGCTCACCGGTTGCCCAGTGCTCGTCGGCCGTCGCCCGCTCGGTCACCGCCGGATGGGCGGCACGATGCCGGCGGGCGAAGTGATGCGAGGCGGCCCTCGTGAGCCGGAGCGCGGCGCCGGCGCGTACCGCGGCGGCGGCCGGAACCGGCAAGGCCTTGCTGACCTGTGCGGGCGTCATCGGCGCTTCGTCGACCGGCGCCGCCGGCATTTCCGGAATCCCGGTCTCGGCCGGCACCGGCGCAACCGCCGGCTGGGGCCGTGCCACAACCGGACCAGCGTCCGGAACGGCGACATCGGTGCCGGTCAGCGTGGCGATGACCCGCTGCGGGGCGAGGTCCGGTCCGCCGGTGAGGCGGAGTGGTCCGGCGACCTCCCGCAGGACCGTGGCAATCCCACCGACGGTGGGGTCCGCTGTGGTCCCGGTGTGGCCGTGGGTGACCTCGCTGACAGCTTCCACGGGATGGGCGAGCACCCGCCGCGGAACGTCGAGGATGTCGGCCACGACTTCGTGCCTGTGGGCCGGTACGGCCTCCGGCGGCTGGACGGCCGCCGTCAGGAGTCCGGTGACCGGCGCGGTGGCGTCGCCGTCGACGACCGCGCCGAGCAGCGAGCCGTCGGGCTCGCCGGTTCGGTCGGCGGCGTTCGCGGCGGCGCCGGTGAGCAGCCAGGCCGCACCGGCCAGGCCACCGACGACGAGCAGGCGCAGACCCCACCGGCTCCGGCGCCGCTCCACCCCCTGGATGTGAGGTGGCAAGGGCGCGGCCGCTGCGGCGGGGGACACGGACGGCCGGTACGCCGCGCGCGCGACGCGCTCGACTCCCCTGCCCGTCATCGGTCCGCCCCTCGTCGTCGACCTTCGAGCGACATCGGCCACTCGTTATTGGTAACGAAGCGGCCGAGCGAGGGTCACGCGGGCAAATAGGAAAAACGGTCGCAGCGGGACGCCGCCGAAATCACACCAGTCTCGTCCGCGGGCCGGCGCGCAGGACGCCCGAGGGGAGGGTGCGGCCGAGCAATTTCTCGGCCATCTCGGCCGTTTCGATCAGGCGATCCAGGTCGATTCCGGTGTCGATGCCCATGTCGTGCAGCATGTGGACGACCTCCTCGGTCGCCACGTTGCCGGAGGCGCCCGGCGCGTACGGGCAGCCGCCGATCCCGCCGACGCTCGCGTCGAACTCGGTCACCCCGAGCTCCAGCGCGGTCAGGATGTTCGCCAGACCCGTACCCCTGGTGTTGTGGAAGTGCAGCAGGTCGGGACGTACGGCCGAAAGAAGATCACGCACCCGGCGCGGAGTCGCCATGCCGGTCGTGTCGCCGAAGGCGATGCGGTCCGCGCCGTCGGCGCGGACCCGAGCCACGATGCCGGCTACCCGGTCCGGGTCGATGTCGCCCTCGAACGGGCATCCGAAGCTGGTCGCCACGATCACCTCGAGGGTGGCCCCGGCGTCGTGGACCTGCGGTATCAGGGCCGCGATGCCGTCCAGTGACTCCGCTGTGGACCGGTTGAGGTTGCGGCGGTTGTGCGTGTCGCTGGCCGAGACCACCACCTCGATCTCGCGGAATCCGGCCGCGATCGCGCGCTGTGCGCCCTTCGCGTTGGGGATGAGCGCCGAGTACCGGATGTCCGGATTTTTCGCTATCTGGCGCCAGACGTCGTCGGCGTCGGCCATCTGCGGAATGGCCCTTGGGTGGACGAACGAGACCGCCTCGATCCGCCGCACGCCCGTCTCGCTCAGCGCGTCGATCAGCCGCACCTTGGACTCGGTCGGAATCGGCTCCTCGTTCTGCAGGCCGTCGCGCGGGGCGACCTCGCGAATGCTGACAGAGCTCATCAAACTCACCTCATCCGGGAGACGATGCCGGTGTCGTAGTCGCCGGCGAGGAACTCCTCGTTCTCCAGCAGCTCGGCGAAGAACGGCAGGTTGTTCTTGGGGCCGGCGATGGCGAACCCGGCCACCGCGGCGCGCGCCCTCGCGATCGCGTCCGCCCGGTCGGCGCCGAAGACGATCAGCTTGGCCATCAGGGAGTCGTAGAACGGGGTGACCGTCGTCCCCTCGGCGTAACCGGCGTCGACGCGGACGCCGTCGCCGCTCGGCTCGACCCAGGTGGTGACCTTGCCGGGGCCGGGGAGGAAGCGCTTCGGGTCCTCCGCGTTGATCCGCAGCTCGATCGCGTGGCCCTTCGTCGTCGTCTCGGCGAAGGTCGGTGCCAGCCCGGACGCGATCCGCAGCTGCTCCTCGACCAGGTCCAGGCCGTGGATCAGCTCGGTGATCGGGTGCTCGACCTGCAGCCGCGTGTTCATCTCGAGGAAGAAGAACTCGCCGGTGGCCGGGTCGAGCAGGCATTCCACCGTGCCCGCGTTGCGGTAGCCGACCGCCTCGCCGGCCTTGACCGCCGCGGCCAGCAGCGCTTCTCTCGTCGAAGGGCCGACCGCGGGGGACGGCGCCTCCTCGACCAGCTTCTGATTGCGGCGCTGCACCGAGCACTCCCGCTCGCTGAGCGCGACCACCCGGCCGTCGGCGAGGCCGAGGATCTGCACCTCGACGTGGCGCACCCGGGGGAAGTAGCGCTCGATCAGCACCGAGCCGTCGCCGAACATCCGCTCGGCGAACGCGCGGACCTTGTCGTACTCGGTGCGCAGGGCGCTCTCGTCGGCGGCGACCGCCATGCCCATGCCGCCGCCGCCCGCCGCGGCCTTGACCATCACCGGATAGCCGATCGTGGCGGCGGCCTCGATCGCCTGCTCGACGGTGGCGGCCGGGTCGTGGGTGCCCGCCGCGACCGGCACGCCGGCCGCGGCCATCAGGTTGCGAGCGTTGATCTTGTCGCCCATCGCGGCGATCGCGCCGGCCGGCGGGCCGACCCAGATCAGGCCGTTGGCCTCGACGGCGCGGGCGAAGTCGGCGTTCTCGCTGAGGAAGCCGTAGCCGGGGTGGATGGCCTGGGCGCCGGTCGATTTCGCGGCGGCCAGGATCGCGTCGGCGTCACGGTAGCTCTGCGGCGCGCCGATGCACACCGCCTCGTCGGCCTCGGCGACGAACGGCAGGCCGGCGTCCGCCTCGGAATGGACGGCGACAGTGCGCACGCCCAGCCGCCTGGCGGTTTTGATCACCCGACGGGCGATCTCGCCCCGGTTGGCGATCAGCAATGACTCGATCATGGAGACCCTTTCACCGGCCGCGGGTGGTGACCCCGGCCGGAAAGTCGGCTCTGCCCGGCTTGTGGCCAGGCTTCGGCCCGGTGTTGAGGGAAATCAGTGGCCGGTGAGGGCGTGCATGGTGGCATCGCGCAGCAGGGCGGCCCGGCGGCGGCGGTCGACCTCGCCGCCCAGGAACGGCGTCGAGTTCATCAGGCCGAACGCCGAGTGGGCCAGCACCCGGGCCTCGGCCGCCTCGAGCTCGGGACGCACCTGGCCCAGCACGACCACCCACTCCTCGACGTAGAGGCGCTGCAGGCGGCGGATCTGCCGGCGCGGCTCGTCCGGCAGGCGGTCGAGCTCGTGCAGGTGCAGGGCGATCACGGCCGGGTTGGCCAGCGCGAACTCGACGTGGAAGTCGATCAGGTCGGCCAGCGCGGCGCCGGCGTCGTCGGGATGCTCGGCGACCCGGGCCTTGCCGCCGTGCAGCAGATTTTCGCTGACCGGGATCAGCGCGGCCACCAGCATCGCTTCCTTGCCGCGGAAGTGGTGGTAGAGGGCCGGGCCGGTGACCCCCGCGGCCGAGCCGATGTCGTCCATCGAGACGCCGTGATAGCCGCGGGCCGCGAAGAGGCCCATGGCGATCTCGAGGATCTCGTCACGCCGCGACCGCCGCCGGGGCGCGGGCGGCCCCGGTCGCTGCTCCTGATCAACCGTAGTCACAGGGCAACTTTAACCCCCTGTCAAGCCGATGCCTTAACGGGCGTTCAGGATTTGCCAAGCTCGCGCCGGATCTCGGCCCATACCGTCTCGGCCACCGAACGCCCCGGAGCGTCCGGCGCCATCCCCGCCAGCAGCGGTCCCAGCACCTTTTCGGCCTCGGCCGCCCGGCCCGTGCGGAACAGGGCCTCGGCGTACATCCCGCCGAGGTGGTCAGCGTCGTCGGTCGCGCCGATCGCCCGCAGCGGCTGCGCGGCATCCCGCACGTACGGCAGCGCGTCGGCCCACCGGCCGCGGGACATCAGCACCCGGCCCGCCTCCCACATTGTCATGCCGTGGTGCCAGATCGCCTCGGGCTCGGCCGCCTTTTCCGCCGGCAGTTCGGCCCAGCGCCGCTGGGCGAGCTCGATCGCCTCCTCGGCGGCGGCCGGGTCGTCGGCGAAGTGCAGCGCCGCGACCCGGCGCCGCAGCAGGCGCAGCTCGGCGACCAGGTCACCGACCTCGTGCAGGGTGCTCGCCGCGGCGCCGAACGCCTCGGCCGCGTCGGCGTCCCGGTCGAGATCGAACAGCAGCGCGCCGGCCTCCTCGCCCATCTGGGCCCGGCCCCAGGGGTTGTCGGTGAGCCGCTCGATCAGCTCGCGGTAGCGGGCCAGGGCCGCGTCGGTGTCGCCGAGCACCTGGTATTGCTTGGCCAGCAGATACCGGGCGTTGGACCCGAAATGCTCGTCGCCGGCCCGATCGAAGAGCAGCACCGCCTCCTCGGCCACCTCGACCGCCTCGACCGGGCGCTCGGCCTGCGCGTACGCCTCGGCCAGCCGGTAGCGGGCGAAAGCGCCGCCGTCCTCGACCTCGTGCTCGGCGCAGAGCGCGACCGCCTCGGCCAGGTCGGCCACTGCCTCGCCGGCCCGGTCCAGCCGTCGCAGCGCCTCACCGCGGCCCATCCGGGCGAGCAGCGCGCTCGACGGGTCGCCGGTGCCGATCGCCACGCCGAACAGCTCGGCCTGCTCGGCCGGATCGTCGGCCAGGTTGCCCAGGATCGTGGCCGCCTCGGCCAGCCGGCGCGCCGGGCCGTGCTCGCGGAAGAACTCGTAGGCCTGCCGAGCCGCCGCGAGGGCTTCCTCCCCACGCTCGGCAGCCGCACGATTGCGGGCCCGCAGCAGCGCGTGCCTCGCGATCAGCCGCGGGTCACCGGCCTGCGCCGCATGGACGTCGGCACGGTCGCCGGCCTCGTTGGCCGCCTCGATCTCCTGGCGCACCCCGTGCAACACCGACAACCGAGCCCAGGCCAGCGCCCGTTCGCGGGGGCCACCGTGCTCCTCCTGCCAGGCGACATCGGCCTTGAGCGTCTCGCCGGCCTCGGTCGCGCCGGAGAACGCCTGCTCGAGCGCCACGATCGCCCGCATCTCGGAGGCGTCGCCGTCGGCTCCCGCGGCGGCATAGAGATCGGCCGCCGCGTCCCACAGCTCCAGCGCACGGTCGCGGTCGTCGGGGCGCGCCTGGATCGCCCTCAGCTCGGCGCGCCGCGCCTTGAGCAGCGGATCGCCCAGAGTGGTGAACCGGGCGTCCAGCGCGTCGAGCGCGGCCCCGAGAGCCGGTTGCCGCTCGGCGCGGCTGTGCTCCTCGGCCAGGTCGAGCAGTTCCTTCGCGCCGAGGTGCTCGGGGATCTCGGGCGGGGGCTCGACCGCCTCGGCGACCGGCACAGTGCGGGTCTGCCGGGCCGCCGGGTCGAGGATCAGGTGGATGCCGAACGGCTCGGCGGCCAGCTGATCGGCGACCCAGGCGCCCTGCGCGCCGGTGCCGTTGCGGGCGTCGAACCGCGCCGCGATCCCGGTCGCCATCGCGGCCAGCTCGTCGGCGAGCTCGGCGGCCGCGATGTCCTCGCGGTCGCGGCGGCGCACCATCAGGTCGCCGTGACCGAGCGCGGCGAGCCGGCGCAACACGTACGCCCCGTTCGTCGCGAAGGTCATCGCCGTGTACGGCGAGGGCGCCTTGTCGAGCCAGTCGATGTGCCGCTGCAGGATCTCGAAGCCGCGGTGCTCGTTGCCGGTGCGTGCGCAGAAGACCGCGTGCCAGCCGATGTCCCCGAGGTCGGCCAGCCGGGACCGATGCGCCCGGTACGCCCGTCGGTGCGCGTCGACCGCCTCCGCCAGCCGCCCGGTCATCACGTAGGGCTCCATCAGCTCGCTGAGGATGCTCTGCGGTTGCTCGTTGCAGGACAACTCGCCGGCCAACACCGGCTCGGCCAGCGCCACCGCCTCTTCGTACCGGCCGCGGCGGTTGAGGTGGACCAGCACCGTCGTCGGGTCGCAGCCGGCGCAATCGGAGAGGTCGTCGCGCGGCGTCGCCTGCCAGCGCTCGAACCACTCGTCCTCCTGCGGTGTGTCGCCGAGGTGGCGGGCGACCAGGTGCCGCCGCTTGTGCACGGCCTGCAGGCTGTGGCCGCCCTCGCGATAGCGGCGCTCCATGTCCTCCAGCACCGAGTACGCGCGGTCCAGCGGCACCTCGGGGAAGCGGGTCAGGCCGGACACCATGGCCTTGAAGTCCCACAGCAGGGTGTGCGCCCAGCGCTGGTGGTGCGGGCCGGGATGGTGGTCGAAGTCGGCGACGCACCACGCGAACGTGGGGAACGCCTTGACCGGCTCGCCACCGTAGATGTACGCCGAGGTCGCCAGCATGCGGGTGGTGAACGCCAGGTCGGGATCGCCGATCGCCTCGACGTGCCGCAGCACCTCCTCGATCAGCGCGATCTTGGCAGCGCCGTAGGGCAGGTCGCCCGACTGGCGCAGCAGGTCCCACAGGTCGTCGGCCGACTTCATCGCTCACTCCCGGGGACGGCGCGGTCGAGCAGGCCCAGCATCGACGAGGTCAGCAGCGCCGCGTCGGCCGGTCGGATCGGGTGGTGGCCGAGCATCAGCGCCTGGCCGTAGAGCGACTCGACGGCCAGCCCGGCCAGCTCGGGATCGCCGATCGCGGTGATCCGGCGCACCAGCGGGTTGCGCGCGTTGAGCACCAACTGCGGGCGGTCGGGCGGCGCGGTGGTGGCCAGCGCGTCCAGCACCCCGCCCCAGATGTCGTCGGCGCGGTCGCGGCTCGCGGTGAGCTCGTCGTGGAACGCGGCGGCCCGGCTGACCAGGTAGAGAGCCGGGAGGGTGGCCGGCTCGTACGCCCGGATCACCACCTCGCAGCCGAGCCGGTCGAGGCGGCGCTGCACGGCCGCCAGGAACGGCCGCAGGCGCAGCTCGGCCTCGGCGTCCAGGCCGGTGAAGCGGGTGGCCAGGTCGGCGGGCTCGAGCCGCTCGGCGCGGATCTCGGGATCCACTGTGGCGAGTCGTTCGATGATGTCGGAGTCGTACACGTACCCGCCGTTGACCAGGCCGACGTCCTGCGCGGCGGCCACCGCGGCGAGCTGGCGGAACTCGTCGGGGGTGGCCGCGTACCGGATCAGGCCGTGCCGCTCGCGGAACTCCGCGAGCGTGACCTGGCCCATGTTGGTCTCCATCGGATACCACTGATCGACGATGCTCAGCATCTCGTCGTCGTGCAGGGCGAGCGCCTTGACCCCGAGATGGTGCACGGTCAGGAACCGGCCGAGCTTGCGCGGATCGGTGGTGGCCAGCCGCACCAGCCAGCCGCGCAGCTGGTCGGCGATCGCGTCGCGGGTCTCGCCGAGCAGGCCGTCGTCGTAGAGCGCCTCGCGGCTCGCGGTCGGCCGCAGCTCGGTGCTGTCGACCACGCAGCGGGCGAAGAACGCCCATTCGGGCAGCAGGCCCTCGACGCTCTCGGCCAGCAGCATGCGCTTGAGATAGACCCGATGGCCGCCGCGGGTCGCCGGATTGACCGGGGTGGACAGCACGAACGCCGCGCCCTTCAGGCCGGCCTGCGGCACGTCCAGCTCGACGATGTCGAAGGGGACGAAGCCGAAGACCTTTTCCGCGTACGCGTAGAGCGCCGCGCGACCGGATTCCCACGGCACCGCGTCGGCGGTCACCCGCTCGCCGTCCACCTCGACCGTCACCGGCAACAGCGACCCGTACAACGTGGCGAGCTCGCGCACCGTCGTACCGGAAAGCAAATGCTCGGCGCCGCGGCGCGGCAGCAGGGTGACCGATGTCCCCGGCTCGCGTTCTTCGCCGGGACGGACCTCGTAGCGGCCGTCGGAGTACCCGATCCAGCGCACCGGCTCGGCCCCGGCCCGCCGGGTGTGCACGTGGATCTCGTCGGCCACCAGGAAGCAGGAGAGCAGGCCGATGCCGAACTGGCCGAGGAACTCGTGGCGGGCGAAGCCCAGCTCGTCGCGTTTGGAGCTGCGGCCGATCGTGGCCAGCAACTCGTGCACCTGCGCCTCGGTGAGCCCGACCCCGTTGTCGGTGATCCGCAGCTCGTCTTCGCCGGTGGTGATCTGGACTTGACCGTCGGCCGCCGAACCGGTCGCGGTGATCGCGTCCACCGCGTTCTGCAGCAGCTCGCGGACGTAGACGCGTGGGCTCGCGTAGAGGTGGTGACTCAGCAGATCGACGATGCCCCGTAGATCGACCTGGAACGTGTTGCTCACGGGCGAGAAAGCTACCGAATGCCCCCGACAGTTTCTCGCCCGTCCCCGCTCTTCAGCGCACGACTTAGTGCATGCCGCCCGGCTCGGGGCCCTTGGCGATCGGCGCCCGCACCAGGTTGCCCCACTCGGTCCAGGAGCCGTCGTAGTTGCGGACCTGCGGGTATCCGAGCAGGTGGTGCAGCACGAACCAGGTGTGGCTGGACCGCTCGCCGATCCGGCAGTAGGCGATGATGTCGTCGGCCGCCTCGAGGCCGAGCTCGTCGCGGTAGATCTTGGTGAGCTCGTCGGCCGGCTTGAACGAGCCGTCCTCGTTCGCCGCCGCCTTCCACGGCTTGCTCAGCGCGCCCGGGATGTGCCCGCCGCGCAGCGCGCCCTCCTGCGGGTAGGCCGCCATGTGCGTGAGCTCGCCCGTGTACTCCTGCGGCGAGCGCACGTCGACCAGCGGCCGGCCGCTGGCGATGTGGCCCATCACCTGGTCGCGGAAGGCCCGGATCTCGGCGTCGTTGCGGACCGGCACCGGGTACTCCGCCCGCGGGCGCTCGGTCTTGTCGCGGGTCAGCGGGCGGCCTTCGGCCACCCACTTCTGCCGGCCGCCGTCGAGCAGGCGGACGTCGCGGTGGCCGAAGAGACTGAAGACCCAGAGGGCGTACGCGGCCCACCAGTTGAAGTTGTCGCCGTAGAAGACGATCGTGTCGTCCCGCCCGATGCCCTTGGCCTCGCACATGGCGGCGAACGCGGCGGGGTCGAGGTAGTCGCGGGTGGTCTGGTCGTTGAGCTCGAGGTGCCAGTCGACCTTGACCGCGCCCGGGATGTGCCCGGTGTCGTAGAGCAGCACGTCCTCGTCCGACTCCACGACCACGAGGCCGGGCGTGTCGAGGTTGGCGGCCAGCCACTCGGTGGTGACCAGTTTGTCGGGGTGCGCGTACGCCTGCAGGGACGGCGCCGGATCGTTCGCAACGGACATGTTGTTCACGCTATCGCTCGAAGGCTCACTCCATGGGCGCCAATGCCGGACGTTTGGCTGTGATGCTGTCGCCGCTGGAGTGGCCGCGCAGGTGCCGGCCCATCCACGGCACCAGGTGCTCGCGGGCCCAGCGCAGGTCGGCGCCGCGGGCGAGCAGCCACGGGGTCGGCTCGGGGGCCGGCGGCACCAGCATCCACTCGTCGTCGACGCCGACGCCGAGCGCGCTCAGCACGTGGGCGGCGACGCGCCGGTGGCCGGCGGCCGACAGGTGCAGGCGGTCGGGGGCCCACATGTGCGGGTGGTGGAACTTGTCGTCGCCGAACAGGTCGATCACGTACGCGCCGTACTTCTCGCCGAGCATGGTGGCGCCGTCGTTGAGCACGGCCGCCCGCGGGCTCATGATCCGCTGGCCGGGCAGGTGCGCGGTGACGTCGGCGAAGCGGAACAGGATCACGTCGGCGCCGGCCTCGCGGAGCCGGGCCACCATCGGATCCATCCGGGCGACCAGCGCGTGCGGGTCGACGCGGGGTCGCAGCACGTCGTTCCCGCCGCCGGCGAAGCTGACCAGCCCGGGCCGCATGGCCAGGGTCGGCTCGAGCTGCTCGTCGATGATCTGGTTGAGCAGGCGGCCGCGGATGGCCAGGTTCGCGTAGCCGAAATCGGGTCCGTAGTCGACGGCGAGCCGGGCGGCGACCAGGTCGGCCCAGCCGCGGAAGGTGCCGTCGGGATACCTGTCGTCCAAGCCCTCGGTGAAGCTGTCGCCCATCGCCACGAAGCTGTGCCAGGCCATCGGCCGTCCCCCTAACGTCCTTCACCTGTAGATGACAGTTAGCTTTACTCCTCGCCGCCGGTCACCGCAGCGTGACGCTGACGACACACCCGTTAACCGGTGGCTTGTGTCGCACCCCCTCAATACGCTGCTCGGCATGCTGTTGCGGATGTCCACCTTGCTGCTCAAGACCCTGCGTGAGGAGCCGGCGGACGCGGAGGTGCCGAGCCATCGGCTGCTGCTGCGCGCCGGGTTCATCCGTCGCGCCGCCCCGGGTGGGTACACCTGGCTCCCGCTCGGCAAGCTCGTCCTCGACCGGGTGACCGCCGTGGTCCGCGAGGAGATGGTCGCGATCGGCGGGCAGGAGGTGTCGTTCCCGGCGCTGCTGCCGCGCGAGCCCTACGACATCAGCAACCGCTGGACGGAGTACGGCGACGACCTGTTCACCCTGCGCGACCGGCGGGGCGGCGAGTATTTGCTGGCGCCCACCCACGAGGAGATGTTCACCCTCCTGGTGCAGGACATGACCAGCTCGTACCGCGATTTCCCGCGGTTGCTGTTCCAGGTGCAGAGCAAGTTCCGCGACGAGGCGCGCCCGCGGGCCGGCCTGTTGCGCGGGCGCGAGTTCCTGATGAAGGACGCCTACTCGTTCAGCCTCACCGACGCCGAGCTCGTGTCGGTCTACGGCGAGGTCCGCGCGGCCTACCAGCGCATCTTCGACCGGCTCGGGCTGTCGCACACGATCGTGGCCGCGATGTCCGGCGCCATGGGCGGCTCGGCCTCGGAGGAGTTCCTCGCCACCTCCGAGGTGGGCGAGGACACGTTCGTCGCGTGCACGTCGTGCACCTACGCGGCCAACACCGAGGCGGTCGTCACCGTCTATCGCGGCTCCCCGGCGCCGGCCGGCCCGCTCACCGTGCACGACACACCATCGACCCCGACCATCGACTCCCTGGTCGACCTCGCCAATGCCCGGGCCTTGGCGGGCCGCACCGACTGGACGGCCGCCGACACGCTGAAAAACGTCGTCGTCACCGTGCACCACCCGGGCGCGGAAGACGAGCTTCTGGTCATCGGCGTCCCCGGTGACCGCGAGGTCGACCTCAAGCGGCTCAATGCCGTTCTCGATCCGGCCTCGGCCACCCTCTTCGACGACTTCGCGTCCCGGCCTGACCTGGTGAAGGGATACATCGGGCCGCAGGGGATCAAGGTGCGCTACCTGGCCGACCCGCGGGTGTCACTCGGCACCGCCTGGCTGACCGGCGCCAACGAGCCCGGCAAGCACGCCACCAACGTGGTCGCCGGCCGCGACTTCACCCCCGACGGGACGATCGAGGCGGCCGAGGTGCGGGCCGGCGACCCGTGCCCGGCCTGCGCCGAGGGGGCTCTGACCGTCCGCCGCGGCATCGAGATCGGGCACGTCTTCCAGCTCGGCCGCAAGTACACCGACGCGTTCCAGGTCGACGTCCTCGGGGTGGACGGCAAACCCGTACGCCCCACCATGGGCTGCTACGGGATCGGGGTGTCCCGGTCGGTGGCGGCGATCGCCGAGCAGCACCACGACGACCGCGGCCTGCTCTGGCCGGACGAGGTCGCGCCGGCCGACGTGCATGTCGTCGCGGCCGGCAAGGACGGGCAGGTGGAGGCCGCTCTCGAGCTCGCCGGCAGGCTGGTCGCCACCGGGCTGCGGGTGCTCGTCGACGATCGGCCGCAGCTCTCCGCCGGGGTGAAGTTCACCGACGCCGAGCTGATCGGCATCGCCCGTTCGGTGGTGGTCGGGCGCCGGCTCGCCGACGGTCTCGTGGAATTCCGCGACCGGCGCACCGGCGAACGATCCGAGGTGGCGATGGCCGACCTACCGCGTGTAATCAGGGATGCACTCGGGTAACAGGAGTCTCATAACGGGAGGTATCAACGTGGCCAAGGTCTCGATCGGTGAGGTGATGACGAGGCAGGTCGTCTACCTGCCCGAGGGCACGATGCTGGACGAGGCCGCGCAGGCGATGCGCGACCAGGGCATCGGCGACGTCGTCGTGACCAGCGGGCCGACCATGGTGGGCGTGGTCACCGACCGCGACATCGTGATCCGGGCGATCGCGGAGAACCTGCCGCCCAAGGAGACCACGCTCGGCTCGATCGTCTCGCACGAGCTGATCATGGTGGAGCAGTCGGCCACTGTGGAGGAGGCGGTGCAGGCGATGCGCGAGCGGGGTGTCCGGCGGCTGCTGGTCTGCGACGCCGATCGCAAGGTCGTCGGGATCATCAGCCTGAGTGACGTGGCCCTCCTCCCGACCTCGGCGCCGGCGTAGCAGCTCCGCGTAGGGTCGATGTCGTGACCGACATGCCCCCGAAGCTGGCCGAGATCGTCGACGAGTTCGCGTCGGCGCCGCGCGACGTCGTGCTCGAGATGCTGATCGAGTTCGCCGACGCGATGCCACCGCTGCCGGCCGAGCTGGCCGGGCACGACGGCATGGAACAGGTGCCCGAGTGCCAGACCCAGTTCTTCCTCAAGGCGGTCGTCGAGCCGGACGACACGGTGACGACGTGGTTCGACTGCCCGCCCGAGGCGCCGACCACGCGCGCCTTCGCCGGCGTGCTGGCCGAGGGCCTCGAGGGAGCGTCGACGGCCGAGATCCTGGCCGTTCCCGATGATCTTTACGCCCGGATGGGGCTGGCGCAGGCGATCAGTCCGCTGCGCATCCGCGGCGGGTCGGCGATCCTCGCCCGGCTCAAGCGGCAGATCGCCGCTCAGGTCTAGGGGGTGCCGGTGGACATTCAGGTCTGGTCCGACGTCGTCTGCCCGTGGTGCTACCTGGGCAAGGTCCGGCTCGAGAGGGCGCTCGCCGAGTTCCCCGGCGACGTGACGGTGACCTATCGGGCATACCAGCTCGATCCCCGGCCGGTGACCCACCCGGTGCGCACCAAGGACGCGCTGGCCGCCAAGTTCGGCGGCCGCGAGCGGGCCGACCAGATGTTCGCGCACGTCACGTCGGTCGCCGCCGGCGACGGGCTGCGTCTCGACTTCGACCGGTCGATCGCGGCCAACTCCTTCGACGCGCACCGGCTGATCGCCTGGGCGGCGGGCCGGAACCGGCAGGCCGAGATGCTCGACGCCCTTCAGCGCGCGCACTTCACCGATGGCATCGACATCGGCTCCCGGCAGGCGCTCGCCCAGGTGGCCGGGTCGATCGGGCTCGACCGGGGCGCCGCGTTCGAGTACCTTTCGTCGCCGGCCGGCACCGAGGCGGTGAACGCCGACCTCGCCGAGGCTCGCGAGCTGGGGATCACCAGCGTCCCGACCTTCGTGATCGACGGGAAGTACGCGATCCAGGGCGCCCAGGAACCGGCCACCATCCTCGCGGCCCTGGCGGAGATCGCCCGCCGCGAGACGGTCGACGTCGTCGACATCGATCGATGACGTTTCACGTGGAACGACATCGACGCATTTATGGTCTGTGTCGAAGTCGGGGCCGCAGCCCGTCTCCGACTACGGCACAGACCTTAAACCTGTTTGGCCAGGCCCTCGATGACCTCCGCGTGCGGCAGCGCGCCGAGCGCGGGTCCGGCTATCGCGATCTTGCTGTGCCGCACCCCGGAACCCACGATCACGTGCGGCGTGGCCGCCACCCGGGCGTCGACCAGGATCGGCCAGTCGGCCGGCAGCCCGATCGGGGTGATGCCGCCGTACTCCATCCCGGTCAGCCGGACCGCCTCGTCCATCGGCGCGAAGCTGCACTTGCGGACGTCCAGACGGCGGCGGACCACGCCGTTGACGTCGGCACGGGTGGTCGCGAGGACGATGCACGCCGCGTACTTCGTGACCCCGCCGCGCGCACCCGACACGATCACGCAGTTCGCCGAGACGTCCATGCCCACCTCGTATGCCTCGCAGAACGCCGCGGTGTCGGCCAGATCGGGGTCGATCGGCGCGACCAGCACCTGGTCGACGTCGACCGGCGCGTCATCCGGCCACACCGCCAGGGCCTTGGCCACCGGCGGGGCCACCAGGTCGAGGCGGGACTGGGCGGGCTCGAGCTTGAGGGTTCCCATCACGCCCGCCATCCTCGCTCAATACTTGGTGGCCAGGTAGTCCTCCCACGATCGAGTTCCGGTCGTCGTGGCGGGCGTGGTCAGCGCGCCGTCGCGGACCGCCTTGGCCATGCGGCCGGGGATGCGTAGCCGCCAGACCGGCCGCTTCGCCCGGCGAGCCGTCAGCCAGGAGCGGGCAATCTCGTCGAACGTGATGACCTGCGGCCCGGCGTACTCGATGATCTGGCCGGTCGGCGGCACGGCGAGCAGCTCGGCGATGCGGCCGGCCACGTCCTCGATCGCGACCGGCTGCACCCGCCAGCTCGGATCGATGATCACCGGGCCGAGCTTGCTGGACGCCGACACCAGCATCTCGACGAACGGATGGAACTGGGCGGCCCGCAGGATCGTGTACGGGCTGCCGCTGCGCTGGACGACCTTCTCGGTGTCGAGCTTGGCCTGGTAGTAGCCGAAGGGCACCCGGTCGAGACCGTTGATCGAGATGTACAGGACGTGCCGCACACCGGCCGGCTTGGCGACCGCGAGCAGCCGCTCGGTGCCCTCGACGTCGGTCTGCCGCGGCTTGCCCGCCGACGACGCCAGGTGCACGATCACGTCCACTCCCTCGACCGCCTCGGCCAGGCCCTCGCCGGTACGCAGATCGCCGACCACCCAGCCGGGCTTGGCGTGCCGGCTCATCGGGCGTACCCGGTAACCCGCCTTCTCCAGAACCGGGACCACCGCCGATCCCAGCGTCCCGCTCGCCCCGGTCACCAGCACTGTTTTGTTCGCGTTCTCAGTCATGCCATCCGGACGATCGACGCATCGGCAACGTGACGTGGCCTCGATCACCTCGACCGCTCAGCCCGACGCGGATCTTGCCGACCGTCAGGGGGTGTGAGGGAACGTCGCAAAGCCCGGATCGGGACCGTCAGCGGTCTCGCTCTGCTGGCCGGGGGCACCGCCGTCGCGGCGGTCGCCGGCGGCGCGCATTCGGTCTTCGCGACGATCCTGCTCGGGCTGCTCGCCCTCGGCATGGGCCACGCGCTGCTGGTCGAGATCCGCAGGCAGGCGCGGCGGTCGACGCCGGGCGGCTGGACCCGGGCCGACACGATCAACGCGGTCCTGCTGGCCTGCTGGGCGGAGGCCGCCCTCATCCTCACGATTCTCGAGGCGGGACCGGTCCCGGTGCGCGTAGTGGGCGGGCTGCTCGCCGCCGCGTACACCGCAAGTTGCGCCTATTTCGTCACGCAGCGGCGGCGAGCGCTCGCGCCCCAGGCCACCGACCGACCGGGCGGCGCGGAAGCATCCGATGACAGGCTCCCGGCGCGCCCCCGTCTTTGATCTACTGTCGCCGTGCGTCGTCGATCACTCGTCCTTCTTCTCGCCACCGGCAGCCTCGCCACCGGCAGCCTCGCGGCGTGCAGCTCGCGGCGCTCCGGGACGCCGGCCGCCGCCGCGACCCCGCGCGCCGCGGTCGCCGACGACTACCGGTGGTTCACGGTCGAGCCTGACTTCGGCAAGGGCTTCTGCTTCACCTGGGTCAAGGGGCTCACCCCGCGGCAGGTCCTCGCCCGGCTCAACGGCGACGAGCTCGAGCGGATCACCTGGCCCCAGCTGGTCGGCGCCGGCGACGGCCCGACCGGCGTCACCGACCGGTACTACATCGGCGTCACCCGGGTCGAGGGCTGGACGCTGATCGTCGAGGACAACGGCCAGCTCGGGGTCGACGAACGGCTGGTGCGCCCGCTCTCCAGGGACACCACCGTCGTGACCCACCAGCGCGGCGCCGACGGGCACGGCCGGTTCCTGCTGCTCCAGGACGGCGCGGTCCAGCTCGACTTCGATCCGTCGACGCCCGCGAAGACTGCCGGCGGCCGGGCCGCGGAGCTCCGGCCGATGATCGCGTCGGTGGGCTTCGGCGTCGGCGACGACCCGGCGCGGCCGATCCGGGCGGCGTTCGCGCTGGCCGAGCGGCTGACCGGCACGACGTTGACCGAGGAGCTGTTGCGCACCAACACGTACCTGTTCACGGAGGTCCCCCGCCCTACGAATTGAAGAGGGCTTGAAAGAGTCAACAGCCGTTCGGTCGTTGCATTCGCGATCGGCCGGGTCCAACATTCGCCTGTGACGATGCGTTCATCCGAGTTGCTGAGCATCGGCGAGGCGGCGATCCTGCTGCGCTCCTCGCGGCAGCAGGTCGTCGATCTCTGCGCGCGCGGCCTGCTGCCGTACGTCACCGTCGGCACGCACCGGCGCCTGCGCCGGGCCGACGTCGAGGCCCTCATCCGGCCCGCCCTGACCCGCGAGCAACTCGAGCAGCTCTGGCTGCACCGGGCGATCGCCGGCAAGTTCGTGTCGAACCCGGCGGCGCTGCTGGCGGCCGCCTCGATCACCCTGCGGCGACTGCGCCGCCTGCACCCCGAGGGCCACTCCTGGGAGTGGCTCGACCGGTGGCAGGCCGTGATCGACAGCGGTGCGGAGGCGGTCCTCGACGCCATGACGTCCTCGGCCGAGTACGCGATCGAGTTGCGTGGCACGTCGCCCTTCACCGGCATATTGTCCGAAGTGGAGCGCCGCACGGTGCTCGAGGCGCTGACCGAGAGCCGGCGCGACCGCGCGCGTCAGGTGCCGCCGGAAAAGCTCGAGCGAGTGCTACGCGCAGTGTGAGTCATCGATCACAAAGCTACAAAAGGACCTTATGAAGATTGCCGCGGCGGGCGGATAGTGGATCAGTTCAACCCTTGCTGCCAGGGCATCAGCCTGGCAGCAGACCCCGGCCGCGCCGATGCGATCTCGCAGCGCGACTGGCTGCGCCCCCGGGAGGTTCCCATGCCGACCAGCACCCCTCCATCCACCGTCGCGACCAGGCTCAGCCGCCTCCTCGAATCGGTCCTGCAGACCCCGATGCCGGTCCGGATCAGGGCCTGGGACGGCTCGACCGCCGGCCCGGCCGACGCGCCGACCCTGATCATTCGCCACAAGCGCGCGATGCGCCGCATCATGTGGCAGCCCAACGAGCTGGGCCTGGCCCGGGCGTACGTCGCCGGCGAGGTCGACCTCGACGGCGATCTCTACGACGCCCTCGCCCGGCTCGAAGCCCTCGTCTGGCGATCACCCGAGATCAAGGACCTGCCGTTCCGCACGGTCGCGGCCGATGTCGTACGCCTCGGCGTGCTCGGCACCCAGCCCAAGCCGCCGCCCGAGGAGATGCGGGTCACCGGCGCCCAGCACAGCAAGCGCCGGGACAAGCAGGCGGTGAGCCAGCACTACGACGTGGGCAACGACTTCTACCGGATCGTGCTCGGCGAGAGCATGGTCTACTCCTGCGCCTACTGGACCTCGGACGCGCCCGGCTACGGCCTGGCCGACGCCCAGCGCGACAAGCTCGATCTGATCTGCCGCAAGCTCGACCTCAAGCCCGGCATGCGGCTGCTCGACGTGGGCTGCGGCTGGGGGAGCCTCGCCATGCACGCGGCCCGCGAGTACGGCGTGCAGGTGCTCGGCATCACGCTCTCCGGCGAGCAGGCCGAGTACGCCCGCAAGGCGGTCGCCGAGGCCGGTCTCACCGACCAGGTCGAGATCCGCATCCAGGACTACCGCGACCTCGACGACGGCCCGTTCGACGCGATCTCCAGCGTCGGCATGGCCGAGCACGTGGGCACCGGCCCCTACAAGGCGTACGCCGAGATCCTGCACGCCCAGCTCAAGCCGGGCGGCCGCTTGCTCAACCACCAGATCGGCCGGCTGCACCTGCCGCCGAAGCAGCCGCACCAGCCGCGCAGCTTCATCGACGCGTACGTCTTCCCCGACGGCGAGCTGGCGCCCATCGGCACGACGGTCACCCTCTTGGAGCAGGCCGGCTTCGAGGTGCGCGACGTGCACGCCCTGCGCGAGCACTACGCCAAGACGCTGCGCGCCTGGGTGGCCAACTTGGAGTCCGACTGGTCCGACGCGGTCGCCCTGACCAGTCCCGGCCGCGCGCGCGTCTGGCGCCTCTACATGGCCGCGTCGGCGCTCGCCTTCGAGCAGGCCCGCATCGGCGTAAATCAGGTGCTGGCCGTCAAAACGCACCGTAACGGCGGCAGCGACATGCCCGCCACCCGGGCGGCCTTCGCGTCCTGACCCCGCGCCGCCGTGGTGCTCCGTCACCTGCCCCGATGGGGCACCACGGCTCTGCACAGGACCGGCCAACCGTCCATATCGGTTAGTGACGTGCCGGTTACCGCCCGATACCTCCGCAAGTTATCCACAACATTGAGCACAATCTCGGCCGAGCGGTTAGCCTGCGGTTCGTGGATGAACGAAAACGGGCCGCCGCCGTGATCGTCCGCGACGGCCGTGTCCTGATGGTGCACGAGCGGTCCCGGCGCTCCGGCGGCGGTGAGTGGTGGACCCTCCCCGGCGGCGGCGTCGAGCCGGGCGAGACCCTCGAGGAGGCCCTGCGCCGCGAGGTCTTCGAGGAAACCGGCCTGGTCGTCTCCACCGCCCGCCATGTCCTCGAGATGCCCTACCCCTCCGGCATGACCTCAGTCTTCTCGGTCACGGTGGCCGACGGCGAGCCGCGCCTCCCCCACGACGACGGCACCGGCCCCGAGCCCTTGGGTCTGGATTGGCTCCCCGCCCCCGAGCTCCCCATCGAGTCCCACCACGGAGTCCCGATCCCACCCATGATCGTCGTCCTGCCGGCCTGACCGCCCACACACGACGATCCCGGGCACCCGATGGCCGTGGTGGCATGCCGCCGCAGGTGCGCAGTGGTTTCGCTGCCAGCAGGAACGGCAGGCGTTCATCAGGCAGGTGTGCCGACGGCTAACCGCTCTCGACCGCGCCCGCAGCGAAGCCGCCCACCGCACCCACCGCACCGCGGGCACGCGGGCCTTGTTCCCCGGCCGCAGCGGGGCCGCTCACCGCACCCACCGCACCGCGGGGACGCGGGCCTCGTTCCCCCGGCCGCAGCGCGGCCGCCCACCGCGCCCACCGCACCGCGGGGCTTCCGGGGGCTAGGCCCCCGGAGCAGATATGACGAATCCCCCTGGTCCGCGCTTTCCGCGGACAGGGGGATTCCAGGGATTCGTGGAGCCCAGGGGACTTGAACCCCTAACCCCCGCCTTGCAAAGGCGGTGCTCTGCCAGTTGAGCTAGGGCCCCCGGTCTACCAATGAGCCTATCGGAGGTCAGGGGCCGTGGTCGCCTCGTGCCACAGCGCCCGCTCGTCACTGGAGGCCTTGACCTTCTTGACCACGAGGGCGGCAACCCCCACGATGCCGGCAACAATCAGGAGCTTCTTCAGCACAGCTGACCCCTCACTCTAAGGGCTGCGGCCCCAAGCGGATCCGCACCGCCACCGCGCCCACCAGATCGCCGGGGTTCTGCGGCCGCCAAGCGGATCCACATCGCCCACCGCAACCACTGGATCGCGGGGTTTCCGGGGGCTCGGCCCCCGGAGCAGATATGACGAGCGACCAGGGTCCGCGCCTTCCGCGGACAGGGGAACGCCCGTCGCTCGTGGGGCTAGCTGGAATCGAACCAGCGACCTCAGAGTTATCAGCTCTGCGCTCTAACCGACTGAGCTATAGCCCCGCGCGATTGCGACACCGAAGGTTACCGCACCGGGTCGCGGGCCACCAAAACGGGGTGGCCCGCGCTGGCGTCAATTTCAGTCGCGCTCGGCGAGCGTCAGCTCAACGCCGCCGACGAGGTCGGCGCAGACGTTGTAGATGAACGCGCCGAGGGTGGCCAGCGCCGTGAACAGGACGACGTTGACCGCGCCGACCAGCATCGACGTGCCGATGACGCCCCAGGCGGTGATGCGGAAGCCGCCGCTCGAGGAGGCGTCGGTGCCGCCGCTGGCGCTCACCAGTTCCTTGAGGCTGTTGTTGACCTCACTCCAGACGCCCATGGCGTCGAGGGCCAGGTAGAGCACCGAGGTGGCGACGACCACGACGATGAACAGCACGACGGAGACGGCGAAGGAGAACTTCATCACCGACCACGGGTCGATCCGCTTGAGGTTCAGCCGGGCCCGCCGCGGGCCGCGTGCGGCCGCCCCGGTGACCGTGGAGCGGGCCGAACGAACCGCCTCGGTGACCCGGGCCGCGCCGACCGCCCCGGACTGCTGGCCGGGACCGCCGGGACGCTGTTGCGGCTTGGCGCCGCCGGTCACGGTGCCGGGCTGGCCGGGGCCGCCGGGCCGCTGAGGGGCAGCGGCCGGCGGGGGACCGGGCCGCGACGGCGTGGCGCCCTTGCCCTTGGTGACGATCGGCACGGTCGCCGAGCCCTTGGCCACGGCCGGGCCGGCGGGCCGTTTCGGGTCGGACGAACCGTCACTGTCGGCGGGCGGCTCACCCGGCGGCGGGGCCATGCCCGGCGCCCGGGTGAACTTCGGCGGGGACGGGGCTTCGGCGGGGTTCGCGGCGCGTGCCGCACCATCGCGCCCGTTCGCGGCGTCCTTCTTGGCCGCCTCGCCCGGAGTCGCTGAGGCCCCCGCGGCCCCCGACTTCGCCTGTGTCTCCGGCATCAACTAGTCCTGTTCGTCAGGCTCGTCGGCATTGCGAGCAAGCGCCACGATGGTTACACCTTCTGGGAGGTCCATCAGCTTGACCCCCATTGTGTTCCGATCCCGCGTGCGCCGTACAGGCTTCACGGGAGTCCGGATGACACCACCATTGCTGGTGATGGCAAATAGTTCATCCTCCGGGCTGATCACGAGCGCGCCGACCAGGCCACCACGGCGTTCCGTGATTTTGGCGGTCAGAACGCCCTTGCCGCCCCTGCCCTGCACCGGATACTCCTCGATCGGCGTCCGCTTTGCATACCCACCGTCGGTGGCGACCAACACATCCATGCCCTCGCGAACCACTTCCATCGCCAGGAGCTCGTCGTTGTCACCGAAGCGCATGCCGATGACGCCCGAGGTGGCCCGGCCCATCGGCCGCAGCGCCTCATCGGTCGCGTTGAATCGAATCGCCTGGGCGTGCTTGGAGACGAGCAGAAGATCGTTCTCCGATGCCGCCAGGGCAGCGCCCACCAACTCGTCATCCTCCCGCAGGTTGATGGCGATGATGCCACCGCTGCGGTTGGAGTCAAATTCCTCGAGCCGGGTCTTCTTCACGAGCCCATTCTTGGTGGCGAGCACAAGATACGGCGCGACCTGGTAATTCGGGATCTGGATCACCTGGGCGATGTGCTCGTCGGGCTGGAAGGCGAGCAGGTTGGCGACGTGCTGGCCCTTGGCGACGCGGGCCGCCTCGGGCAGCTCGTACGCCTTGGCCCGGTAGACCCGGCCCTTGTTGGTGAAGAACAGGATCCAGTCGTGTGTCGAGATCACGAAGAAGTGCGAGACGATGTCGTCCTGCCGCAGGGTGGCGCCGCTCACGCCCTTGCCGCCGCGCTTCTGCGATCGATACAGATCGACCTTCGTGCGCTTGGCATATCCCGTACGTGTGATGGTCACCACAACGTCCTCGCGCGCGATGAGGTCCTCCATGGAGACCTCGCCGTCGAACGGGATGATTTGGGTGAGCCGCTCGTCGCCGTACTTCTGCACGATCTCGCCGAGCTCCTCGGAGACGATCGCCCGCTGCCGTTCCGGCTTGGCGAGGATGTCCTTGAGGTCGGCGATCTCGATCTCGATCTTGGCCAGCTCGTCGATGATCCGTTGGCGCTCGAGCGCGGCCAGCCGGCGCAGCTGCATGTCGAGGATGGCGCCGGCCTGCACCTCGTCGATGTCGAGCAGCTGAATCAGGCCGGTGCGGGCGTCGTCGACCGTCGGCGACCGCCGGATCAGGGCGATCACCTCGTCGAGCATGTCGAGCGCCTTGACCAGGCCGCGCAGGATGTGCGCGCGCTCCTCGGCCTTGCGCAGCCGGAACGCCGTACGCCTGCGGATGACCTCGATCTGGTGGTCGACGTAATAGCGGATGAACTGGGCCAGGTTCAGCGTGCGCGGCACGCCGTCGACCAGCGCCAGCATGTTCGCCCCGAACGTCTCCTGCAGCTGGGTGTGCTTGTACAGGTTGTTGAGCACGACCTTGGCGACCGCGTCGCGCTTGAGGACAATGATCAACCGCATTCCCGTACGGCCGGAGGACTCGTCCTTGATGTCGGCGATGCCGGTGAGCTTGCCCTCCTTGACCAGCTCGGCGACCCGCTCGGCCAGGTTGTCCGGGTTGACCTGGTACGGCAGCTCGGTGACGACCAGACACGGCCGGCCGCGCGGGTCCTCCTCGACCTCGACGACCGCGCGCATCCGGATCGAGCCGCGCCCGGTCCGGTACGCGTCCTGGATCGCCTGCTGACCGACGATCAAGCCCTTGGTCGGGAAGTCGGGGCCCTTGACCAGGCCCAGCACCGCCTCGAGCGTGGCCTCCTCGTCCGCCTCCGGGTTGTCCAGGTACCACTGCACGGCGGCCGCGATCTCGCGCAGGTTGTGCGGCGGGATCTTGGTGGCCATGCCGACCGCGATGCCCTCGGAGCCGTTGACCAGCAGGTTGGGGAACCGGGCCGGCAGGATCGTCGGCTCGTTCGTCCGCCCGTCGTAGTTGTCCTGCATGTCGACGGTGTCTTCGTCGATGTCCCGCAGCATCTCCATCGCCAGCGGCGACAGCTTCGACTCCGTGTATCTCATGGCGGCCGGCGGGTCGTTGCCGGGCGAGCCGAAGTTGCCGTTGCCGTCGATCAGCGGGTACCGCAGCGACCACGGCTGGCCCATCCGGACCAGGGCGTCGTAGATCGACGAGTCGCCGTGCGGGTGGTAGTTGCCCATCACGTCGCCGACGACGCGGGCGCACTTGACGTAGCCGCGGTCGGGGCGGAAGCCGGAGTCGTACATGGCGTAGAGGATCTTGCGGTGCACCGGCTTGAGGCCGTCCCGCACGTCGGGCAGCGCCCGGCCCACGATCACGCTCATCGCGTAGTCGAGGTACGAGCGCTGCATCTCGACCTCGAGGCCGACCGGCTCGACTCGCTGGGTCACGCCACCGCCGGCCTCCTCGGGGGAGTCGTCGCCGACGGGGGTTTCCGGAGTGTCAGTCACTGTTAACCCTTACTCAAGGTGAAACCAGACAAGTACGGCCGAAAGCACGCATCTTGCTGTGGATAACGTTGTGGAAAGCCGGTGGGTGCTGTGGATATCCACAGCACCCCGACGCCCTCAGATGTCGAGGAAGCGCACGTCCTTGGCGTTGCGCTGGATGAACGAGCGCCGCGCCTCGACGTCTTCACCCATCAAGACGCTGAAGAGCTCGTCCGCTGTTGCGGCGTCGTCGAGCGTCACCTGACGTAGCGTGCGCGTCGCCGGGTCCATCGTCGTGTCCCACAACTCGTGGAAGTTCATCTCGCCGAGGCCCTTGAACCGCTGGATGTCGTCCGGCTTGGCGTTCGGCTTCTTCTGCTGGCGCAGCGCGATCAGGCCGTCCCGCTCCCGGTCGGAGTAGGCGTACTGCGCGTCGTCGCCGCGCTTGTTCCACTTGATCTTGTAAAGCGGCGGAGCGGCCAGGTAGACGTGGCCCTGCTCGACCAGCGGCCGCATGAAGCGGAACAGCAGGGTGAGCAGCAGCGTCTGGATGTGCTGGCCGTCGACGTCGGCGTCGGCCATCAGCACGATCTTGTGGTAGCGCAGCTTGGCGATGTCGAAGTCGTCGTGGATGCCGGTGCCCAGCGCGGTGATCAGCGACTGGACCTCGTTGTTCTTCAGCACCCGGTCGATCCGGGCCTTCTCCACATTCAGGATCTTGCCGCGGATCGGCAGGATGGCCTGGATGGCGCTGTTGCGGCCCTGCTTGGCCGAGCCGCCGGCCGAGTCGCCCTCGACGATGAACAGCTCGCACACCCGGGGGTCGGTCGACTGGCAGTCGGCCAGCTTGCCCGGCATCGAGCCGGACTCCAGCAGCGACTTGCGCCGGGCCAGCTTGCGGGCCTGCTGGGCGGCGATGCGCGCCCGGGCGGCCTGGGACGCCTTAGTGATGATGGTTTTGGCGTCCGCCGGGTTGCGGTCGAACCAGTCGGCCAGCTGCTCGTTGGCGACCCGCTGGACGAAGCTCTTCATGTCGGTGTTGCCGAGCTTGGTCTTGGTCTGGCCCTCGAACTGCGGGTTCTGCAGCTTCACCGAGATGATCGCGGCGAGACCCTCACGGATGTCCTCGCCGGAGAGCTTCTCGTCGCTCTTGAGGAACTTCTTCTCGGCGCCGTAGCGGTTGACGATGCTGGTCAGCGCCGACCGGAAGCCCTCCTCGTGGGTGCCGCCCTCGTGCGTGTTGATCGAGTTGGCGAAGGTGTAGACCGACTCGCCGTACGACTCGTTCCACTGCATGGCGATCTCGACGGCCATGCCCTCCTCGGTCGACTCCGAGCCGAAGTCGATGACCGACTTGTGGATCGGGTTCTTGGTCATGTTCAGGTGGCGGACGAAGTCGGAGATGCCGTCCTCGTACATGAACGTGACCTTGCGCTGGTTGCCCTCCTCGTCGACCGAGCGCTCGTCGGTGAAGTTGATCGTCAGCGCCTTGTTGAGGAACGCGTACTCCTGCAGCCGGCGGTAGATGGTCTGGAAGTCGAAGTCGGTGGTCTCGAAAATCCCCGCGTCGGGCCAGAACTGCACGGTCGAGCCGGTCGTAGTGGTGGGCTCGCCCTTCTGCAGGGGGCCGGGCTTGGAGTTGTGGTAGTCCTGACGCCAGACGAAGCCGTCCTTGTGGATCTCGACGTGCATCCGGGTGGACAGCGCGTTGACCACCGAGACGCCGACGCCGTGCAGGCCGCCGGAGACCTTGTACGCCGTGCCCTCGAACTTGCCGCCGGCGTGCAGGACGGTCAGCGCGACCTCGACACCCGGCTTCTTCAGCTTCGGGTGCAGGTCGACCGGGAAACCGCGGCCGTTGTCGGTGACCGAGACGCCACCGTCGGCCCGCAGGACCACATCGACGGTGTCGCAGTACCCGGCCATCGCCTCGTCCACGGCGTTGTCCACAACCTCCCAGACGAGGTGGTGAAGACCGCGCTCACCGGTGGAGCCGATGTACATGCCGGGACGCTTGCGGACTGCTTCGAGGCCTTCGAGCACGGTGATCTGACCGGCACCGTATTCCTGCTTCTTCTCTGCCACCCTCGGCCACTTTCTCGCGCCGGGCCCCTGGTGGGAGGCCCCGCGGCGGGGTTGTCGGGCGCGTGACGGGGCAGCCGGCGGGCATGGCGCACCAAAGGCAGAAGCCGCGGGGAGGAGCGGACCACCGGTGGAACCGTGCACGCCGGTCGCCGCGGCGAGCCCGCGGATCGTGATCGGCTGGAAAAACCGCGTAGCGTGACGGGCGTCAACGCCCATCGTCTTGGACCGCTACGCAATGCTTTCCCGGTCTGCGTCGATTCTACCTCGCCGGAACGAGTTTGCGAGGGTCCGGCACCCCGTCCGGGTGCCTCAGATCGCCGTAGCGCCGTCGGAGCCGCCACCCGAGTCTCCCCCTACACGGAAGAGCCGTCTCGCGCAACGACAAGTCATCCGGCTGTCGATCGTCACCGCGCGCCTGCCGGACCGAGCGGCCACGCGCTGCGACACTGCCTCACAACACCGGGCCGTCGTGTCGTACTCTCGCCCGCGCGGATCCGGTGGACGGCCGGACGGCCGCGCAGCAGGTCGAGGAGGGGTGGCCCCCAACATGGCGCACGACAAGGGGCTGGAGAACGTCGCGGTGCACTGGCCGCGCACGAACCAGTATTACGACCCGGTGGCTCCCGCCGAGTTCGTCGACTTCGGGGCGATCGCCGACGCGCCCGAGATCGCCGCACCGACCGGGGCGCTGGCCCTGCACATCGCGAAGACCGGCACGGTGCGCGCCACCGCGTACACCGAGCTGGTCGACCTGCTGCTCGGCCTGGATGGGGTGCTCTACGCGACCGACGCGGCCGCCGAGGACGAGGATCCGGTGATCGATCCCGACGGCTGCGCGTGGATCGCCGGCGGCCTCGAGCGCTTCGTCGAGGGCCATGAGAAGTTCGGCGACCTGGTCACCTTCGACACCGTCGCCGAGGTCATGCGGGCGGCGATCAACCAGGGCCGGCTCGCCGAGCAGCAGTTGCGCTGGCTGGAGAACCGCCTGTCGGCCCTGCGCGACGACGCCGGCAACGCGCCGCACTGGAGCTTCGCCCGCTCCGAGCTGGCGATTTTGGGCGGCTTCTACCGCAGATGCGCCGATCGCGGCTTTGCCGTTTTCGCCGACTACTGAGCAAGCGCGCAAACCGCCTGAAACTTCAAAATCAAGAGCACCATTCAGCCGTACGTGTCCCGCGGGCCCCGCCCCTGCACCCGGCGCGGGCCTCGGTTCCACGACGGCGCGGCCGGGCCGTGGATGTTGAGTTTCTTGACCACGTTGTGGCCCACCTCGGTGCCGATGTTGCGCAGCAGCGACGCGGCGAGCAGGCGAAGCTGGGTGGCCCAGGCGGTCGACTCGGCCTCGACCGTCAGCACGCCGTCGTCGAGCTTCACCGGCCGGCTGTGCTTGGCGATCTCGGGGCCGACCACCCGCTCCCACGCGCCGAACACGGTGGCCTCGGCCTTCGGCTTCTCCCAGCCGCGGGCCTTCATCAGCCGGGCCAGCACGTCGCCGAACAACTGGGGATCGCGCGGGTCGGGACCCGGGCCCGAATAGCCCCGCGGGCGCTTGCCTGCGGTGCCGCCATCGCCCCGGCGGCGCGGGTTGGCCGTGGCGGCCTTGCGCTTGGCGAGCGCGGCGTCGAGCACGGCCCGCGCCAACTCGGGCCCGGAAGCCCCCTCAGCGCCTCGCTGAGCCTCCGAAGCCCCCTCGCCCTGATCCACTCCTGCCCCCGGCGCACGGTCGGCCGCAGCGGCCCGCTCGTCCGGCCCGGCCCGACCCCCACCCGTCGTCCGGCCGGCGCGACCTTCCGGCCCTCGCCCCGGCTCGCGGCGTTCGGACCCGCGCGCATCCGGCCCGAGAGATTCCGGCTCACGTGCTTCGCGTCCGCGACCTTCCGGCCCGCGAGCTTCCCGTCCCCTTCCGCGCCCGGGCGCGATGTCGTCCGGGGGTGGCGTGTCGTACCACGACGGGGCGGTGTCACCCTCGCCGAGGTGTGGATCGGGCTGTGGAAAGCGGCCCTTGGGGAAGAACCGCTCGGCGGTCGGGTCGTAGGGGCGATCGTCACTGGGCACGGGACACCGATCCGAGGGTCACGTCGAAGCGGGCGCCACGCAGCGAGGGCGGGACGTCCTCGGGCACCGCGCAGGTCACCAGCAGCTGGCCGGCGTCGGCGACCAGGGCGGCGAGGCGGTCGCGGCGGCCGCCGTCGAGCTCGGCGAACACGTCGTCGAGGACCAGCACCGGCTCGATGCCGTCGGAGCGCAGCAGGTCGTACGCGGCCAGGCGCAACGCCAGGGCGAACGACCAGGACTCGCCGTGGCTCGCGTAGCCCCGCGCCGGCAGGTCGCCCAGCGTCAGGGTGAGGTCGTCGCGGTGCGGGCCGACCAGGGTCACCCCGCGCTCGATCTCGGCCGTCCGGCGCTCCTGCAGGGCGGCGAGCAGCGCCTGCTCGAGCGCCTCCCGGTCGGGTGCGAGGGCGTCGCCCAGGCCCGAGGCGTACGCGATGGAGGCGGCCGCCCTCCCGGCCGCCACCGCGTCATAGGCCTTGGTGAGGTGCGGGCCGAGCGCCGCGACCAGCTCCAGCCGGCCGGCCAGCAGCTCGGCGCCGTGGTGGGCGAGGTGCTGGTCCCAGACCGCCAGCGTGGACAGATCCTGGCCGCGGGTGCCGCCGACCTTGCGGGTCAGGTACGCCGTGCGCAACAGGGCGTTGCGCTGCTTGATCACCCGGTCGTAGTCGGCGCGGACGCCGGCGTAGCGGGGCTGGCGGGCGACGAGCAGGTCGTCGAGGTAGCAGCGGCGCGCGGACGGGTCGCCGCGGACCAGCTCGAGATCCTCGGGAGCGAACAGCACCATGCGCAGCGCGCCCAGCACCTCGCGGGGGCGGCGCACCGGCGAGCGGTTGAGCCGGGCCCGGTTGGCCTTGCCCGGGACGATCTCGAGCTCGACCAGCAACTCGCGTCCATCGTGGACGATCGCGCACCGGATGACGGCCGACGCGGCGCCGGCCCGGACGAGGGGTGCGTCGGTGGCCACCCGGTGACTGTCCAGTGTGGCCACGTAGCCGAGCGCCTCGACGAGGTTGGTCTTGCCCATGCCGTTCTGGCCGACCAGCACCGACACGCCCGGGTCGAGGTCGACCGCCACCCGCTGGTACGAGCGGAAGTCGCTCAACTCGACCCGGCGTACGTACATCCCCTGATTGTCCTTCGTCGTGCGGCGAAGCCGCCGTGGCAGCTCGGCCGGCTCAGCTGATGACGGCGTGGCCGCCGAACTGCTGGCGCAGCGCGGCGACGGCCTTCATGGCCGGCGAGTCGATCTGGCGGGACTCGAAGCGGGTGAACAGCGACGCGGCGATCACGTGGGCGGGCACGGCGAGACGGACGGCCTCGTCGACCGTCCAGCGGCCCTCGCCGGTGTCCTCGGCGTAGCCCTTGAGCTTGCCCAGCTCGGGGTCGCCGTCGAGTGCCCGGTCGAGCAGGTCGAGCAGCCACGACTTGACGACGCTGCCCTCGCGCCAGCTCTTGATCGCGCCGGGGACGTTGTCCACGTACTCGGAGGCCTCGAGCAGCTCCCAGCCCTCGGCGAGCGCCTGCATCATGCCGTACTCGATTCCGTTGTGGACCATCTTGGTGTAGTGGCCGGCGCCGACCGGGCCGGCGTGCACGAAGCCGTACGGGCCCTCGGGCTTGAGCGCGTCGAAGATCGGCTGGGCCTTGGCCACGTCCGCCGCGCTGCCGCCGACCATCAGGGCATAGCCGTTCTGGCTGCCCCAGATGCCGCCGGAGACGCCGCAATCCATGTACCCGATGCCCTTGGCGGCGAGCCGCTCGGCGCGCGGGCCGTCGTCGGTGAACTTCGAGTTGCCGCCGTCGATGATCAGGTCGCCCGCGGAGAGCAGCTCGCTCAGCTCGTCGATCGTGTTCTCGGTGATCTCGCCGGCCGGGACCATGGTCCACACGACCCGCGGCGCCTGGAGCTTCTCGACCATCTCGGCGAGCGAGTTTACGTCCCGTTTCTCCGGGTGATGGTCGTATCCGACCACTTCGTGCCCGGCTTTGCGGATACGGTCGGCCATGTTGCCGCCCATCCGCCCGAGACCGATAAGGCCAAGCTGCATGGTGTTCCCCCTAGATGTGCGGTTCTCTGAAGCCCAGTATCAGCGCGTTACCCGGATCGGCATG
Organism: Paractinoplanes rhizophilus; assembly: GCF_042664765.1. Classification (NCBI taxonomy): domain Bacteria; kingdom Bacillati; phylum Actinomycetota; class Actinomycetes; order Micromonosporales; family Micromonosporaceae; genus Paractinoplanes; species Paractinoplanes rhizophilus. Next base: position 14,117 of record NZ_JBHTBJ010000035.1, on the reverse strand, counting down.
ATCAGATAGCGGTAACCGGGCACGATTTCGCCGTTTTCGCCTGCGGGGGAGATCACAGCCGGCTTGAACGCGTCGACGAACGACAGGACCGCGTTGGGGGCACCTAGGTTCTGCAGGCCGTCGATCAGGTACTGCGGGTTGAAGCCGATCGTCAGCGCCTCGCCGGTGAACGTCGCCTCCATCGCCTCGCTGGCCCGCGCCTCCTCGGTAGTGCCGGCCTCCACGACCAGCCCGTCCTCGCTGAAGCTGAGCAGCACCGGGGTGGTGCGCTCGGCGACCAGGGCAACCCGGCGGACCACCTCCACCAGGGCGGCGACGGCGACCCGGGCCTCCGCGTTGTGGCTCGCGGGGAACAGCGAGCGGACCGGCGGATAGTTGGCGCCGTCCAGCAGGCGGCTCGTGGTGCGGCGGGTGCCACCGGCGAAGCCGATCATGCCCTCGCCCGCGTTGCCCTGGGACAGTGCCAGCGTCACCGAGCCGCCGAGCGGGCCGAGGGTCTTGGCCGTGTCGTTCAGCGTCTTGGCCGGGACCAGCGCGTTGAGGCTGATCTCGGGGTCGTCCGGGTTCCACTCCATCTCGCGCATCGCGAGGCGGTAGCGGTCGGTCGCCAGCATTGCCATCGTCGAGCCGTTCAGCTCGATGCGCACACCGGTCATCATCGGCAGCGTCTCGTCGCGGCCGGCCGCGATGGCCACCTGCGCGACCGCGGCCGCGAAGCCGGCGGCGTCGACCGTGCCGGCGCTCGACGGCATCTCCGGCAGCGTCGGGTAGTCCTCCACCGGCATCGTCGGCAGCGTGAACCGGGCGCTGCCGCACACGAGCTCCAGGTGCGCACCGACCGCGGCGATGTCGACCGGCTTGGCCGGCAGCGCCTTGGTGATCTCGGCCAGCAGGCGACCGGAGACCAGGGCGGCCCCGTCGGCGTCGGCCTGCACCTCGACGCTCACCTGGCTGGAGACTTCGTAGTCGAAGCCGGAAACGTGCAGCCGGCCGTCGGTGACTCGCAGCATGACGCCGGCGAGCACCGGCACCGACGGACGACTGGGCAGGCTCTTGGCCGTCCACGCCACGGCGTCGGCGAGTGCGTCTCGCTCCACCCGGAACTTCATGCTGTCCTCCGCGTCGCTTCCTCATATCGGGGGCTTCGACCCCCACGAACTTTATTGCGGGCAGCAAGTCCGTGCGTGCCCGGCCCTGCCGTTGCTTCCTTCAGGGCGAGGAGGCAGGAGCCGCCGGCGGCCCCATCCACAACATCCCCAACGCCGTTGATTGCTTTTTGTTCTCTACTAGAAAACTTCTAGTCGTCTTCATCGGGCCTGTGCACACTGTGGAGAACTCGAGTTGTTGCAGGTCAGAAGGTTATCCACCGGTGATTCACATGTGGGCAACCAGGGTACAAACCCTGGTCTGCGTCCACAGTCGTCGACCTGACTTCGGTTGTCCACCGTTGTCCACCGGATATCCACCGGATATCCACCGGATATCCACGGGGTTTGTCCCCCGACCTGTGCATAGCGTCGGAACGGTACCGGGTCGTTCTCCCCAGAACCTTCAACAGGAAATCCACACGCTTCCACAGGCGGTGGACAACGAGGTGACGGAGAGTGTCTGTCCACATCGATTTCCCCAGGCCTCATCCACATCTGTGGGTTGCCGGGCCGAGGGTTGTCCACCGCTGGGGATAAACCCCTGTGAGGTCCTGTGGATTGGTGTGGAAAACGTTGGCACGAAGCCGTCCGGTTCCAGCGTTGACAAGCGTCGGCTGTGTGTGAGTGAGCGCGGAGATCCGGTCCCAGAGATATGCACCGGGGTTATACACAGGCTGTGGGCAAAGGTATGGAAAACGCCCAAACGATACTCTTTCGGGTACCGGCCTGTGGGTAACTCTCCATGCTGTGGACGACTGCGAGGTGTGATCCGCGAGTTCTCGCCCGGCACCGCTCACCTCGGAGGCGCCCCCGCTGTGGACGACCGCGACTTCTTGTCACACCCAGGTGCCAAACTCGCCCCGCCCTACCGGGTGGGGGCGGTTCGTGGCCGGCGGGGTGGCGTCGCGATTTCGATCTTGCGGACGTGGCGGGCGGGCGAGCGAGCGGTCGATCTTGATTAGGTGCTGCGACGGCCGCGCGTCAATTCATCAAGGCGGCCCGGGCTAGCGCGGCGGGTGGCGGAGCGGTGATGAGTTGGGGTGCCGGGCGCGCGGCAATTCATCAAGGCTGGTGTCGCCACCGAGGGACGGCATCTCGCTCGAGCGCGGCAGCCGTCGCCGGGGGGCGCGTCGCGTTGGCACTCTTGATGATTCGGCGCACGCAGCGAGCGGGAACTCATCACGGCTCGGCGAGTATGGGCGCGCGCCGGAGAGACGGCTCGGCGCGCGCGGACGCGGCACTGGGAGCGGGCGAGCCGAGCGAGCCGGGCGAGCCGGGCGAGCCGAGGAGCCGAGGAGCCGAGGAGCCGAGCCGGGCGAGCCAAGTGAGCCGAGTGAGCCGAGCGGGGACCAGTGAGCCGGGCGGGCCCAGCGAGCTGAGCGGGCCGGGCAAGTGAGCCCAGCGGGCCAAGCGGGTAAGCGAGCCGAGCGAGTGAGCTGGAGGGGCCGGGCGAGTCGCTGACGAGCCATGCCACGGACGGCGGTCGGCCGAGCTCGGGAAAGGAAGCGCGTCGTTGCCGGCGGAGCAGCGGGGACCGGGGCTGCTGCGTGTGTCGACCCGTCAACCCGTACGGAAAAGGGGGTTTCAGGTGTTTTGCTTGATGCGGTTGGTCAGCTCGGCGATCTGGTTGTAGAGCGAGCGGCGCTCGGCCATGTGCTGGCGGATCTTGCGGTCCGCGTGCATGACGGTGGTGTGGTCGCGGCCGCCGAAGGCCTGTCCGATCCGGGGCAGGGAGAGGTCGGTGAGTTCGCGGCACAGGTACATGGCGACCTGGCGGGCGTTGACCAGGACCCGTGACCGGGAGTGTCCGCGGAGGTCTTCGAGGGAGACGCCGAAGTAGTCGGCGGTGGAGACCATGATCTGGTCGGCGGTGATCTCGGGGCCGGCGCCGTCGGGCATGAAGTCGCGCAGGACCTCTTCGGCCAGGGAGAGCTGGACCGCCGAGCGGGTGAGGCTGGCGAAGGCGGTCACCCGGATGAGGGCGCCCTCGAGCTCGCGGATCGAGTTGGAGACCCGGCTGGCGATGAACTCGAGCACGTCGTCGGGGGCGTACATCCGCTCCTGGGCGGCCTTCTTCTGCAGGATCGCGATGCGCGTCTCGAGGTCGGGCGGCTGGATGTCGGCCAGCAGGCCCCACTCGAAGCGGGTGCGCATGCGGTCTTCCAGGGTGGCCAGCTGGCGCGGGGAGCGGTCGGAGCTGATCACGATCTGCTTGTTGGCGTTGTGCAGCGTGTTGAAGGTGTGGAAGAACTCCTCCTGGGTGCGCTCGCGGTTCTCCAGGAACTGGATGTCGTCGATCAGCAGGATGTCGACGTCGCGGTAGCGCCGCTGGAACGCCTGGGTCTTGTCGTCGCGCAGGCTGTTGATGAAGTCGTTGGTGAATTCCTCGGTCGAGACGTAGCGCACGGCGCGGGCGTGACCTAGCGTCGTCGCGTAGTGACCGATCGCGTGCAACAGGTGCGTCTTGCCCAGACCGGAGCTGCCGTAGATGAACAGCGGGTTGTAGGCCTTGGCCGGTGACTCGGCGACCGCGACGGCGGCGGCGTGGGCGAAGCGGTTGGACGAGCCGATGACGAACGTCTCGAACATGTACTTCGGGTTGAGCCGGTTGCCGTCGTTGGTACCGCGCGGGTTGCTCGCCGGCCGGATGTCCATGGGCGCGCGGCCGGGGCCGTTGTCGCCGCGGGTGGGCAGCGCGTCCTCGATCAGCGTGGGGCGATTGTCCGGGCGCGGCTGGTCACGCAGCTGGTCGGGCGGCATCCGGTGCGGCGGCTCGCCGGCCGGGGGCGGCTCTGGCGCCATCGGCGGACGGCTCATCGGACTGATCGGCGCGGGGGGTATCGGCGCGGCCGGTGGCGACGCCGCCGGCGCGGCGTCGAAAAGGGCTTCCTGCCCACCCCGGGCCGTGGGCACGTTGCGATAGGAGGGCAGATTTTCGGCGTACGGGTCATCCGCGTACGCCTGTGCCTCGGGTTGCGGGCGCTGCTCCGGCTCGGCGTAGTGCCGCGGCTGCGGCTCGGCTTCCGTCGGCTGGTCGACGGGCGTGCCGTAGACGGTGCCGGGCAGCCCGGTGCCGTCCTCCGGAGGCTTCACGGTGACGGCGACCTGGATCGGCCGGTTCAGCCGGCGGCTCAGCGCCTCGGTGATCGCCGGGCGCAGCCGCGACTCGATCACGTCCCGGGTGAAGGCGTCCGGCACGGCCAACAGCGCGGTGTCCTCGACGATGGCGCGCAGGTTGGTGAGCTGGAGGTATGCCCGCTGCTGGCGCGACGAGATCTCGTCGGCCAGCTCCTCCAGCGTCGCCTTCCACACGTCGCTCAGGTCGACCTGATCGGCCACCGCCGCGCCACCCCCATCGCCACCGACCCCCGGTGGACCTTGTCCGGCTTACCGCCTTTGCCCCGCCGCCTCTGGGGCGTCCGACAGCTCCCCCCATCCAGCACCACATTTAACGTGCTGAACACGCTCGACGCCACCGGTTGTCCACAGGTTATCCACAACCTGTGCACTGACCGGCGGTCGCTCCCGGCCGGACGGTCGGCAGACTTACCGGAGCCTGGTACGGCGCGGTTGTACAGGCTCACCGTGCCGAACGATTCACCCGCTTGTCCGGTTTTGGCCAGGTACGTCGTGGTATGCACAAAGCGCTGATGACCAGCAAACGGGCACGCTAACAGCGAGGTCGCCGAAGCTACAACTGTCCCACCGGCCGACAAGCGCCCCCGCGCGGGAAAAGATTCACGACCCGCGCAGAAAGACCACCCACCGCGAGGTGGTCGTCCCGGATGTCGGCGTGCCGACGCACGATATGGTTGACCTGCATCGCCGCCCTGCGTAGGGTCGGGCGGTTGCTCCGCCGCGTTCTGGTAAAGTGGCGTCTTGCAGCCCTGATGCCCCCTGGACGTTGTCCTCAACAGACGTCAGTAATGAAGACGGAGTTTCGACGTGAGCAAGCGCACCTACCAGCCGAACAACCGCCGGCGCGCCAAGACCCACGGCTTCCGGCTGCGGATGCGCACCCGGGCCGGCCGTGCCATCCTGTCCGGCCGTCGCTCCAAGGGTCGCGCCAAGCTGTCGGCCTGAGCCGGCGGCTTGCGGGCCGGAATGCCCAGGTAGTCGTGCTGGCCGCCGCGCAGCGTATGCGGCGTAGCGCCGAGTTCGCCGCGACCATTCGCGGTGGCCGGCGAGCCGGCCGGGGCACGGTCGTCGTTCATCTGCTTCTCGAGGAGCCGGTGCGAGCCTCCACGGCACGCGCCGGCTTCGTCGTATCCAAGGCGGTCGGCAACGCGGTGGTGCGCAACAAGGTCCGCCGCCGGCTCCGTCACCTGGTCCGGCCGCTGCTCGGCGACCTGCCCGACGGGTCGTTGCTGGTGGTCCGGGCGCTCCCGGCGTCGGCGTCGGCGTCGTACGCCGAGCTGGGCGCCGATCTCGCGGCGGCCCTCGCGGCGGCCCGCCGGCCCAGGCGGCAGCGATGAGCGTGCTCGCCCGTGTGCTGACCGCGATGGTCGTCGCGTACCGTCGTTATGTGAGCCCGGTGCTGCCGGCCCGCTGTCGGTTCTACCCCTCGTGCAGCGCGTACTCCTTGGAGGCGCTGCAGAAGCACGGTGCGATCCGAGGGACGGGCCTGACGATCTGGCGGCTCCTGCGCTGCCACCCCTTCCACCCTGGCGGGTACGACCCGGTGCCTGACCCGATCCGTCACCGTCCTGCCGATGTGACTGGAGCCTGAATTGAGCCTCGACTGGATCTACTACGCCATTTCGTGGATCCTCCTGCGCTGGCAATCCCTGTGGAGCTCCATCGGGATGGACGGCAAGTTCCTCGGGACCAACTGGTCCTGGGTGCTGGCCATCGTCTTCCTGGTGGTGACGGTCCGCGTCATCCTGTTCCCGGTCTTCGTCAAGCAGATCAAGAGCCAGCGGGCCATGCAGGCGTTGCAGCCCAAGGTCAAGGCTCTGCAGGAGAAGCACAAGGGCGACCGCGAGACGCTCCAGAAAGAAATGATGGAGCTCTACAAGACCGAGAAGGCGAACCCGCTGATGGGCTGCCTTCCGATGTTCTTGCAGATTCCCGTCTTCCTCGGCCTGTTCCACGTGCTGCGCCGCCTCAACCCGTCGAACACCCAGACCACGCTGTACGGCTGGACCACCGACCAGTTCCGGGACGCCACCCACGCGTCGCTGTTCAACGCCCCGCTGGCCTCGAAATTCGGCTCGACGGCGCAGGAGCTGACCGCCCTCCAGGCCAACAGCGCCACCGTCAAGATCGTCGCCGGCGTGCTGGTCCTGATCATGATGACCACCACGTACGCGACCAGCCGGCAGATGATCCTCAAGACCGGCTGGGCCGAGGACCCGCAGCAGAAGATGATCCAGCGCCTGATGCTCTACGGCATCCCGCTGTCGCTGCTCGTCTCCGGCTCGCTGTTCCCGATCGGTGTGATCATCTACTGGGTCACCAACAACCTGTTCACGCTGGCCCAGCAGCAGTGGGTGCTCCGCAAGTTCCCGCCGCCGCCGATGGCCGGCAAGGGTGGCGGTTCGCCGGCCAAGCCGTCCGGCCCGACCAAGAAGCCGACCGGCGCCCCGAAGAACCCGGTCCAGCCCGGCCGCACTGGTGGCCTGTTCGGCCGCAACAAGGCGCAGGCCGAGCCCGAGACCCCGGTCGTGGACACCAAGAAGCTCGCCCCGCGGCCCGGCGCCAAACCGGTGAATCCGAAGAAGGGCGCCCGACCGGCGAGCAAACCCAAGGGATGATCGCGGCTCGGGCGTCGTACGGCGTCCGAGCGCTCCCCTTCCTGAACCTGCCCGCGGGCGCCGCCGCGGGAAACAGCGGACCGAGCAGGTCCGGCCCGATGAGTACGGAGATGAACCGTGACCGACACCAGCACTCCCGATTCTTCGGTCTCCGCCGAATCGCCCGCCCCGTCGTCCGCGCCCGAGGCGCCGGCGGCGGAGGAGGCGACCGAGGAGACCAAGAAGTCGGAGACCGTCACCTCCGAGAGTGACCTGTTCCGGCAGAGCGAGATCGCGGCCGACTACGTCGAGGGGCTGTTGGACATCCTCGACTACGACGGCGACATCGACGAACTCGTGTCGGCCGGGCGCCCGATGGTCGAGGTGGTCGGCGGCCGGCTGCAACCGCTCGTCGGCCAGCGCGGCGCCACGCTGGAGGCGCTGCAGGAGCTCACCCGCCTGGCGATCTTCCGGGCCACCGGATCGCCGTCACGCCTGCTGCTGGACATCGGCGGCTACCGGGCGTCGCGCCGCAAGGAACTGGCCGCGGTCGCCCGCAACGCGGTCGAGAAGGTCAAGGAGCACGGCGACCCGGTGCGGCTCGAGCCGATGTCGGCGTTCGAGCGCAAATGCGTGCACGACGTGGTCAACGCCATCCCGGGCGTGGAGAGCGAATCGGAGGGCGTCGAGCCGAATCGCCGCATCGTGGTGCGGGCGGCGGACTGAGCATGACCGAACCCCGCTTCGGCGCGGGTGAGAGCGGCCCGGGCGAGTCTTCGTCCGGGCCGTCGTCTTTCCCGGGGCGCCGGACTCCGCGACGGCCCATCGCGTTTCCCGGGCGTAAGCCCTCGTCTGCCGCGCCTGCGTCTCCCGCTTCGCCTGCTTCTTCGTCTGTCCCTTCGCGGCCGTCTCCCCCTTCGCCTGCTTCGCCTGCTTCGACTCCGCCTTCTCCTTCACCGCCGGCCGCATCCGACTCGGTCGGCGCTGCTCCCCCTGCGGAGTTCGCGGCGGAAGCGGAGCGGGTCTTCGGCGACCGGTTCGGGCTGGCGGTGGAGTATGCGCGGCTGCTCGTCACCGACGGAGTCGTGCGGGGGCTGATCGGTCCACGGGAGGCGCCGCGGATCTGGGAGCGGCACCTAGTGAATTGTGCAGTTATGGCAGAGATCATCCCTATCGGCGCTTCGGTCGTCGACGTTGGGTCTGGTGCCGGTTTGCCCGGTATCGTGCTGGCAGTGGCCCGGCCGGATCTGAGCATCGCCCTGGTCGAGCCGCTGGCACGACGAACCGCGTTCCTGTCGGAGGCGGTGACCGCCCTCGGCCTCGAGTCGACCGTCACGGTCGTCCGGGGCCGCGCCGAGGACGTTGTCGACGGACCCCCCGCCGGCGCCGACGTCGTCACCGCGCGGGCGGTCGCCCCGCTCGACCGGCTGGCCGGCTGGTGCCTGCCGCTTGCCCGCACCGGCGGGCGGCTGCTGGCGCTGAAGGGCAGCTCGGCGGCCGACGAGGTGGCGGAGCACCGTGCGGTGATCGCCTCGCTGGGCGGCGCCGCGCCGGTGCTTCACGCCTGCGGAGTGGGGGTCATCGACCCGCCGACGACGGTCGTGGAGATCGTCAAGGAGCGCGAAGTTGTGCCGCCACGGCCAAAGCCGTCCAGCCGGGCGGAGGCTCAGGGGCGCGGCACCGGCGGAAGGGCCGGCGGGCGCGACTCCGGGCGAAGGAGAACGCGGAGGGGATAAATGGCCAAGCGGGGCGCCCGGAAGAGAAACGTCAAGAACCGACGTCCCGACGCGGCCAAGCCACCATCTTCGCGAGGTGGCCGGGAGGAGGCGCCCGAGCCTCGGGAGCGGCGGCGAGCGGACGCTTTATCGCGTACGGATAAAAATGTCACCGAGAATCAGCCGCCTCGCGTTGATCGGCTCAACGATGAGGTCGCGGGGTTTTTGGGTGGTTTTGAGGGGGACGGCGCGCGCCGAGGTGGCTGTGCCGAGGCCGCGGCGTTACGGCTGGTGCCGGGCATGATGGTCTTTGCGGCGCCGCCGGTCGACGATCTGTCTACGTTGCACTCGCCTCAACAGGCGGACGGCCGTGGCGAGGCTCGCCCGACCGCCGTAGGCTGGCCGGGCGTCGATAGTGTGGACCGGTCCGCTGCTTCCGGAACGCATGTGTCGCCTACCGACCCGTTCCTCACCAACAGGGATAAAACGGTGCATGAGTTCGGTGTTTCACGTGAAACCGAGTCGCCTCTAGGTCCTACCGGCCCCGCGGGCACCGGCTTCGGCGTCCCCACTGGCGCGTTCATTCTCGACCAGGGCGTGCCTTCGCCTCGGGCGGGCAGCGGCTACATGCCGCGGGCCTCTTCCGGGCAGGTCTATGGGACGCCGGCGCCGCAGCCCGGCCCGGAAGAGCCGCGCCTTCCGGCGCCCCGCTCGGGCCCGCCCGCGGTTGCGTCGTCGCCGGTGCCGGTCTCGTCCGCCCCGGTTTCCCCTTCCGCGGCTTCGTCGTCCCCCGTCTCGTCCTCGCCCGCGCCGACCTCGGAATCGGGTGGCCCGGTCGCGCCCGCGGGGCCGTCATTCGGGCCGGCGAGTCCCACCTTCGGCGCTGACGAGCATGTTTCACGTGAAACGCCGAGCCAGGATGAAGACGATCCCCCGCTAGCCATGGAAGCGTTGCGAGCTGTGCAGATCCTCAACCCGAGCGGCGAAATCACCATGCCGCGTCCGGACCACCCGAGGGTGCTCTGCGTCGCGAACCAGAAGGGTGGCGTCGGCAAGACGACCACGACCGTGAACCTCGCGGTCGCCCTGGCGCTGCATGGCAACCGTGTGCTCGTCGTCGACCTCGACCCGCAGGGCAACGCCTCCACCGGTCTCAATGTGCCCCACCACGCCGGCGTGCCGGATGTCTACGACTGCCTGATCGACAACGTGCCGTTGTCCGAGGTCGCGCAGCCGGTCGATGGCATTCCGAACCTGTTCTGCGTGCCGGCCACGATCGACCTGGCCGGTGCGGAGATCGAGCTGGTCTCGGTGGTGGCGCGCGAGTCTCGCCTGGCGCGGGCGATCGCGGCCCATCCGGAAAAGTTCGACTACGTCTTCATCGACTGCCCGCCGTCGCTCGGCCTCCTCACGGTCAACGCGCTCTGCGCGGCACAGGAGGTGCTGATCCCGATCCAGTGCGAGTACTACGCGCTTGAAGGGCTGAACCAGCTGATCAACAACATCAACCTGGTTCGTCAGCACCTGAATCCGACCCTCGACGTCTCCACCATCCTGCTGACCATGTACGACCGCCGGACCCGGCTCGCCGACGCGGTCGAGCAGGACGTGCGCAATCACTTCGGCAACAAGGTGCTCAATGCCGTCATCCCGCGGAACGTGCGGGTGTCCGAGGCTCCGAGCTATGGGCAATCCGTGATGACCTACGATCCCGGATCGAGGGGTGCCACCAGCTACTTCGAGGCCGCCCTGGAGATCGCGATGCGTGGCGTCAACACGGGAGGCACGGCATGAAAAATCGTCCACGGGGCGGCCTGGGCCGCGGCCTGGGCGCGCTGATCCCGACGGCGCCGGCCGTCGACCCGTCATCTCCGCCGGTGGCGCCGATGCCGGCGCCGCCTCCGCTGGAGACCTCTGCCCCGCCGGCCGCCGATGATCAGTTGGCGCCGGTGCCGGGCGCGCGCTTCGCCGAGCTGCCGGTCACCTCGATCGTGCCGAACGCCAAGCAGCCGCGGCACCATTTCGACGAGGAGGCGCTCGAGGAGCTGAAGACCTCGATCCGGGAGGTCGGCTTCCTTCAGCCCATCGTCGTGCGCGACCTGGGCGACGGGCAGTTCGAGCTCGTCATGGGTGAGCGTCGCTGGCGGGCCGCGCAGGCCGTCGGCAAGGAGACGATTCCCGCGATCGTGCGCGACACCCGCGACGATGCGATGCTGCGAGACGCGCTCCTCGAGAACATCCACCGAGCGAACCTGAACCCGCTCGAAGAGGCGGCCGCCTATCAGCAGCTGCTGGAGGAGTTCGGCGCCACGCACGAGGAGTTGGCCAAGCGGATCGGGCGCAGCCGGCCGCAGATCTCCAACACGATCCGGCTGTTGAATCTGCCGCCGCAGGTGCAGCAGCGGGTGGCGGCCGGGGTGCTGTCCGCCGGGCACGCTCGGGCGCTGCTCGGGTTGAGCGACGGGCAGGCGCAGATCGATCTGGCGAACCGGATCGTGGCCGAGGGGATCTCCGTGCGGTCCACCGAGGAGATCGTGACGCTGGCTCTCGCGGACGGGTCGCCGGCCAAGAAGGCCGCGCCCACTCGGCGGGCGAAGGTGCACGCGCCGGCCCTGAACGAGTTGGCCGACCGGCTGTCGGATCGGTTCGACACCAGGGTGAAGGTAGACATCGGCCGAAACAAGGGAAAGATCACCATCGAGTTCGCGACGGTGGACGACCTCGAACGGATAGTCGGGATGATCGGCGTGGAGGACGAGGGCTTGTCGTCGACAGACTAGAGTTCATTCGTTGGTCTTGGAGGCACGTGATTCGTCACGTGCCTTTCTTGTTGTCTTCTCGTGGCCTTTACTGCTGGCCCCGGCTCTTGTTGAGCCCCGTTCTCATGGCTGCGGGCACTTGGCCGGTGCCCGATCATTTTGTCACGGTTTGGGAAGCGTCCGTCCCGAGATCTTGGCCGCCGAGAAATCTCAGGAGAATGGCTCTGACAGAACCGAACTGGGCATTCGTCCTCGGTTGGCGTTGATCATCGTCTCTTTACGGGAGGGCTTTCTCGTGACCATCTAGCGACCGACCCGCTTGGAGGTGGTGGTTGGTGCGGCTTGCGGTCTTCTTGGCATCGGCACTTCTCTCCGGAGGTTTCACGTGAAACGGCGCGTTGCTCGCGTGCCCAATGTGGGTCCGCGGGGTCGGCATCGCCTCGGTCGAGCCGCCGCCGTTAACGGCAACCCCGGGCGCCGTCTGTGCCCGCTTCCCATACTTCGTTGCGCCTCCAGTTCGAACTCGGCGCGTCGTGGGTGTCGGACCGATCAGGCGGGCGACGCTGACCGCTCAAATGGCCGCAGCCGTTAGTGCGGCGCGCTCCCGTGTCGGCGTTTCACGTGAAACGCCAGGCGTGCCGCGCCCTCTGCACGAAGCGCGACTTTGGCGGCACCAGACGCGCCTCCCGGGGATCGGTCGGACGGGCGACGGGCGGGCCTTGTATCCCGTGACTGCCGTCGGCGAATAGGCCGACCGTCGTGTTGGCGGATCCTCGGACCGATCCTCCAGAGCCGAGACGGTGCGCTGGCTTGAACGCTGTGCCGGGCACGGTGCGTCGCGCTGCTGTCGGATGGCGTGCGGGCCGGGGCTCGTCGGACTGCGTTTGCCGAATGGGGATCTCAGAGTTCGCCTTGTTTCACGTGAAACCGTCCGCTCTACAATCCCCCGGAGCCCGGAGCCCGGAGCCCGGAGCCCGGAGCCCGGAGCCCGGAGCCCGGAGCCCGGAGCCCGGAGCCCGGAGCCCGGAGCCCGGAGCCCGGAGCCCGGAGCCCGGAGCCCGGAGCCCGGAGCCCGTTTCACGTGAAACGTGACTCGCTCGCTCGCGACCCTGGCGCGATGATGGCGGAAGACAAGAGAGCATCGGCGTGGCCTCGAAGGTCGGAAGGCAAGTGGATGGGCGTAACGCCTTCCAGACCGTCGAGGGGAGGCACGGGCGGGCCGGCGGTCGGAGGGGCACGGTGAGGAGCGACGCCCAAAGAGAGGGAGCCGGTTGCTCGCCCTGGCGATCCCCGGCGATGAGAAGCTCCGCTCAACCGATATCGCCGAACGGGTCGTCCCTCTGTCGATGGAGTGTGTGCCTACCCGAGAGCAAATCAAACTGAGGATCCGAACCTGGGTGGGTTATCCACAGGCTGTGTGTAACGGCTGTTGAGAAACCGGCCCGAGGCGTTTCACGTGAAACATGGCCGATGTGGGTGGCGGCGTCCGACGGTTCATCCACAGGCGGTGCAAGCCTGCGACGTCGTGTTTCACGTGAAACTGGGCGGGCTGTGGATAACTTCTGTGGATAACTTTGCGGGTGTTGTGGTGCCCACCGACGGTGATGAGCATCGACGTTGATCTCGACGATTTGAGGGCTGACGCACCGTTGCTCCACAGGCCGAAAATTGACCCGGGACACGGGCCCTGGCCTGGGCTAAAGTTCGCCCGTGCCCGACAACACGGTCCCCCTGCCCGACTTCACACGATGGCCTTCGTTCCCCTTCGAGGGCGACATGCGGGTCAAACCGCTGGCCGCCCCGGTCGAGGTTGAGCCGCCCCGCAGCGGCGAGGACGCGGCCGACTGCATCGCCTGCGGCACGCCCGACGACGCGTATATCTGGGTCAGCGAGCGATGGCGGGTGCGGGCCATGGACCGGCCAACGGGCCTCCCCATGGTTCTGATCCTCGAGTGCCGCTCGCACCTCGACCTCGGAGACCTACCGAACCTGCTGGCCGCCGAGCTCGGCGTCATGACGGTTCGGCTCGAGCGCGCGATCCGTTCCCTCGACGGTGTGGCGCGGGTTCACGTCAACCGTTGGGGCGACGGCTCTGCCCACCTCCACCTCTGGTTCCTGGCCCGGCCTTACGGGCGCCTCCAGTTGCGGGGCACGTTCCTCTCGCTGTGGGACGACATCCTGCCGGTGATTCCCGAGGCTCAGTGGCGGGAAAATCTGGCCCTGGTGGCGGCTTGGCTGGCGGAGTTCGGCGGCCAGGCCATCGCCGAGCCGCCCCACATCCAATGGGAAGCGCCCTCGACGATCACCTACTCGCCGTCGGCCGACGCGCCGCCCACGCCGGAGGACCCGCGACCGGCAACCCTCGGCGACATGGAGGCCAAGCCCGACACCGCCGCCGCAACGATGGCAGCCGCGGGTGCGCCCGCGGTTGCCGCAGAGGGCGCCCCGCGGATGGCGACGGGCGCCGGCGCGGGCGTGGCTGTGGGTGGCGGCGCGGGCGTGGCTGCGGACGGCGTTTCGGCGGTTGCTACGGGCGGCGGCGGTGCCGGTGCCGGTGCGGGTGTGGGTGGCGGCGCGGGCTCGGCCGTGGGTGGCGGCGCGGAGGCGGCTGTAGGCGGCGGCGCGGGTGCGAGCTCGGCCATGGGTGGCGGCGCGGAGGCGGCTGTAGGCGGCGGCGCGGGCGCGGGCTCGGCCGTGGGTGGCGGCGCGGGCGTGGCTGCGGACGGCGTTTCGGCGGTTGCTACGGGCGGCGGCGGTGCC
>NZ_JBHTBJ010000034.1:0-83783 GCF_042664765.1 Paractinoplanes rhizophilus | reverse complement strand
CCTCCAACACCCCCACCTCAACAACCTCGACCTGGGCATCCCCACCGACGACTAGACCCAACCCCAAGATCAGCATCTGGGCACGTTCACGCGTACTTACCTGGGCACATTCACCAGTACGCCGACACCACTGACGTCGCACGTTCTGTGGAGACAGCCAGGTCCCCCGCCGTGAGGCGAAGATCGCGTCGTAGGGGTTGTCGCTGGCGGTGAGCTTTCGGGCCATGAGCATCCCAATCGCGAAACCGGGCAGGATGACAGTCCGGTAGCCGGCGTCGGTCTTGGTCCACTCCTGTCGAAAGAACCCCTTGCCTTTGACGTAAACGACGGTGCCGCAGATGGTCACGGTCGCCTGCGCGGCGGTGAGATCTACGTCTTCCCAGCGCAGCGCCAGGACCTCGCCTATGCGGGCACCGGTGGCAAGCAGGAGATCAACGATGTCGGCCAGGTCTCCGGTGTGCCGAGGTCCTGGCTTGCCAGGCGTCGGCTGCTGCCATCTGCGGATGGCTGCGCGGACTCCTTCGAGTTGCTCCGTGTCGAGAGCTACCACCGTGCGGCGCGGCTTGCGGAGTCGCCCGGTGTCGCGGACAGGATTGGTCGTGAGCGCGCCTCGGCGTGTGGCCAAGGCGAACATTTGGCTGAGGACAACCTTCGCGCCCTTGGCGGCCGACGGACGGTCCTTGGCTACCTCGCGCAGGAACTTGTCTAGGCGGCCGACGGTGGCCTCCCGCACCCGCAGGTTCCCGAGGGCTGGCAGGATTGCGGTCCGCAGGCTCGTTCGGTACCTGTCCATGGTCTGCGGCGTGACGCGTTCCTCCGCAAGGATCTCGTCGAGCCACAACTCGGCCAGCTTGCTGACGAAGGTCTCCCGTGTGATCTCGTCATCGTTCGGGGTGGCCCGGTCGCGCATCCTGGCCTTCAGCGCGCGGATGGCGGCCGGACCGGTGACGTCGGTGGCCTCCACGTCGCGAACTCTGCCGTCGTAGTCTCGGAACCGGGCTCGGGCGCAGAACCGGTTGTTACCGAGCGTCTCGGTGCGGATATTGCCGTAGGTCCCGATCGGCAGGGAAGGCCGCGCCATGGCTCACCGCTCCGGATCGGTCTGGGAGTCAAGCCAGCGTTCGATCTCGCTGCGTCGATAGCGCAGGGTGTTGCCGACTCGGATGGCGCGAGGTCCCTTGCCCCGGCTGTGCCAGGCGTAAAGGGTGTTCTTCGGCTTGCCCAGCCAGGTGGCCACGTCATCGATGGTCAGAAGCGGATCAGGTCGCCATCCCGCGGCGGGTGAAGTGCTCATCGCCGGCCTGCCGAGTCGGACAAGCGGAGTCGCCGGAGCGCGTAGAGCGAGCATGAACTCGATTCTCGCCAGCGCGGCTGGTGATTCACCAGGGCGGCGCGGTGGCCGGGTTCGCGCGAGGGACGTCTAGGGACGACTTGAGCTGCGCTTCCCTGAGAGTCCGGCGTCCATGACGTACGTATGCTGCGATTTCTCCCCCCGGCGGTCGAGCCAATCGTGGTGATCGTTAAGCCTCCCTTCTGTCGATAAGTGATGTCGGCGCCAGCGTCCGTCCGTTGTCCGTCCGCGCGCTGACATGCGCAGACGCACGCGAGGCGGACGGACGTCCGCGCGGACGATCGGGTCATGCTCGCCAGCGCCCGCGGGTGACTTGCCGGACGCGGCCGGTGGCCGCGAGCGCCTGAAGTCGGTCGTAGATCCAGGTGCGGCCCATGCCCGTCGCGTCGATCAGTTCGGGGATGGTCAGGCCGGCGTCGGGCGCTTGGTCGAGTGCCGTCTTGAGAATCTGTTCGGGATCATCGGCAGCCTTGGCTGGCGGTTCGAGCGCGCGGGATTGCCGATCGATGGCGGCTCGGGACAGCGGGTCGAGGTCGGGTCGGTGATCGGCGTATCGGGCGGCGGTTTCCCGCACATGGTCGTCGGTGACGAGGTAGGCGCGAGCGCGGCGCGGTTGGTTGTGTCCGTCGGCGAGGACGTAGAACTTGCCCGGGGCATCGAGCGTGTGCGCGTGCCAGCCGACGGCGAGCATGCCCTTGTCCAAGATGAGATCGACGTCGCGGCGCTCCCGGACTCGCAGACAGACGCGAACGCTCATCTGCGAGCGGAGCACGCCGCCTCCCATGGCCTTCTGCGTCGGCCGTTGAGTTGCGGCGAGCAAGTCAACCGCGACAGCACGACCTCGGCGAGCTACAGATTCGGCGCGCGGGACGGCGGCCGGCGCCGTGTCCGCGAGTTCGGCATATTCGTCGATGACGATGACCAGTGCTGGAGCATTCGGTGTGGGCGCCCAGACGCGGGTGTTGTCGTGGCTGGATGCGTAGGCGCGAGCGTCAAGGATGGCAACGGCATCCGCGAGTAGCGCGGTGGCCTCGTCCGGGGTGGTCGCGAGCCGCGCGAGGCAGGGTGCCCAAGGCCGCAGTTCCATGCCGCCTTTGAGGTCGATGCCCCAGAGGACGACATCGGGGCAGGCGGCGAGGTTGCCGAGAATGACGTTGAGGACGCCGCTCTTACCCGAGTCGGTGGTGCCGCCGATCAAGGCGTGTCGCCGCAGGAGCGGAACCCGAACGGTGGTTGCGTCTTCGAAGACGCCGAGTTGTATGGGGTCGGCGAGGGATCGGGCGGTGGGGCCGGGCCAGGGGATGGCGCCGGCGTGCGGGTCGACGGCCAGGACGCGCATCGTGCAGCGGCCGGCGTGTGCCGGGTCCTGCTCGACGCGGACGGCGCCGGGTCGCGTACCCAATGCTGACTCGATAGCCGGCACCCGCGCCACCACGTCGGTGACACTCTGCCCCGGGCGCAGCTTCATGCGAGCACGCCAGCCCCAGGTGTCCACGACGGCCGACATGATCCGCGAGCCGTCCAGTCCGATCGCTTCCGCGAGGTCGGGCCACGCGTGGATGACGCGGTCGACGCTGACGCGTGCTCGGCGGCGCCGGTGCGCCCACCAGGGCACGCCGAGCCCGACGATGGCCACGACGAGCATGGTGTGCAGCGGTCTCTGGCCGGGGCCAAGGGCCGTCGCAGCGGTGAGCCAGCCGCCCGCGACGGTGGTGGCAATCGCGGCGTACACGCGTTCCTCGGCGCGGGTGGCGCCCCAGGGCATGCCGCGCAGTCCGGCCGCCAGCGCAGCGACGGCCGTAAGGATTGCGACCAACGGCCAGGCGTCGGGATGCGTGCGGTGCAGCATGAGTGCGCCGATGTCCAGCGCGACGCCGACAGTAATCGGGGCGAGTTCGGACCGCCACCGGAACAGGGCTCGGCCGATCGCGGCCACGGCGAGGATGATGAGCGGTTCGTCTGGCACGAGCAGGAACGGTTGCGGGTGGCGGCGGCTCCATCGGCGGTGTCGACGTCCGTAGGCCCTCATGCGGCGAGTTCGCCGTCCTCGGGTGGAGTCCAAGCGCGGTGCTCGGCGACGGCATCACGTACGTATGCCAGCGGGTCCGGCTCGCCGTCGTGATCGGCGGCGAGGGCGGCGCGGGCGGCGGCGAGCAGGTCGGCGAAGTCCCACCGGGTGCGGCTGAGCAGCCGGGCCAGGCGGTCCACTTCGGCGATCAGGACGGGGATGTCGTCGATGGAGGTCCAAATGGCGACCGGCGTGTACAGGTTTCGGGCAGCGCGTAGGTGGGTGAGGACGGCCTCCTGGTCGACGGTGGGGCGCGGGATGCGCGGTTCGTTGGTCATGGTTGGGGTGATGCCTCCTTTCGGTCGGTGGTCTGGGTGCTCTCGGCGGCGAGGCGTCGCCGCAACTCGGTTGCTTTGGGTCCGGCGATCCGCAGAGCCGAGCGCAGGCCATCTCGGCTGATGGGGCGCCCGTCGTGTGTTGCTCGGTGCCGTGCATCGGCCTCGCGGGCGGCGTTGAGGAGGTCGGCGTCGGTCCGGGTCCGGACCTCGGTACGGGGCTCGGGACGGTCCTCGGCGGGAGGTGCTGGCGAGGGATCGGGCGTCGCGACAGTGGTGAGCGCGTGCAGGTGGGCAGTGAGTCCGAGGACGGCGGCCGGTACGGCGCCGACGAGGACGACGATCGGCCAGGAGATCGCGACGAGTCCGGTGGCGATCAGGTGGTAGCCAGCGTTGCCGACGATGCTCGTGGCGATCGCGCCGATCGCGTTGGCCCTGGCAAAACTTCGGGCTCGGTCGGTGCCGAGCGTGCCGGCCAGCCACACCCGGGCCGAGGTCATCGCGTACGCGTCGATGGTTACGGGTAGCAGCCAGGCGAGTCGATCGGGCCAGCCGGCGACCTGGGCGAGACCGCGTAGGCCGGCGAAGCTGGCCACCGCGGCGGAGATCGCGGCAACGGTCATGCCGACGATCACCCACCAGTCGCGCCGTGCTGCGATCACTGGATCGGGCACGTCAGAGATCCAGTCCGGCAACGAACCGAGCCAGAGCGTGCAGGCCGAGGCCGATGTTCGGGCCGATGGACGCCGACGCCAGGTAGTAGCCGAACGCCGCGCAGATGGCGGCCTGCCAAAGCGGCAGCCGGGCGTATCGCCAGAGCAGAAAGACGAAGACGCCGAGGAGGATGACAGCGGATATGGAGACTGTCATGCGTTCCCACCGTCGCGCTGCTCGTTGCGCCGGGCGCGGTGCGTACGGATGCCTTTGTCGACGCCGCCGTGGCCACCGCGCGGCTGGTGCCGGCGGTTCCAACGCGTCCGGGCGACGCATTTGCGGCATAGCGTCGGGTGCTCCGGCCCGAGCTGCGCGCCGCACGGGCAAGTCGGGGTCTCGGTGGTGAAGTGCTGGTTGTCCATTGTGGGCTCCTTTCGAGTCGCGGATGTGCTACGAAGCGATCGATAGGAGTTGACCAGCACAGTACGGGACGTGATGACCTCGTCGCTGGACGTGTCGAAGATGTCTCGCCTATGTTGGTCAGGCTGCCAGGACGTCCTGACGGGAAGACGATGCCGAACGAGCGACTACGCACCGCGATGTTGGAACGAGGACTCACGCCTACGGCCCTCGCGGAAGCGCTCAACGTCGACCCGAAGAGCGTCGAGCGGTGGATCAACGGCAGGACGCCGTACCGGCGTCACCGGTACGCGGTGGCCGCTCAGCTCGGGGTCGACGAGGTCTATCTGTGGCCGGACGCGCTTAGCGCGGACCAGGTGGCCAGCGCCAGCGAAAGCGAGATCATCAACATCTACCCGCACCGGTGGACGGTGCCGTCCGAACTGTGGCGCAACTTCTTCGGCAATGCCGAGCAGGAGATCGGCGTGCTGGTGTACAGCGGGCTCTTCCTGTCCGAGGATGCCGGCGCCCAACGCATCTTCCGGGAGAAGGCCGATGCGGGCGCGCGAGTGCGCATTATGCTCGGCGACCCGGACGCTGAGCCG
The DNA here is from genome assembly GCF_042664765.1 of Paractinoplanes rhizophilus. Classification (NCBI taxonomy): domain Bacteria; kingdom Bacillati; phylum Actinomycetota; class Actinomycetes; order Micromonosporales; family Micromonosporaceae; genus Paractinoplanes; species Paractinoplanes rhizophilus. Next base: position 78,431 of record NZ_JBHTBJ010000034.1, on the reverse strand, counting down.
GTGGCGCAGCGCGCCGTCGATGAAGGCATCGAGAGCCTCGCCGGGAAGATCAAGAACGCCCTCGTGATGTACCGGCCGCTGTTCGGGGTCGACCGCATCGAGTTCCGGCTTCACCGGACCGTCCTCTACAACTCGATCTACCGTGCCGATGACCAACTACTGATCAACACCCACATCTACGGCGCCCCAGCGTCCCAGGCGCCGGTGTTCCACCTGCGGCGTGTCGCTGGCGGGGGCATGGTCACGACGTACTTGGACAGCTTTGAGCAAGTGTGGGACAGCGCGACTCCGATGGACTGAGGTGGCCGTGGGACGGCGCATCGACTTCTACAACGATCCGGCCGCGCCGAAGGCGAACAGCGTCGTACCTTCGGCCAACGTCGTCGTGGTCAACGATGAGGGCCATATCTTGCTCATTCGCCGGTCGGACAACGACAACTGGGCGCTTCCGGGCGGCGGTATGGATCTCGGCGAGTCGCTGCCGGACACGGCGGTTCGCGAGACCGCCGAGGAGACCGGCATTGACGTCGAGGTGACCGGCCTCGTCGGCATCTACACCGATCCTCGGCACGTCATCCTGTACACGAGCAACAACGAAGCTCGGCAGGAGTTCTCCGTCGTTTTCACCGCGCGGCCGGTCGGCGGAACGCCGCAGACGAGCGACGAATCAACCGAGGTCCGTTGGGTGGAGCCGGAGCAGATCGAGGCACTGCCGATGGACCGGTCTATGCGCATGCGCGTGAACCACTACCTCACCGCACCGCAGAGCATTCACCTTGGGTAGCGACGCGATCAGCACCGCAGCCGACATCTTCTCCGCCGTCGGAACCGTCGGCGCCTTCCTCGTCGGGTTCATCCTTCTGCGCCAGGAGCACCGCCGCGAGGCCGGTCGAACGGAAGACGAGCGGCGCGCCCAGGCCGAGCGAATCAGCGCGTGGGTGGAACTCATCCGCACCGTCGACGGCGGCCGTCAAGTCGCCTTCCACGTACACAACGCCAGCGACATGCCGATCTACGAGGTCGAGCTCCCGATCCCGGCCCGGCTGGAGGAAGACGCCGGCTCAGAGTTCGTCGGCCTCGTTCCGCCGGGCCGGACCATCCAGCGTTCCGCCCCCGCTGACTGGCTGCGCACATACGTCGAACCGGAGCCTGTCCAGATCGAGTTCTTGGACAGTGCTGGCCGGCGGTGGAGCCGCGACGAGCAGGGGTCGCTCTCCCGCACGGACTGATGTCAGCCCGCGGCCAGCGCCGCCGTGACCGCCCGAACCGATTTGATGATCAGCGGACTGGCTTCGCGGATCGACTCGGCGATCAGGTCGCCGTCACCGTAGCGGGCGAGGATTTCGGCGAGGCGCGTTTCCACCTCGGTTGGCGCGCCAGTCGGCGTTGTCGTCATGTCGGCATACGTGATCGCGTCGCCTAACAGGCCTATGACCGGCGGAAACTCGTCCGTCAGTTGCTCGGACAGGCCCCGGTTCCGTGCTTCGATGAACGCGCACGAGTGATGGGCGACCAGCCGGCAGACCAGATCATCGGCATGGGCGACGTCGCGGAGATAGCGGGCGCCATCGAGCTGATGCATACCGGTCTCGACAAGATCGGGTGCGTAGCCGACGTCATGCAACCAAGCGGCCGAGACCAGCGCCGAGGCGTCCTCCCCGACGAGGTGCGCTATCGATTCCGCCTTCCTGCCCACGCCCTGACTGTGTGACCAACGAAGCGGGATCGAATCGGCCAACAACCGGCGCGCGAGGTCACGGGCACGTTCGATCTGCTCCACATGATCAGGCTAAAGGAACGTGCCATGCCCTGTACGACCTGCTACTGGTACCTATTGCCCTCCCTCGTCGCACCGAGCGCGACCAAAGCGGCAAGTCGATCCGCCACTGACGGCGCGATGTCTCCGAGGCGTACTACCGCAACGCCGTGACGGCCGACTGTGTCGTGCATGCCGGGGAACTCTTGACCAACGTCGAATCCTGCGTTTTCCAGGGCCAGCGCCAGGCGATCCGCTGCAGTCCGCGCCGGGCCTTCGTCTGTCGTCATGCCGTCCCCCTCGTCAGGATCACTCGGCCAGAGTCTTCATCCGAGGTGACGCAACGTGAACCGCAGCGTGGGGACGTCTTGGGACTTCTTCGCTAAGATGGTTGCCTCGCCAACGATCGGAGTCGTTGCGTGAACCCTCCTCTCGCCCGCGCTCTACGAGGTGCCGGGATCGACACCATCGATGTCGCGGCACGCCTCGGTGTCGATCCGAAGACCGTGCAGCGGTGGATGGCCGGTCGCATGCCTTACCCCCGGCACCGCGACGCTCTGGCTCGCCTGACGGGCTGGTCGCCGCACGACCTGTGGCCTGCGTTGCCTCGGCCGGTCGAGCCGGCGACGCAACGCGACGAGGTAATGATCGTTTACCCCCATCGGTCGGCTGTTCCGCCCGACTCTTGGTCGCGCCTATTCGGCCAGGCGCAGCAGGAGATCGACATCCTTGCCTACAGCGCTCTCTTCCTCGCCGAAGATATTGAGATCTCGTCCCTGCTACGCAGCAAAGCGGAGGCTGGGGTGCGAGTGAGAATCGCACTGGGCGAGCCCGCCGGTAAGCACATCGCCGATCGTGGCGGAGAAGAACACATCGGCGACGGTATGAGCGCTCGCATCCGTACGGCGCTGATTGGACTCCGCCCAGTCGTGGCGGCGGGCGCCGAGCTGCGGCTCCACGACACAGTGCTCTACAACTCGATCTACCGCGCCGACGACGAGCTACTCGTCAACACACAGGTCCATGGACATCCGGCATCGCACGCTCCCGTCCTGCATCTGCGGCGGCGAAGCGCGGAAGGCATGGCGACCACCTACCTCGACTCCTTCGAGCGGGTCTGGGCGACGGGCCGCGAATCCAAGGCGTGAGAAGCCTAGACGGGCAACCCGGCCGCACACGGCTCTGACAACGCGCACGACCGGGGCCTCTGGTCGCCGGTGTCCCAATGCCTTCGCGATCTGGATACCGGCTGCTCTCGACATTGCCGGGTGTACGGGAAGATCAGAACTCCGATTCCGGAGACGTCCTGTCACGTCTAGTCGTCCCGTCTCGCCGGTCATTGATCAAACCCTCTGGGTGTGGATCTACCGTCGGGCGCTCCTCTGCTACGGTCGGGTCGGATCCGTAGCGGAAGGGTGGCAAGCTGTGACGCGGACGGCGATCGAGATCCGCCGATGGTTCGGCAAAGTGGCGTTGCTGCTCGCTGGGCTCTGGGTGGTCGTACTGGTCGCATTAGTCGCGGGCATCGCTCAGGGTGGCTCCGTGCCAGTGCTGAACCTGGTTCTTGGAGTGCTGCCGGCCGTCGCGTTCGTGCCCGCGACCTACTTCGCGATCGGCTTGCACCGCACGGACGACCCAGAGCAGATCAACAAGTTCTGGCCGTGGGCGCTCGGGCTCGCGATCGCCGGGATGGTCCTGCTCATCGGCAGCGCCTACGGCTTGTACCGCGTGGAGCAGTCATGAGTTTCCAGGTCAACCCGTCAGACATCCGCGCCTACGCCGCGAAGCTATTGACCTCGTACGACGACGTCAGCGACGCGAAGACATACGCGCACGCCAACGGCGACTTCTCCTTCCATCAGACAGGCATCATTGGCCTGCTCGCCGGAGGTCACCACCGGCTGATGGACGACCTGGATGCCATGCTCGGTCATCTTCAAGTCGTACTCAGCAAGTCCAACGAAGCACTGATCAGTACAGCCGCAACGTATGAGAGCACCGACCAGCAGGCGGCGGCGAGGGTGGACGCTACCTACCCCGAGACTGTTCGGCCTGCGGCGACGGTGGATTGACCGCTGAGACGGGGGCAGCACCGTGACGAAGGCGACGCAGTACCTGATGGCGCCGGGCGAGCCGGACGACAGCGTGACCAACGGGTTCGTCAACCCGGTCGACATCTTCAACTACCTCAGCCCATCGGCATGGGTGAACAACATCGTCGCGAATACGACCGGAGTGGACATCTTCGGCTACGCGACCGACACGTTTACCGGCGAGTGGGATGCGCTGTACAAGTTCGGCGACGCGCTCACGAGCCTCGCGCAATGCTTGCAACAGATCGGCATCGATATCCAGCGCGGGATGCTCGAACTTGACCAGGGTTGGAGCGGCAACGCCGAGAACTCGGCGTACATGTATTTCAGCAACCTCGCCGCCGCGGTCAGCGGCCAACAAGCCGCCTTTCGACAAGCCGCGGACGGTTACCACACGGCTGCCAAAGGGGCGTGGCAGCTCTCCAACCAGCTCGGCAATATCCTTCAGGCCATCGCCGACAAGGCGATTTTGATCGGCATCTCGGCCGCCGCGGGCACCGCCACCGCGGAGACCGGCGTCGGCGCGATCGTCGGATACGGCGTAGCTGGGTATCAAGCACTTCAGCTGCTCGAACTGGTCAACAAGGCCTCAACGATCATCAACACCGCGGGGTCGGTCATTGCAGCCGCGTTCGGCGGCGGCATGGACGCCTTCAACCAGGGCATCAACCTCTCCGCGGTTCCCCTGCCGTCGACGCCGTACACACAGCCCGGAGCGTAAGCGCGTGACCGACGATCCGATCGATCGCGACCTTGCGGAGATGGCTGGCAACCCGCGCGTTGCGGCCGAAATCAAGCACCACCTTCAGCGCCTCAGCCGCGGAGTCGGTGGCCCGGAGCTTGCTGAGATGGCGAGTGACCTGCTCGACGGCCGAACCAGCTTGCGTGAGGTGGGTAAGAGCGAGGTTTACGCCGACCAGTTTGCTGCCGCAACCCGCCGCTTCCTCAACTGGTACAACGAATTGACGCCCGAAGAGTGCGAGGAACTGAACCGCAAGGCACAGGAAGAGTTCGGAGTCGACGAGGGTTAGTAGTTCACTTCGGGTCCCGAACGGTCCAGTAACCGTCGACCCTTAGCGCGGGTTGACCTACCTTGCCTGTGCGATCATCCCGGGTGAGCGGTAGCGCAGCTGGGTCACGAAGCTCGGTGCTGAGTGCCGCCGGTGGGAATAACTCCCACCGCCGCGCGGACTAACGAACTGATCAATGCGTCGGCTCTGGGTGGTGTTCTCGCCGGCCACGTGATCTGCTGCAAGGTCAAGTAAGTCTACCTTCTGGATCATTGTCGAAGATCTCGGTAGCCGCCGCATCTAACGGAAGAACCGATGCATCCTCGAGATCGCAGGTACCTATAAGAGGCCCTGCGACAATGTCAGCAAGTAGCGCTTCCTGTCCCTCTTCGAGCACGACGCAGCGTTCAAGAGTTGCGATTAGGAGGCGCAACTCCTCGGTCGTAGATCTAGACCAAACGGTTGCGTTGATCCGATCGAGATCCGTGCCCTTGGAAGGAAATCTAGGATTGGATTTCCTATAGTCAAACCAGTGTCTAATTACTGGCATGCCATTTACCGAATAGTCCCAGACTCTGCGACTCACCCCTTCGATCCGACCGGCGCCGACCTTTAGAGCGTGTTCTTCATCGTCGTAGGAAATCGAATCGGGCATGCCGTCTTGTCGGCCGGGAATCGGCACAGCAATTCTCGGCTTCACGATACTGCTGTTCCACGCTTCAACCCATTCCGTCGAAGCCTTGAGATCGCGTTCACCAAACGTGTGGAGCCAAATCACTTGCTTGCCGACCTCGACGGCACGGTTCCATAGATCTCGAGACGCAGTAAGTGGGACCCTGACCCCAGGCTGGCGCAGTTGCTCCGCGAAGCGACGTGTAAAACCGGCATGTGCGATAACCGCTGCGACGTACGCCATCGTGTCTTCGTCTTGTACGCCCACCCCCAATCTGCGGGCCAGAAACTCTCTGAGCCCGGGCGCGACATTGGGAATTTTTCCTAGCGGATCCCTAAAAAGTGGAATCGTGCGACCGCCGCTGTTGCCCTGATAATGATCTACATCTGGCACAAGTGCTGTAAATACTGCCGCCGGCCCTCCAGAAATTGGGTGACGCAGCTGAGTCACCAGAAACGCCTGTCGGTCGTTATGGATGCGCCAAAGATCGTCCCGCAGGCGATCGATAACCCGCTTGTCAGCTATCAGATGTTGCCGATCGAAGCTCCGGAAGCCGTAACGACTCAATCGCGGCACGAGAGACTGTTCCCTCTCAATGGGTGGCGCAGGGTCCCACTCGCCCGGGAAAGCAAACATGGACTTTCCTATCGTCCGGCAATCGGTCTCCTTCATCAATTGTCCCTTGTCTACCCGATCCGCGGAGACTAGAGCTCGCCAACGCTCCACCAATACTTCCTCTTCGGGGGCGTGAACCCAAGTTCTATTGGGAGTCACACCCGTCGACGTAAAGGGAAGCAGATCAATGATGGAAGGAAAGTCGGTCCAAGCTCCACTCTGAATTGGCCGTAGCGGCATGGTCCACCCGCTTGGGCAATCGAACCAAGTGCCACTATTTAGACCTACCTGCGCAAGTCCCGCGAACTTCTCGGCTTGCTCGCCCTTAAGCCGGATGTATTGGATTAATGCCGGAGTATCTAGTGCAGGGCGCGATCGTCGCGCGAATATGGCAATGCAGACGGGGTGAGGCACACCGGGGAAGACACGCGTCCGGGCATTCGACCAATGGCCCTCCGGCGACATATCTATAATCCAGCCGAAGTCAGCCTTTTTTCTGATGTAGCGTCGCATCCCTGCGAAACCTGGACCGTCCAGAAAAGCATCCGTGGTGATAAATGCCACGATTCCTGCTGAGTTATCTGGGGTAGATTCGAATGCTTTCCACAAGGCCCAACGCCAGAAGTAGATGGCCAAATCGTGAAGCTTATATTCTTGCCCCCCGTTGTTGGGCTCACGGAAGTCGTCGAGGAGTGACTTACGTCCCTGATTCTTGGCGAGTATCCACTTCGCGTACTTCTTTGCCTTGGCCCGGTAAGGCGGATTTCCGATCACAACCATAACAGGTTCGCTGGTTTTGACCTCGTTCGCAGAACGACGGGAGTCTGCTAGCGGGGCATAAACCCTGGCCCGTACCGGGAGAGGCAACTTGTTAGGGTCATCAAGCGTATCTGCAACGTATAGCCGCATGTCTTCATCTTTAGCTTCGGCGTTGTGTGCCTCCAAAGCCTGGTCTAGCTTGAGCTCAGCGACGGCATAGGGCCCGATCTGTCTTTCGAATCCGACAAGGCGTTTGAGAAGATCACGCAGTGCTGCGGGGATATCGCCCCCTTCGCGCTGAGTTACGTCAGCGACCCGTTCGACGGTACTCTGTAGGAATGTGCCGGTTCCCATCGCGGGATCAAGGACGACGACTTGTTGGTCGGCGAGGCCCCCGTGAACATGCAGACGCTCGACAAGGACGTTGTCTACAAAACGCGTCATAAAATCCGCCACGGCACTTGGCGTGTAGTAGGCGCCGGTCTTCCGGCGAATGACCGGATCGTAGGCCTCCAAGAATTCCTCGTACAGCCAGTGATATGTCCCGGAGGCTGGCCACGTCGTCCAGTCGGCGACGCCAATCACGCGACGCATGGTCTGGAGAACGATGCTGCGCTCTTCAATGCTGGAACCGCGGTCGGGTCGTGCAGTGAGGATTGACAGCGCTCGCCCTACTAGCAGGTGACGCTTCGCGAGTCGCTCGCCGATATCAGGTATCTCCAAACCTTCAAATAGTACGCCTTCGCGCCGAGCCAGCATCAGACCGAAGGTGATTGTCTGGGCATACGCGTCGACGAACTCATCTTCCGTTAAATCGGGAAACAGCCACTCCTGCCAGTCGGCAAGGTGTTCCGAGAAGAACGCTCGCGCAAAACCGCGCCGTTCGTCCGAAAGTGCATCCGTCACCTCGTCGCGAAGTAGTTGACAGAGCCCCGCGGCAATCTTGATCAGGTCCCTCAAGTCGCGAGGCGGGCTCGGCTTCCAGTACAGAAAGTCCTTCAGCACGGCGGCGAACTTCCCATCCGCGGGCCGGAGCCGTGATCCCGCCCGAGCAAGGTCCCCGTCGAGGACCGCAATCTCGCCACGCTGGCCATAGTGATAGACGGCCCAGTTCGATCCGTCCGTGTACAGCACATTAGGGAGCAACTTGAGCTTGTCCCATTGCGCACGGTCTCGCGCCTTGCCCCATCGCGCCGCTCCGGGTACTCCCATGCCTGGCGCTTTTAATTCGACGACGCCGACCCGTGCGCCGGCGACGTCGACCGCGAGATCAGGTCGCGCACCAAGCGTTCGGTCCGTAGCTTCGCGATGGGTCAGTACATCAAGCTTTAGTAGTTTTGCCACGTCCGCCAGGAGGTTCTCCACCGCAGCGGTCAAGTTCGCTTCTGACTGTCCGACGCGTGCCCTGAGCAACGGGCCGACTGTTGCGCCGAACTTCGCTACTGCCTGCTCCACCTGCGAGGGCAACTGAGCGGCCGATCCACTTCCGCGTCTTCGAGTCATCGCCACGCCTTCCGATGTAGCAGAGCCGACAGGCGCGCCTGCTCACGTGACGGGCACGCTCTGCACGCGAGCGGACACGTCTTGTAGTTGCCAGGATGAACGAAACCCCTGAGGACTTCAATAGATGGCGGCCACTCCAACTGGCGAGCCGTCCGGGAGCAGCGCGTAGGCAGTGCGCGGTGGCATGGGCCGCAGTCTCGTAAGGGTCGTTGCAATCGCCTGCCGCGCCGCCGAGCCGGCGGGCAGGCAGGGGCGGCCCCGTCGTGGAGCCTCTTATGGAGCGGACTCCGGGAGCCGGTGAGTGTAGAGGGCGCCCAAGACATCGGCTAGCCCGCATAGCTGCAGGGCACGGCGGACGCAAGGATTTTCAGAGGGAAGTGACACTAGCCTTGCCCCTACTCTGTTAAGGAGGCGGACTTCGCTGCTCGGGGCGGTCGTTCTACGAGATGAAGTTATTGCCGAGAAGGGACGGCGAGCTGAATCTATGAAGGACAGTCATCTTCCCGTGTCGGCGGCCGTGATCGTTCATGACGGTCGGGTCTTGTTAGTTCGTCGACGCGTGGAGGAGGGTCGGCTGTCGTGGCAGTTACCCGCCGGAAAGGTGGAGCCAGGCGAGTCTGCCGATTTCGCCGCCGTCCGTGAGACCTTGGAGGAGGCGGGCCTTGTCGTTCGAGCGATTCACCATCTGGGCGAACGAGTGCACCCTGACACCGGGCGCGCCATGGTCTACGTAGCCTGCGAGGTCGTAGCCGGCACGGCGCTCGTAGCCGATCGTGATGAGATAGCAGAGGTGGCCTGGTGCGATCGCGCTGCACTTGCTGCTTATGTTCCATACCCGCTGTATGGTCCAGTGCAGGATTACATCGACCGCGGGCTCCGCTGATCATCTCTATCCTGCCCGGCGTCGGCCTCGTATGGCCGCGGTTGGGCGGCCCCCGCGATGCCCTCGTTTACCCCCCGAAAACTCCTGTCGACAGTCGATAAGCGGTGACAAATCATGACCAACGCTCGCGCGCCTTTTCGCAGACCATGGGCAGTCTTGACGGTCAATGACTAATCAGTGAGAGCGACGGTCGGCAAGAAGAGGCCGTCGGTTCAAATCCGGCCACCCCGACCAAAGAGCAGTGCAGGTCAGGGCCGGTCTTCCGCTTCAGGGAGTCGGCCCTGCCCGCTTCTGCGGGCAGTTCTGAAGAAGTTCCTGCCGCGGGCTTCCGGAGGGGATTTACGGGAGATCGGCCTGGTCGAACTCACGTTGAAGTCGGGGTCGGCGGCGGTGCTCCTCGCGCAGGGTCTTGATGAGATTGTCGACCTCGGTCGCGCGATCTGTCCCGGCGGTCAGCCGCCGCATTCGGCGCAGGCGGCGGGCCGCGTGCTTGTAGGCGTGGGCGTCGGTGTTGCGTAGGTCGGCGAGGACGAGGTCGCGCAGCACCGGGAGTACACCGATCGGATCGATGTGTTCGTATGCGTCGGCGAGATCGTTCCAGGTGTTGGTGTCGGTCAGCTCGAGGTTGTTCGCCAGCGTCCAGGCCAGTTCCGGATCTTCGAGGTGGTGCAGGGCGAAGATCACCGCCTCGCGCGGTGATCGGGAGAGTGTGTCGATCACCTCGTTGTGGTGGGCCGGCCAGGCGTGACCGGTCGCCCGGCGTAGCTGCTGCGCGGTCGAGGAGGACGGCCAGCGGCGGAACACCTCCAGTCGGGCCGCGATTTCGGTGTCGGGCCGGTGCTGGGCAAGTAGGTCGCACCAGTACCGGGCGGCGGCCAGCGACTGGTGGCCGCCATCGAAATCGGCGGCCTGTTTGGCCCAGCCGATGGCCAGGTCGAACTCGCCGATCTCGGCGAGAGCTGCCGCGGTGTCGTGCAGCCAGGCGGCCACCTTCCAGTCCCGGGAGTGGGTGGCGACGATCGCGTCGATGTCGCGGTCGACCACCGCGAGCCGGCGGGCGTTGTGATCCAGAAGGAACCGAGTGTGGTGGGCGTGCGCTGCCTGCCGCCACAGCTCCGGGTCGGCGAAGCGATCCTGCTCCACTGGCTTCGGTCCGAGTTCGTCGGAGATCTCGGCGAGCTTGGCCCGGTAGAGCGCCAGTCCGGCCGGTCCCAGGGCCTCGGCATAGTCGGCGACATCGATGGTGAAGAAATCCTGAGTTCCGTCGAACTGGAACTTGATCATCCAGGCGGCCAGCTTCGCCGCCGGCGGGCGGGCTTTTGCCGCGGTGTCGGCGTGCAGGTCGAGCAGGTCACGGATCGCATCGCCGATGATCCCGCTGGAGTCGTCGGCACGCAGAATCACCCGTACGGCCGAAGCCACCGCCTTCTCCACGACCGGCAACAGCGCTGCCGGATCCGATGAGCCGGCCTCGGCCCGCAGCAGGGCCACCGCCTCGTGCATCTGGCGGCCATGGGCGTTGGCAGCGCCCCGCCGGTGCAGATCCGCCCTTGTTCTGATCAACCCGAGCGCGACGTCACCCAGTTTCCCGTCTCGAAGGCCACCGCTCATGACCGCGATTATTGCCAGCCCGAATGCCGCGCGAGTGCCCGACCCCAGCTGCGCGCCGCCGTCCGGCGCGTGGAGGGTCGGCGAAGCGGGGACAAGCCCGTGGGCCGATGATCCACGTTTGACCTTGTACGGCGAGCGTCGTGTGGGCCTCGGATATCGCCCGCAGTGGGGCATTTTGCCCACCTGCACGACACTGCCGCACTCCTGTCGTACAGCCCTGTCGTACAGCCCTGTGTTTGCGGTACGCAGTCTCATCGCTGCGGTACAAGTCGCCTTTATGGCGTTGTCTGTTGAGAGCTATGCATTCGCCAGGCGGAGGCGCTCTGCTGCCTGCGACCGCAGGGCGTCGGCGCCCACTGCGCTGTAGCCGCACAATGCCATCTCTCGAGCGTTGTACGCGGCCATCCACAAGCTGGCCGCCCACGCCACCTCCAGCTCCACCGCCGTGAACGAGCGCCCTCGAAAGTCCTGATAGGCCGCCAGGAAGGTCTCGGAGCTCTCTATCGGCGCCAAGGTGGGTGGGCCGTCGCTGGCGAACGAACCGCTCGCCGCTCCCACCAGCGCGGCCTCTGGCTGCCATGCCAGGCTGTCCCAGTCGTGCACCGTCCGCACCTGTGGGCCGTCCCACCGCAGGTTCTGGGCCTCGAAGTCGGCGTGGCCCAGCATGCACGGCAACGCGGCGGAGAGCAGTTTTCGGCGGGCCCGCTCGGCGGTGTCAACGATGTGGGCGGGGACGACGGCCTGGTCGCGGCGGTCAAGGAAGTCGATCGCGGGCCAAAGGCCCGGATCGGTGTGGTCCCAGCGCACCCAAGGCGGATTCGGCAGCGGTGGGGCGACGGCCACGGCGGCCAGCTCGGCCATCAGCCGGGCGAAAACCTCGGCGCAGCGCGTGGCTATTGCCGATGAGTCGCCGTGCAGAGGCTCGCCGCCGGGGCGATATTCCTCGGCGTGTACGGCGAGTGCACCGATGCTGACCACGGGGGTGAGCGGACGTGCACACGGAAAGCCGCGCTCGGCCATCTGGGCCTGCGCCGCGACGCACGACGCGGCCCGGTCCTCGTCGGGGCGTGCCTTGATGACCACTTCCCGGCCGTCGGTGAGCCGCAGACCCAACACGATCGAGACCTGGTCCGACCGGAACAGGACGTCGGCGGGCTCGCCGGCCAGATGGTCCAGGCACCATGCCGGCCACCAAGCCGGCAACTCATCCAACGGCACACTCGAGACTGTGCCACGCGGCGCAAGGTTCACCAGTGGAAGGGGTCTGAGTATGACGTTGTCGGTGGAAGACAGGCTGGCCGTGCACGAGCTCATCTCGCTGCACGGCCATCTCATGGACAGCGGCGCGTTCGAGCGGATGGATGAGCTGTTCTCCGCCGACGTCGTCTACGACCTCTCGGCGTTCGGGAGCGGCGAGCTGCACGGGTACGAGGCGATCACCGAGGCGAGCCTGGCGCTGGGCAGCGGCAACCCGGTGGGGCATCACGTCACGAACATATGTGTGAGCGAGGACGTGGACGGCACGGTGCGGGTGCGGTCGAAGGGGATCGGGATCTACGCGGACGGCCGGGTGGGAAGCGTTGTCTACGAGGACGTGGTGCGCAAGGAACCCGGCGGATGGCGGATCGCCTATCGCAAGGTGATCCTCCGCCGGGTTCCGCTGCAGCCGTAGCGAAGAAGAGCAGCGTCAGCGCCTACCGGGCTTCGTGGGCTTGGTGGGCGGGCCCTGCGGCTGGTCGGGCGTCTCGGGCTGCTCCGCCTTCTTGCCGTTGCTCTTCTCGATGACCACGACGCCGCCCTTGATGGTGCGGCCGCTCGGGTTGGTGCCGGCCGCGGTGCCCGGCGGGCACTTCGAGTCGACCTCGCCGCCCACCGAGACGTCGAAGCCGGCGCCCTCCAGGCGGCTGCGGGCGCTGTCGATCGAGTCGCAGGTGACGTCGGGGATCGAGCGCTGGTCGCCGGTGGCGATCTTGTCGTCGCCGGGGGTCTTGAACTGGACCTTGGGCTTGCCCTTCATGTAGTCGTCCAGGGTGTTCCAGACCGCGGGGTTGACGATGGCGTGGGACATGCGGTCGGAGTGGTTCTGGTAGTCCGGGTTGACCAGGTATCCCGCCACGACCAGCGAGGTGGTGCCGGCGATCAGGGCGGCGGTCTTGTCGTGGTCGGTGGTGCCGGTCTTGCCGAAGACGGGATGGCCCACCACGCCCCGCGTCTGCGGTGCGGTGGCGCCGTGGCACTGGCCGAGCTGGGCCGAGTCGCCGACCGGGCAGCGGGCCGCGTCCAAGGCGGCGCGGGCCACATCTTTGCTGGTGGCGCGGATGCAGTGGGACTTGCCGATGTCGAGCTTCTCGTTGTCCTGGGTGGCGATCTGCTCGATCGGGGTGGGCTCGCAGTACATGCCGTCGCCGGCCAGCGTCGCGTACGCGTTGGCCATGTCCAGCGGGGTCGAGGCGGACACGCCGAGCGTGAACGCGCCCCACTGGTTGGCGCGGCCGGGCGAAGCCAGGTCGGCGTCCTCCTTGACCCGGAACTGCACGCCGAAGCGCTTGGCCACGGCCACCACGTTCTCGGCGCCGACCCGCTCCTCGAGCGGGACGAAGAACGTGTTCACCGACTTACCGAAGCCGGTCCACATGTTGTAGACGCCGGCCTCGCCCTCGCCGGCGTTGCCGGGACACCAGAAGTGGGTGCCGGAGCAGGCGGACGGGTTGCTCGGGTTGATGATGTATCCCGATTTGTACTGCTTGGGGGCGTTGATGGTGTAGCTCAGCGGATAGCCCTTCTCCAGGGCCGCCACCATGGTGAACATCTTGAACACCGAGCCCGCTTGGTACCCGGTGATGTCGCCGCCGCCGGTGAGCAGCGGGTTCGTCGTGTTCGGGTACGTGCCCCGGATGCCCTTCTTGGCCTTGCGCGGGTCCGAGGAGATCTCGTTCTTCGGGTGCGCCGGGTCGTCGAGCTTGTACTTGCGGTTGGCCGCGAGCGCGCGCACCTTGCCGCTGCCCGGCTCGACCGCCGCGATCAGCAGGGCGTTCTTGTTCTTGTCGCCGATCTTGTCGGTGATGTTGGCCCGGGCCGCGCTCTGCGCCTTGATGTCGAGCGTGGTGGTGATGCGGTAGCCACCGCTCTTGAGGCGCCGCTCCCGGTCGTACTGGGTCTCGCCGAACTCCTCGCGCCCCATCCACCAGCGGTAGAAGTAGTCGCAGAAGAAGCCCCACGCGTTCTTGGCGACCGAGACGCAGCCGTTGCCGACCGGCTTGACCTTGGTCGGGAGCTTCTCCTTGACGGCCTTGTCGGCCTCGGCCTGGGTGATGGCGCCCATCTCGACCATGCCGGGGATCACGTAGTTGTTCCGGCGCTGCAGGATCTGGTCGTACCCCTCCTTGGTGGTGGGGTTGAAGCTGGTCGGCGCCTTGACGATGCCGGCCAGCATCGCGGCCTCGCCGATCGTCAGGTCCTTGGGCTTCTTGTTGAAGTAGACCTGGCTGGCGGCGAAGACCCCGTACGCCTGGTTGCCGAAGGGCGCGATGTTCAGGTAGCGCTCGAGGATCTGCTCCTTGGAGAGCTCCTTCTCCACCTGCAGCGCGTACTTCATCTCGGTGATCTTGCGCTTGGGCGTGTCCTTGGTGGCGTCCACGACCTCCTGCGGGTTGGTCGCCGAGTACGCCAGCGACATGCGGACCCACTGCATGGTGATCGTCGACGCGCCCTGCTTGGACTTGCCGTTGTTGTTGTTGACGAAGGCCCGGGCCACGCCCTTCAGGTCGACGCCGTTGTGGTGGTAGAACTCCCGGTCCTCGGCCGCGACGATGCCCGCGGTCATGTACTTCGAGATGTCCTTGAGCGGCACGTCGCTGCGGAACTCGTCGTAGAACTGCGAGATCTGCGTCTTGTTGTCGGACGCGTAGATCCGGGTGATCTGCGGCGAACTGAAGTCTTTGAGCTCGCTGGGCAGATTGGCGAACGTCTCGCCGCCGGCCTTGGCGGCCAGCCCCGACATGGCGGCGGCCGGGAAAGCCGCGGCCGCGACGACGACGCCGGCGAGTAATCCGCAGATCAGCAACGACGTCGCGTTGGCGAAGATGTTGTGATCGCGTCTGCGCATCCAGGAGGTCACCTGAGCAGGGTACGCGAAGGGCACACGCGATCGCCCGTCGAGAAGCCCACGGGTCGCCCAGATTGATTGTGCTACTACCCGGGCACTCCGCGCTGCCCCTTCTCGGATCCGATGACTTCCGAAAAGCCCCGGTACACCCGAGCTATGGGTATTTGAGGGACAACGTTGCGTAATCACCCGACTACGGAGCATGATGGTCCGGCGAGCTGTCGCACGACGTCTGCACTGCTTGGGGGACATAGGCAGGGTGGACGTCAGGGGGTGAACCGCAAGGGGGGACGTGTACAGATGGGGATGATCAGCGACTGGCCCAGCATGGCGGCGTGTCAGAGTGGCGACCCTGACGCGCTGTTCGTGCAGGGCGCCGAGCAGAACGTGGCGAAGAGGATTTGCCGCAGCTGCCCGGTTCGCTATGAATGCCTCGCCGATGCCCTGGACAACCGGATCGAGTTCGGTGTGTGGGGCGGCATGACGGAACGGGAGCGGCGTGCTCTGCTGCGTCGCCACCCGCAGGTGGCGAGCTGGCGGAAGATGTTCGAGGCCGCGCTGAAGGAGAAGAGCGCCGACAAGGTCCTCGTCCCGACCCGCTGATCACGCGATCGCCCCGCACATCGGCCCCGGAGGGGCGATCGCCCGCGGAGCGAAGCGGAGCCAGCTAGCAGAGTCATCGGCCCCGCAGGGGCGATTGCCCGCGGAGCGAAGCGGAGCCGGCCAGCAGAGCGCCGATCGTTCGCAGCCCGTCGACGTCGTGGACGTCGGCGGGCTGTGCCGTGATCGAGGCGGCCGGAACGTCGGGGAACGCGTCGGTGAAGGTGGCGGCCACGCCGACCTCCCGCTCGATCTGCTGCATCAGGGCGGCGTGGATGCGCAACGCGTCCGCCGTCATGGCGTGCTCCGGCGGCAGCGCGTCGGCCGCGGCGATGCTGTCGGCGGCCGGCAGGGACGAGATGTCCGAGCGGTGCATCCGGTTGAGGACCAGGCCGGCGAGCGGCATCCGCTCCGCGACAAGTCGCTCCGCGAAATACGCGGCCTCCCGGACCGCGTCCCGCTCCGGCGCGGCGACCAGCAGGAACGCGGTCTGCGGGTCTTGCAGGATCCGGTACGTCTCATCGGCGCGCTGCCGGAATCCGCCGAACATCGAGTCGAGCGCCGCCACGAAGCCCGACAGATCGGTCAGCAGCTGGGCGCCGAGGACCTTTTGCACGGTGCGGGAGAACAGCCCGAACGACGCCGTGACCAGGCTGAACATGCTCTTGCCGGAGCGCGCCGGGGCGAGCAGCAAGCGCAGCATGCGGCCGTCGAGGAAGCGGGACAGGCGGGCCGGCGCGTCCAGGAAGTCGAGCGCCGAGCGGGACGGCGGGGTGTCCACCACGATCAGATCCCACTCGTCGGTGGCGCGCAGCTGGCCCAGCTTCTCCATCGCCATGTACTCCTGCGTGCCGGCGAAGGTGGAGCTCATGGCCTGGTAGAACGGGTTCGCGAAGATCTCGGCGGCACGCTGCGGGGTGGTGTGCTGCTGCACCACCTCGTCGAAGGTGCGCTTCATGTCGAGCATCATGGCGTGCAGCTCGCCGCCGTTCTCGGCGTCGATGCCCTTGACCTGGCGCGGGGTGTTGTCGAGCTCGCTGAGGCCCATCGACTGGGCCAGCCGGCGGGCCGGGTCGATGGTGAGCACGACGGTGCGGCGGCCGTGCACCTCGGAAGCGCGCAGCCCGAGCGCGGCGGCGGTGGTGGTCTTGCCCACCCCGCCGGCGCCGCAGCACACGACGATCCGGATGGCCGGATCCGCGAGGAGACGGTCGACGTCGAGAGGTTGTGCCACCACTACTCCAGGTTAATCACGGTCAGGCCCGCATCAGTTCGCGTGCGAGCTCGTCCAGGCCGGCGCGGTCGGCGCCGCCGGGCAGCAGCGGAAGCTCGATCGTCGGGCGCCCGGCCTCGGCCAGCTCGCCGCGCAGCGTTTCCTCGAGCTCGCGCCGGGTCAGGTATGCCTTCGCCTCGGCGGCCAGGCCGTTGACCGTCGCCGCCTCGGTCGGCAGGCCCGCGTCGGCCAGGCCGCGCTTGAGCTCGGCCTTGGTCACCTTGCCGGCGGTGAGCAGCGCCGGGCGGGCGCCGTTGACGATGATCCGGCCGAGTGAGATGTTCAGCGCCCGCAGCTCGGCGATCGCGTCCAGGGTCTCCTGCACCGGCATCTCCTCGAGCAGGGTGACCACGTGCACCGCGGTGATCGGGGAGCGCAGCAGCGACGCGACGCCCTCGCTCTGCGTCTTGATCGGGCCCATCTTGGTGAGCTTGGCCGTTTCGGCCGTGACGTTGAGGAACCGGCCGATCCGGCCGGTGGGCGGGGCGTCGAGCACCACGGCGTCGTAGACCCGGCGGCCGTCGTGCGACCGGGTGGTCGACTCCTTCACCTTGCCGGTGAGCAGGACGTCGCGCAGGCCGGGCGCGATCGTGGTGGCGAAGTCGATGGCGCCCACCTTGCGCAGGGCCCGGCCGGCCGCGCCCAGGTGGTAGAACATGTCGAGGTATTCCAGCAGGGCCTCCTCGGCGTCCACGGCCAGCGCGCGCACCTCGCCGCCGCCGGGCACCTGAGCGATCCGGAGCTCCTTGTACGGCAGCGGCGCCACCTCGAACAGCTGGGCGATGCCCTGCCGGCCCTCCACCTCGACCAGCAGCGTGCGCCGCCCGCCCGCGGCCAGCCCGAGCGCCAGCGCGGCGGCCACCGTGGTCTTGCCGGTGCCGCCCTTGCCGGTCACGACGTGCAGCCGCGCCGGCCATCTGCTGTTGACGTGCTCGCCCATGCCCACAACGGTACGGCGGGTCGTCAGCCGGACACCTCGCAGACCAGCCAGCCCGTCTTGCGGATCACGGTGAACTCGAGGTCTTGCCCGGCCGTCTTCTCGTCGCCGGTGGACATGGTGATCCGCACCGAGACCCGCGCCCGGTCGGCGTCGGAGCTGGACACGGCCGGCTCGTCCCAGCGGTAGACCGGGTTCTGGTACCCCTCGGAGTACGCCCGGATCTCATCGACCCGGTCGGCGAGCTTGTTCCGATCGCGCGCCTGCCGGCAGACCAGGTCGTCGGCGGCGGTCGCGTCCCGCTGGGTGTAGACCGCGGTCAGGAAGCGGTCGACCGCGGTCGCCGGGTCGGGCGAGCCGGGGTTGTCGGCGTCGCGGAGCAGCAGATACGCCGAGGTGGCCCCCCCGGCGCAGAGCAACAGGGTGGCGGCGAGCGCGAGGGAGACCCAGAGGCCGCCGCGCTTGCCCTTGGCCGGGGCGGGCGGCGCCTGCCAGGGTTGTTGCGGCCCCGACCAGATCGGCTCCGGCTCCTGGCCGGGCGCGGAGTCGGGCGAGACGGCGTGGCCGGGCGCGGAGTAGGGCGAGGCGGCGTGGCCGTGCGAGGCGGCGTGCCAGCCCATGGACTCCGGCGGCCGGGTCTGCCACTGCCCCGGCGCCTCGTGCGCGGCGTGCCATGGCGTAGTGGCCGGAATCACCTGGGTGTGCTCGGCCACCAGCGAGGGCGCGACCGCCGGCATGGAGGCGGTCGGTGCCTCGTCGGCGAACGTGCCGGCCGGCGGCCACTGCCTCGCGTGCGGGTCCGGCGACGCGTCGATGAATGACGCGGTCGGGTCGGCCGCGGCGGAAACAAAGGCGGTAGGAACCGGATCAGCAGGAACAAAAGGGGCGCCGAACGCGTGCGGCGGTTCGGGCGGGATCGGGTCGTCGGGCGGGATCGGCTGCGGCGGCTCGGGGTCGGGCGAGGGCACCGGCACGGGCTCCGGATGACCCGGGTGGCCGCCCTGCGGGTGCGTCATGTCGCCCTCCAAGATCTCCGCTACGAGCGCTTGGCGTCAGCCTAGCCAAGCGGGACCTGGCGCGGGCCCTAAGCTGACCCGGTAGCCGACGATTAGGGAGTATGCAGGGATGCAGAAGTGGGAGTACGTGACCGTGCCCCTGCTGGTCCACGCGACCAAGCAGATCCTCGACAACTGGGGCGAGGACGGCTGGGAGCTCGTCCAGGTCGTTCCCGGTCCCAACCCGGAGCAGCTGATCGCTTACATGAAGCGGCCGAAGCCGTGACCACCCCGGTCGCCGGGGAGGGCGGCGTCGACGCCTACGCCAAGCTGGCCGAGCTCGGCATCACTTTGCCGCCCGTGGTGCCCCCGCTGGCTGCCTATCTCCCGGCCGTTCAGTCCGGCGATCACGTGTACGTCTCGGGTCAGCTGCCCCTGGTCGACGGCAAGCTGCCGCTCACCGGCAAGGTCGGCGCCGAGGTCACCGCGGAGCAGGGCGCCGAGCTGGCCCGCACCTGCGCGGTGAACGTGCTGGCCGCGGTCGAGGCGCTGGTCGGCCTGGGCCGGGTCGTCAAGATCGTGAAGGTGTCCGGTTTCGTGGCGTCGGCGCCCGGCTTCACCGGCCAGCCCGCCGTCGTCAACGGCGCGTCCAACCTCTTCGGCGAGGTCTTCGGCGAGCAGGGCCGGCACGCGCGCAGCGCCGTCGGCGTGGCCGAGCTCCCGCTGGGCGCCCCGGTCGAGGTCGAGGCCATCGTCGAGGTCGCGTAACGGCGGGGCTCGTAAAAGCTCGCCGGGTTAGTAAAAAAGGGCAGAAAGTTGCGCACAGTCACCTGAGCGGCGGCTGAGATCGCACATCCGGTCCTCGGCGCAACCCCCATGCGCGACGTACGATTTCGCGCATGGGGGGAGCTTCGCTCGACGGCCTGCCGGGCTGGGTGACGCTGCTCCGCGCCCCGAACCCGGGTCCGATGACGCTCGACGGCACCAACACCTGGGTGCTGCGCGCGCCGGGCGAGGAGCTCGGCTTCGTGATCGATCCGGGCCCGCTCGACGAGGGCCACCTCCGCCGGGTCGCCGAGCACGGGCCGTTCCGCGCCATCATGATTACGCACGGTCACCACGACCACGTCGAGGGCGCGCCGCGGCTGTCCGAGATGCTGGGCGGCACGCCGATCGAGACGGCGCCGTTCGACAGCGATGGCTTGACCATCCGCATCCTCGACACTCCGGGGCACACCGCCGATTCGGTGTGTTTCCTGGTCGAGTCCGGGAATGTCCGAGCCATGCTCACGGGCGACACGATCCTCGGACGGGGCTCGACCGTGGTGGCGGCCCCCGATGGCGATCTTGGGTCCTACCTCGACAGTTTGACCGTGCTCACGGCGTACGAAAATGTCTTGATGTTGCCGGGCCACGGCCCGGCGCAGAACGACGTGGCCGCCCTCGCGCGGGGTTATCTCGATCACCGGCGGGAGCGGCTCGCCCAGGTGGAAGACGCGATGGCGCGCGGCGCGGAGACCCCGGAAGAGGTCGTTGACCTCGTTTATCCGGAGATCGACCCGGCCGTGCGGTTTGCGGCGATCTTCAGTGCCAAAGCGCAGCTGGATTATCTCCATCACAAAAATCGGGAATCAGGAACAAGGGCCGACGGGTTGGATCGGCTGTGACCTGTCCGGTGTGTGGAACCGTCGCCGTCCCCGGCGCCCGCTTCTGCCACAACTGCGGCGCCGCCCTCCCGGCCGCGGCCACGCTGCCCGCCGCCGAGCGACGCATCGTGACCGTGCTCTTCGGAGACCTGTCCGATTTCACGTCCTGGTCGGAGGACCTCGATCCCGAGCGCGTCGGCGCGGTGACCGACCGGGTGCTCGCCGCCCTGGCCGGCGCGGTCAAGACGTTCGGCGGCCACGTCGACAAGCTGACCGGCGACGGCATCATGGCCGTCTTCGGCGCCCCGGTGGCGCATGAGGACGACGCCGAGCGGGCCGTGCGCGCGGCCTTGAGCATGCAGCGCGCGGTCCGCCGCGTGCTGGACGACGAGCGGGGCGGCGGCGCCCCGCTCGGCTTGCGTATCGGGCTCAACACCGGCGATGTGGTGGCGGGCATCCAGGCGGGCATCGAGTACACGGTCATCGGCGACACCGTCAACACGGCGGCCCGGCTCGCCGATGCGGCCGCGCTGGGCGCGGTCTACGCGGGATCGCGCACCAGCGCCGGCACGCGGCACGTCGCTTCCTGGCGCCAACTGCGCCCGCTGCGGCTCAAGGGCAAGCGCGAGCCGGTGCCCGCGTTCGAGCTGCTCGGCCTGCACGACGCCCCCGGCACTCGCTCCGGCCTCGGCGACGAGGCGCCGTTCGTCGGGCGCGAGACCGAGCTGGGCCGGGTCGCCGGCCGGCTCGCCGAGGCGATCGACTCGGACACGCCGCGGGTCATGGTGATGACCGCCGAGGCCGGCATCGGCAAGTCGCGCTTCGCCGGCGAGGTCAAACGGCTCGCGGCCGGCTACGACGTGGGCGCGGGCGGCCGGTATTCGGCCGCCGCCGGGGCCCGGGTGCTGCGCGTGCGCTGCCGCGCGTTCGGCGAGCGCCGCCGCTTCGCGCCCTTGGCCGACCTGGTCCGCAAGTCGGTCGGCCTGCCGAAGGACGTGGTGGCCACGGTCGGCCGCACGGTGGTCGAGGAACGGCTGCGCAAGCTGGCCCACCGGCTGAGCCGGGAAAGCGAGGCCGCCGCCCGGATCGACATCGACCGGCTGCTGGCCCTGCTCGGGTACGGCGAGGCGCCGGCCAACCCGGTCGGCCCGGCCACCGGCGCCGACTGGCAGCCGGCCACCACCCGCCAGGACGCCGACGCGGTGTCGGCGGCCGTGGCTGAGCTGCTCTCGGCGCTCGCCGCCGAGGCGCCGCTGGTGGTCATCGTGGACGACCTGCACGACGCCACCGCGTCGACGGTGGACGCGCTGGGCAGCACCCTGTCGCAGCTCGAGGGCCCGGTCGTGGTGCTGCTGCTGGGCCGGCCCGAGCTGGTGCGCACGGCCGGCGCGCTGACCCGGCTCGCCGACGCCGAGGTCTACACGCTTCCCCCGCTGCGCGGCGCCGACGCGTCCCGGCTGCTGACGTCGTACCTCAACGGCGGCAAGCTGCCCCAGCCCGACACCGACCGCCTGCTCGCCACCGCCCAGGGCAACCCGTTCTACCTGGCCGAGATGGTGACGCTGCTGATGGAGCGCGGCGCGCTGACCCCGGCGGTCGGCGCGAACGCGGTCGGCCGATGGCAGCTCGCCGACGGCTCGCTCGGCAGCTCGCTGGGCAACCAGACCACCGGCAGCCAGCTGCTCTCCCGCGACCTCGCCGCGGTGCTCGCCGCGCGCATCGACGCGCTGCCGCCCGAGCCGCGCGCGGTGCTGCGGGACGCGGCCGTGGTCGGCGACACCGTGCCGACCGGGGTGATCGAGGCGCTGCGGGAGAGGCGGGCCGGCACCGACGCGCGGCCCGGCGCGGTGGCCGCGGTCGAGCTCGAGCGCTCGATCGACGAGCTGCTCCAGCGCCGCATGCTGCACCGGGTGCGCGGCGGGTACGCGTTCACCACCCCGCTGATGCGCGAGGGGGCGTACGCCGGCATCGGCAAGGCCGACCTCGCCGACCGGCATGCCTACCTGGCCACCTGGGCCGCGCCCGAGACGATCGACCGGCTCGGCTACGACGGCGCCTCGCGGCTGAGCCTCACCGAGAACGAGCGGGACGCCTTCGTCGCCACCCACGCCGAGTGCTCGGTCGAGCTGGCCGACCAGGTGCGGCTGCGGCCGGAGGCCGCGGTGCGCGACGTGGCCCCGCTCGGCGTCGCGGCGCTCGGCCGGCTGGCCCGCCGCGCGCTGGCGAACATCGAGCCGGCCGCCTCCATCGAGTACGCCGAGCGCGCCTCGGCGCTGGTCAAGGAGCCGCTGCCGCTGCCCGACCAGCTGGTGCACGCCCGCGCGCTGCTGCGCCTGGGCCGGGCCGAGGAGGCGCTGGCCCACGGCGAGAAGATCGCCAAGAGTGCCGGCGACGAGCCGGTCTCGCGGGCCGAGGCGCTGCTGGTGGTGGGCCGGGCGCACGAGGCACTGGGCGACGTCGGCCGGGCCGTGGCGGCCTGGCAGGAGGCGCTCGACGTCGCGACCGAGGCCGAGCTGCTGCCCGAGCGGGCCAACGCGATGCGCCGCCTCGGCATGGCCGACTTCCTGGCCGGCCGGCTGAGCCAGGCGAGCAGCCGGTTCGCCGCGGCCTATCAGGTGACCTTGGCCGCGGGCGACCGGCACGGTCAGGCCTGGGCCCTGCAAAACCTGGCCTGGGTGACCACCACCCGGGGCGACTTCGCCGGCACCGACGCCGTGCTCGGCCGGGCCGCGCGCCTGTTCGCCGAGCTCGGTGACCCGGTCGGCCGCTCCTGGCTGCGGGGCACCACGGCGTTCGCGCGGCTGCTGGCCGGCCGGTTGCAGGAGTCGCGCCGGCTGGCCCGGATCTTCCTGCCGTTCGGCGACCGGGTCGGCGAGGCGTGGGCGGTCGGCACGCTGCGGGCGGTCGAGGCGTACGCGGCCAGCGAGCTGGGCGAGCTGGGCGAGGCCGACGGCGAGGCGCGCCGGGCGTACCGGGACTTCAACGCGGTCGGCGACGACTGGGGACGGGGCCTGGCGCTGGTCGTCCGGGCCGCGATCGCCCGCGGCCTCGGCGAGCTGGATCACTCCTTCGACCTGCTCGGCGATGCCCTCGGGTACGCGGGCCGCACCGGCCACCCGCTGCTGCTGGGCATGGCCGGCACGATGCGCGGCTTCGTCGCCCTGCAGCGTGGCGACCTGGAGCTGGCCGAGGCCGACGCGCGCCGGGTGATGGCGGCGGTCGAGCCGCACAACCCGCTGGCGCCGGCCCAGGTCGGGCCGCGGGTGCTGCTGGCCGAGGCGCGGATCCGGGTGGGCGACGCGGCGACGGCGATCGGCCTGCTCGCCCCGATCGCCAGCGACACCGGCTCGCCGTCGCTGCTGTTCTCGCGGCGGCACGCGCTGGCGTCGTACTCGTCGGCGCTGCTCGCCGACGGCCGGGTGACCGAGGCGCTGACCTGGATCGAGCGGGCCCGCGAGGCGAAGTCGGAGGACGTGCGCAGCGGGGTGCTGGCCGAGATGACGTACGCCCGGGTGCTGGCCGCGGCCGACCGGTGCGAGCAGGCGCGGCAGGCCGCCGAGCAGGCCGTTCTGCTGTCCTACGCGACCGAGCAGGCGAGCGAGCGCGCGGCGGCCGAGGAGCTGCGGGCCACCCTCGCCGCGGGCCCGCTGGAAACTGTCGCGTACGCGTCCGACGTGCCGGGATGACCTCGCGGGGTGCTGGCGTAAGTTCTGTGGCATGACGGAGACGCCGCCGGGACCCCTGCCCGTGCCGTACGTGCCGGGGATGTCCGGCTTGTCCGTCATGGCGCGCGGCGGCTACGCGACGGTCTACCGCGCCATGCAGGACTCGGTGGGTCGCGAGGTCGCCATCAAGGTGGAGAATCGCCGCCTGGAGAGCAACCGTGACCAGGCCCGATTCCTGCGCGAGGCGCGGGCGGCGGGCCGGATGTCCTCGCATCCGCACGTGGTCGACCTGTTCGACGTGGGCGTGACGGTCGACCAGCACCCGTACCTGATCATGGAGCTCTGCGACGGCTCCTACCTGGACCGCATGCGGGTCACGCCGCTGAGCGCCGCCGAGGCGCGCGACCTCGGCATCAAGATCGCCGATGCGCTGGTGCATTCGCAC
Source organism: Paractinoplanes rhizophilus (assembly GCF_042664765.1). Taxonomy (NCBI): domain Bacteria; kingdom Bacillati; phylum Actinomycetota; class Actinomycetes; order Micromonosporales; family Micromonosporaceae; genus Paractinoplanes; species Paractinoplanes rhizophilus. Next base: position 53,862 of record NZ_JBHTBJ010000034.1, on the reverse strand, counting down.
GCCAACGGCGTGCTGCACCGCGACGTGAAACCGGCCAACATCCTGTACTCGCAGTTCAACTCGGCCGTGCTCGCCGATTTCGGCCTGGCCGTGCTGGGCGAGATGCGCGACTCGTCGGTCACCCTCGAGGTGCTCACCCCGGCGTACGCGCCGCCCGAGATGTTCCGGCACGACAACCCGTCCGGCGCCGTCGACGTCTACGCGCTGTGCGCGACCCTGTACGCGGTGATGCGCGGCCGCCCGCCGCGCTGGGACGGCGATCGCAACCCCAGCCTGATCACCCTGATGGACCTGTTCCATCAGCCCATCCCCGACCTGCCCGGGGTGCCCGGCGAGCTGACCCGGCTGCTGCGCTACGGCATGGCCAACGACCCGGCCTCCCGGCCCACCGCCGGGCAGCTGCGCGATCTGCTGACCAAGATGGATCTCGAGGGCCCGGGCCACTCCCGGGTGCCGCCGCCGCGCCTGATGAACGGCGACGAGACCCCGACCGTCCGCCACGCGAAGGCACCCAGGAAGAAGTGGCTGTTCGGCCTACTCGGGATCCAGGACCGCTAACAGCTCCCCGGTGTCCACCTCGGCGCCCGGGTGCACCGGCAGCGAGGCCACCACGCCCGCGCTCGGCGCGTGCACCGGGTGCTCGAGCTTCATCGCCTCCAGCGTGAGCAGCAGCTCGCCGGCGCGTACCCGCTGGCCGGGCACGACCAGCACGCGCCGGACCGCGCCGGGCAGCGGGGCGATCAGCGAGCCCTCGGCGGCCTCCGGCGCGGGCAGCGGGAATCGGGACAGCTCGCGTAGCGCCACCGAACCCTCCGGGCTGTCCACGTAGGAGACCTCGCCGACCCGGTGCACGTTGAAGGTCAGCCGGATGCCGTTGACGTCCAGCACCACCCGCTCGTCGCCGGCCGCCACCACCACCGTCTCCGGATGGTCGTCGACCACGGGCGCCTGGCCCAGCCCGGCCAGGTCGAGCTCCTCCGGGTCGACCGCGCGCACCCACCAGCCGGCCAGCTCGCCGTGCCGGTTCATCCGGTAGCCCACCTCGACCGGGCCGGCCGGGCCGTCGTACACCGCGGTCTGCGACCCCGACGGGACATTGCGCCAGCCCGAGGGCAGCGAGCCGAGCACCGTCGCGGTCGCGCGCCGTGCGGCCGCGCCGGCCAGGGCCGCGGCCAGACAACTGATGCGTACGGCGTCGACCGCCGACAACAGCGGGGCGAAGACCTCGGGGCGCCGATCGAGGAAGCCGGTGTCCACGTCCCCGGTGCGGAACGAGTGATGCCGCAGGACCCGGACCAGCAGATCGCGGTTGGTGGCCACCCCGTGCAGCTGGGTGCGGGTCAGCGCGGAGGCCAGCATGCGCGCCGCCTCCTGCCGGGTCGGCGCCCAGGCGATCAGCTTCGCCAGCGTCGGGTCGGGGTGCACGCCGATCACCGAGCCGTCCTCCACCCCGGCGTCCAGGCGCAGGCCGGGCTGCGGCAACGGGCGGAAGGCGCCGGCCACGTCGGGCACGGCGAAGCGGTGCAGGGTGCCGGAGGCGGGCAGCCACGCGTACGCCGGATCCTCGGCGCAGACGCGCACCTCGATGGCGTGTCCCCGGATCGGCGGCGGGCCCGGCATCGGCAGCACGCCGCCCTCGGCCACCAGCAGCTGCAGCCGCACCAGGTCGTAACCGGAGACGCACTCGGTGACCGCGTGCTCGGCCTGCAGCGTCGGGGTCAGCTCGAGGAACCAGAAGTCGCCCTCGGCGTCGAGCAGGAACTCCACGGCGCCGGCGCCCACGTACCCGATGGCCCGGACCGCGATGATCGCGGCCCGGCACAGTTCCTCGCGCAGCGCCGGGTCGACCGCCGGCGACGGCGTCTCCTCGATGATCTGCTGGTAACGGCGCTGCACCGAGCATTCGCGCTCGCCGAACGGCACGACCGAGCCGTGCTCGTCGGCCAGGATCGGGATCTCGATGTGCCGGACCTCGTCGAGGTACGGCTCGCAGAACACGTCGCAGCCGGCCTCGCGCCGGGTCGAGGCGATCGCCTCGGCGAGCGTGGCCGCGTCGCGCACCACCCGCATGCCGGCGCCGCCCGAGCCGGTGTCCGGCTTGATCAGCACCGGGTAGCCGGAGACCTTGCCCGGTTCGGTGAACGTCGGCAGCACCGGCACCCGGGCCTCGGCCACCAGCTCCTTGGTCTCCCGCTTGCTGCGCAGCACGCCCAGGGTCTTGGCGGGCGCGCCCACCCAGATCATCCCGGCGTCGGCGACCGCGGCCGCGAAGTCGGCGTCCTCGGCGAGCAGACCGTTGCCCGGGTGGATGGCGTTGGCGCCGGTGCGCTGGGCGGCCGTGATGATCAGATCACCACGCAGATAGACCGCCGCTGTCCCGCCGTCCAGGTGTACGGCGTAGTCGGCCTCGGCCACGTGCGGCGCGTCGGAATCGGCGTCGGAATAGACGGCGACCGTCTCGATGCCGACCAGGCGGCAGGTGGCGAACACCCGGCGGGCGGTCTCCCCACGGTCTGCCACCAAGAGACGTCGGATCACTGGTCTACCTTTCCGGGTCGGAACACGCCGACGTGCCCGGCGCCCTCGACGACCGCGCTGTGCGCGGCGGAAAGGCAGAGGCCGAGGACGGTACGGGTGTCGCGGGGGTCGATGACACCGTCGTCGTCACCGCCGGACGGCTCGTCGGCCGGCCAGCTGAACACGAAGCGGGGGTCGCCGGCGCGGCCGGTGTCCAGCGCCAGGTGCGGCACCGAGGACAGGGTCAGCGCCTCGATCTCGGCCGAGCCGAACCGCGTGGCCAGGAACAGCAGCGCGGTGTCGGTGGCGTTGGCGAGCTGGATGAAGTGGATGGCCTTCTGCGCCTCGGCCGGGCCGTGCGGCGCCCCGGTGCCGGCCAGCACGCCGACCGGGTAGCCGTGCAGCTCGCCCCAGCCGGCCACCAGCGCCGGGCCGTGCGCCGGCTTGAACTCGTCGAAGTCGCTGCCGTCCAGGACCCGGGCGAGGATCTCGCGCGGATCGTCGTCCTTGGTCAGCGAGAGCAGATCCTCGGCGTCGTACTTGGGCGGCTCGGGCGGGAACGTGCGCGGCCCCGGGCCGCGCTTGCGCCAGTTGAGCCGGCGCAGGCTTTGGCGGGCCAGGCGCAGTCCGTCACGTTCGTCCTCGGCCAGTTGGTCGGCCGGGCCGGTGCCGCCGGCGTGGCCGCGCACCAGGATGGTGTAGTCGGAGAGCTGCGGCAGGTAGGCGTCGTCGCCGCTGACCGGGCCGAACACGACGCAGACCGTGGGGATCCGTTCGGCGGCCAGCCGGCTCAGGTCGCGCGCCAGGCCGCCGGACCGGCGCCGGCCGCCCTTGGCCTCGCCGGGCGACTCCACCAGGTTGACCAGCGGCAGGCGGTTGGCCGCGGCGATCCGCGCGGCGCGACGGATCTTCTCGAGCGGGTACGGGTCGACCGCGTTGCGCTGGACGGTCGGGTCGACCGCGATGATCACGCACTCGACGCCCTCGACCACGCCCACGCCGGTGACCACGCCCGCGCCGATCGGGAACTCGGTGCCCCACGCCGCCTCCGCCGACAGCTCGAGGAACGGGCTGTCCTGGTCGAGGAGCATCTCGACGCGTTCCCGCGGCAGCAGCTTGCCCCGGGCGTGGTGCCGGGTCACCGCCTTCTCGCCGCCGCCGGCCCGCGCCTCGTCCAGCGCCGCCTCGAGCCGGGCGAGCCGCGCTATGGCGACCCCGCGGCACTCCAGGTAGGCGGGGGTCCGCGGGTCGATGGCCGTGTCGAGCACGGTCACGTCGGGACCCCGATGCGGTGTACGCCCCCCACCATGTTCAAAGCCGCGCCCTCTCGTGTTCGCCGGTGCCTCTCGACCACCTCCGTAACGAGCGGCCAAGCGGGTGCGACACGGATCCGGATGCGACCGTTATGTCGCCTTTTCAGGCGTATTTAGGGCGTTTGTGGGGGCGACGAGCGCTCGCCGCTTTGGGGGAACGGCCTGCGGGCGGCCGATTCTGTGGAACGGTGTTGGCGTGGCCGCTTTGTGGACAGCGTGGGCGGGGCGGGACGTGCGCTCGTGCGGACGGCGTGCGCGCAGCCAAACCTGCGGCCTGCTCGCGGTCGCGGCTGGGGTTGCCGCGACGAACCAGGCTCCGGGGATCGTGCCGGCCCCCGGGCCCTGGGTCGCGGAGAACGGGCTTTCGCTAGACGCGCGCGCGCCGGGCCAGGCGTTCCGGGTCGAGGATGATGACGCTCTTGCCGTCCAGGCGCAGCCAGGCTCGCGAGGCGAAATCGGCCAGCGCCTTGTTGACCGTCTCGCGCGAGGCGCCGACCAGCTGGGCCAGCTCTTCCTGGGTGAGGTCGTGCGTGACGCGCAACACACCGCCGTCGCGGGTGCCGAACCGGCCGGCCATCTGCAGCAGGTTTTTCGCCACCCGGCCGGGCACGTCGGTGAAGATCAGGTCGGCGAGCGCGTCGTTCGTGCGGCGCAGGCGGCGAGCCAGCACGCGAAGCAGCTGCTCGGCGATCTCGGGCCGATTGTTCAGCCACGGGCGGAGCGACGTCTTCTTGAGCCTGGCCATGCGGGCGTCGGTCACCGCGGTCGCGGTCGCCGTGCGGGGACCCGGGTCGAACAGGGACAGCTCGCCCACCATGTCGGACGGGCCCATGATCGAGACCAGGTTCTGCCGGCCGTCGGCCGCGCGCCGTCCCAGCTTGATCTTGCCGGACAGCACGATATACAGGCTGTCACCGGCCTCGCCCTCGTTGAACAGGACGTCGCCCTTGCGGACCTCGACCGTGTCCATCTCCTTGGCGAGCGCCTCGGCGGCCTCCGGGTCGACCCCCTGGAAGATCCCGCTCCGCGCCAGCACCTCATCCATGCCGCACCTCCGAACACGCGCAACGCCTGCGCTCGATCAGTCTAGGCGCACGCGGGCGGGAATCGGGCAGGCACCCCTTGATCCAGATACTGCAGGGTAACCACCCCGACCGTGACGGGCCGTGTTTGTTGTCGCTCACGCAGGCGCGACAACGAGCCATTCGACGGAACGTCCGCGGTGCATCCCGAAGGTATCGTCGCGGTCGATGAATTCCCACCCCTCCTCCCGCAGCCCGGGCCTTTTTGGGCGCCCTGTCCTTACTATCACGATTGTCCTGGCGGTTCTCGCCGGTGTCGGCGCCGGCGGCGTCGCCTTCGCCAATCGTGGAGCGGGTCCGGCGCCGCAATGGCAGGAGCCCGCGGCAGCCCGTTCGACGGCCTCGTCGCCGGCCGCCGCGCCGGTGGAGTCCGCCGCGACCGAGGCGTCGTCGCCCGAGACGATCACCGTCTCGGCGACCGGCGACATCATGATGAGCAACGCGCCGAACAAGATGCCGCCCAACGACGGCGACGGCTTCTTCGACTCGGTGAAGGAAGGCCTCCGGTCGGATCTCGTGATGGGCAACCTCGAACAGCCGCTCACCACCGACACCGGCACCTCCAAGTGCGGCTCGCCCCCCGGGCCGAACTGCTTCGCCTTCCGGTCGCCGCCCGGCTATGCCAAGCACCTCAAGGACGCCGGGTTCCAGCTGGTGAACCTGGCGAACAACCACACCAAGGACTTCGGGTCGCAGGGCGCGGTGAACACCCGCGCCGCGCTCGACGACGCCGGCATCAAATACACCGGCAACAAGGACGAGATCACCGTGGTGGAGGTCAAGGGGATCAAGGTCGCGGTGGTGGGCTTTTCCGGGTACGCCGGAGCGAACAACCTCAACGACCTGGAGCACTCGAAGGACGTCATCCGGGCGGCCAAGGAGCAGGCCGACCTGGTCATCGTGCAGGTGCACATGGGCGCCGAGGGCGCGACCATGCAGCACGTCAAGCCCGGCAACGAGATCTTCTACGGCGAGAACCGGGGCGACCCGATCAAGTTCAGCCACACGGTCATCGACGCGGGCGCCGACCTGGTCGTCGGGCACAGCCCGCACGTGCTGCGGGGCATGGAGTTCTACCAGGGCAAGCTGATCGCGTACAGCCTCGGCAACTTCGCCGGCGGCGGCAAGACGTTGTCCAGCCAGGGCGTGCTCAAGTACGGCGGGATCCTGCGCGTCACGCTGGGCAAGGACGGCTCGTACGCGGGCGGGAAGTTCCTGTCGACATACATGAGCTCTGTCGGCCTCCCGACCCGGGACGCCTCGAAGGAGACGGGCCGGAAGCTGGTCGCCCAGCTCAGCGAGGAGGACTTCGGGGACACCGCGGCGGTGCTCGGCAAGGACGGATCGATCAAGCCACCGGCGTGACGATTCCTGTCGTACCCGCGACGTACTCTTTAGCGGTGACTCTGGTGGTGCGGTCGGTCAAGAGATTCGCGAGCGAGACGCCGATCGGGCGCAAGCGGCGCGCCCGCAAGATGGCCAAGGTCCTCGCCGAGACCCATCCTGACGCGCATTGCGAGCTCGACTTCACCACCCCGCTGGAGCTGGCGGTCGCCACCATCCTGTCGGCCCAGACCACCGACGTCCGGGTCAACCAGGTGACGCCCACCCTCTTCAAGCGATACGTGACGGCCGCCGACTACGCCGGGGCCGACCGCGGACAGCTCGAGGAGCTGCTGCGCCCGACCGGCTTCTTCCGGGCCAAGACCGACTCGCTGATGAAGCTGGGTCAGGTCCTGGTGGAGAAGTACGACGGCGTCCTGCCCGCCAAGCTCGACGAGCTGGTCAAGCTCCCCGGCATCGGGCGCAAGACGGCCAACGTGATCCTCGGCAACGCGTTCGGCGTGCCCGGCATCACGGTCGACACCCACTTCCGCCGGCTGACCAACCGCTTCGGCTGGGTCGACGAGGACGACCCGGTAAAGATCGAGTTCCAGGTCGCCGAGCTGATCGAGAAACGCGACTGGACCATGCTGTCGCATCGGGTGATCTTCCACGGCCGGCGGGTCTGCCACGCCCGCAAGCCGGCCTGCGGCGCCTGCACGCTGGCCACCATGTGCCCGTCCTACGGCACCGGCCCGACCGAGGCGGCCGCCGCGGCCAAACTGCTCAAGGGGCCACGCGCCCGCGAGCTCGCCATCGCCGCCGGTGTCGACCCCGATCTGGTCCCGGCCGCGGCCGTCACCGCACCGGATGCGCCGTGAGGCCCTTGCGCCGCTCCGCCGCGGTTCGGGCGTCGCGTCGCTTTGCCGCGGTTCGGCCGTCGTGCCGCTTCGCCGCCATGGCGCTGCCGCTCGTCGCGCTTGTCGCGGCGGGGTGCACCGCCGCGACCCGATCGGAGGACACCCCGTCGCCGTTCGCCGATTGCAGTGGCGTCGCCACCCGGCCCGCGCCGCCGGCGCCCACCCTGCCCGACGTCGAGCTGTCCTGCTTCACCGGCAACGACCAGATCGCGCTGCGGTCGCTCCCCGGCCCACTGGTTATCAATCTCTGGGCGTCGTGGTGCGACCCGTGCCGCCGTGAGCTGCCGGTCATGCAACAGCTCGCCGACCAGGCGGCCGGCAAGCTCACCGTGCTCGGCGTCGACACCGGCGACACCCGGGACGCCGGCGCCTCGTTCGCCGCGGCCAAGAGCGTCCGCTTTCCCACCCTGTTCGATCCCGACAAGAAGCTGGCCAACGCGGTCGCCGGGATCAACCTGCCGATCACGATCTTCATGGACGCGTCCGGCAAGACCTACGTGAACCGGCTTCCGCTCGACGCGGCGAAGCTCACCGACCTGGTCGAGGAGCACACCGGCGTGACGGTGGAACTGTGAGTCAGGGGCGGGTGCTGTCGCGCCCCGACGATCTGCCGTCCTGGTTCGACCCGCTGCTCAGCCGGGTCGCCACCTGCCGTACCGAAGACTTCACGCCGTTGCGCCCGCCGGCCGGCGGCGGCCGGCCCAGCGCGGTGCTGGTGCTGCTCGGCGAACAGACCCCCGGCCGGCCCGACCTGCTGATCCTCCAGCGGGCCGCCACCATGCGAAACCACGCCGGCCAGCCGGCCTTCCCCGGCGGCGGCACCGATCCCGAGGACGCCGACGCCGTCGCCACCGCGCTGCGCGAGGCGCGGGAGGAGGTCGGGCTCGAACCGGCCAGTGCCCAGGTGCTGGCCCTGCTGCCCGACCTGTTCATCCCGGTCAGCTCGTTCGTGGTGACCCCGGTGCTGGCCTGGTGGCGCCGCCCGCACCCGGTGAGCCCGCACCAGCCGGCCGAGGTCGCGCACGTGGCCCGTTTGCCGATCGATGAACTGGTCGACCCGGAAAACCGTATCCGGGTGCGACACCGCAGCGGTTGGGTCGGGCCCGCCTTCCAGGTCCGCGGATTGCTGGTCTGGGGCTTCACGGCGGGGGTGATCTCGGCATTGCTCGACATGGGTGGCTGGTCGCGGCCCTGGCAGCCGGGTCGCATAGTGGAGCTGCCGGAAGCGTCCGCTCCGGTCCCGGCGGCACGCGGCGGTGCGCCGGACGAGGTTCTGCCATGATCTCGCGCTGGCCCGCCGCCTCTACGCTGAGTGAGTGTTCGTGGTCGATGGCATCCTGATCCTGCTCATGCTGGTCTTCGCGATCAGCGGCTACCGCCAGGGCTTCGTCATCGGGGCGCTGTCGTTCGGCGGCTTCTTCAGCGGCGTGCTCATCGGCCTGCAGATCGGCCCGCTGATCGCCGACAAGTTCACTGACCCGACCGCCCGGCTCGTGGTGTCGCTCGCCGCGATCTTCGCGCTCGCCGTGCTCGGGCAGACCCTGGCCGGCTGGCTCGGCACCCACCTGCGCCGGCAGATCTCCAGCAAGCCGGTCCAGCGCCTCGACGACGCCGGCGGCGCGCTGATCTCCCTGGTCGCGGTGCTGCTGGTCGCGTGGCTGATCGCGGTGCCGCTCGGCTCCACCCCGTTCCAGGGGCTCAACCGCGAGGTCCGCAACAGCGCCATCCTCGGCAGCATCGACAGCCTGATGCCCGAGCAGGCGCAGGCGCTCTCGTCGGCGCTGCGCGAGACCCTCGACACCAACGGCTTCCCCGACGTCTTCGGCGGCCTCGCGCCGACCCGCACCAAGGAGGTCGCGGCGCCCGACCCGGCGCTCAAGGGCTCCCAGATCGTGCAGAAGTCCAAAAAGTCGGTGATCAAGGTGCTGGGCACCGCCCCGAGCTGCTCGCGGCGCATCGAGGGCTCCGGCTTCGTCTACTCGACCGAGCGGGTGATGACGAACGCGCACGTGGTCGCGGGCACCCGGGAGGTCGCCGTCGAGGTCGGCGGCGCGCGCCTGCAGGGCAAGGTCGTCGTGTACGACCCGGAGCGCGACCTGGCGGTGGTCTACGTCCCCGGCTTGAAGGCGCCGGTGATGCCGTTCGTGTCGAAGCAGGCCGCCAGCGGTGCCAGCGCCATCGTGCTGGGCTATCCGCAGGACGGACCGTACGACGCCCAGTCGGCCCGGGTCAGCGACGTCAGCCGCATCACCGGCCCCGACATCTACGACTCCGGCGACGTGACCCGCGAGATCTACACGATCCGATCCCTGGTGCGCAGCGGCAACTCCGGCGGCCCGCTGATCACCCCCACCGGCCAGGTCCTGGGGGTCATCTTCGCCGCGGCGGCCGACGACAAGAACACCGGCTTCGCCCTCACGGCCGGCGAGGCGGCCCCGGTCGCCCAGCAGGGCTTGAGCCGCACCCGCGGCGTCTCCACCGACGACTGTGCGTAACGACGAGGCCCGTCACCACCACGCTGGGTGAGTGCGGCTGGGGGACAGCAGCGCAAGGTGACGGGCGCGTGAGCGAAGACAGCGGTCCATGACATGCGCTCGGGGGTGAGACTGCCCTCCGACGGGGTGCGCGGTCCGGGACGAGTGCGCGGCTGCGAGGTGGCACACCGACGGGTCTGGCGCTGGGTGGCGCGGCGGCCGGCTCGGCGGCGGTGCGGCGTGACGGGCGGCCGGCCGGGCGACGGTGCGGCGTGATGGGCGGCGGTGCGGCGTGACGGGCGGCCGGCCGGGCGACGGTGCGGCGTGATGGGCGGCGGTGCGGCGTGACGGGCGGCCGGCCGGGCGACGGTGCGGCGTGGTGGGCTGGCGGCGGTGCGACGCATTGGTTGGGCCTGGCTGCGGTGCAATGCGATGCGGGGGCTGGTGGCTGCGGTGCGCGGGCTGGGCTGGTGGCTGCAGTGTGTGGCGGTGCGCGGGCTGGTGGCTGCAGTGTGTGGCGGTGCGCGCTGCGTTGCGGCGGCGTCAGGTGGTGTAGGCGAAACGGCGCACGGTCAGCAGGGCGGCTACCGCTGAGATCAGCAGGAGGCCGCCGGCGAGCCACCAGGTGTGGTCGGCCGGCGTCGCGGTGACCGTGGCGGGGGAGGCGGCCTGGCCGGCGGCCACCCGCGGCGGCACGGTGGACGCGTCGTCGGGGGCGGACTGGGCCTGGCCGGGAACCGGGGCCGAGCCGAAGCGGGCGATGCCGGGGGACGGGGACGTGTCCAGGGGGTTGTCGAAGACCGCGGGGACCGAGGCGGTCAGGGCGCCGGTGGGGTCGACCTCGCCGAAGCCGAAGGTCGGGTCGCGGCCGGCGGGGCCCTCGTCGCGGGCGGTGCGGATGATGCGGTTGATGACCTCGCCGGCGGGCATCGTGGGCCAGCGGGAGCGGATCAGCGCGGCGGTACCGGAGACCATCGGGGCGGCGAAGCTGGTGCCCTGCACCTTCCAGTAGTTGCCGCCGGCCTGGGCGCCGACGAGTTGGGTGGCGGGGGCGGTCACCACGGTCTCCTTGCCGGTGATCGAGCCGGACCAGAGCGAGTCGCCGGCCTTGTCCATCCCGGCCACCGCGATCACGCCGGGCTCGCGAGCCGGATACCAGACCTCGGTGTCCGACGAGGCGCTGGTGTTGCCGGTGCAGGCGACCACCACCACGTCCTTGGCGAACGCGTAGTCGAGCGCGGCCGCGAGCGTGGCGCTGCTGCCGTTGCCGCCGAGCGACAGGTTGATCACGCGGGCGCCGTGGTCGACCGCCCAGCGCACGCCCTGGGCCACGATGATGGCGTCGTCGTAGCGGTTCTCCTCGTCGAGCACGCGTACCGGAAGAATCTTGGCCTTGGGGGCGATGCCGACGACGCCGGCCTGGTCGTCGCCGCGGCCCGCGATGATGGCCGAGACCGTGGTGCCGTGGCCGACGAGGTCGGTGTCGCCGTCGCCCTTGGGGTCGACCAGGTCGAGGCCGGGGAGCACCTGGCCGGTCAGGTCGGGATGGGTCGAGTCGACGCCGGAGTCGATGACCGCGACCGTGACGCCGGCGCCGTTCGAATACGTCCACGCGCCGGCGATATTCAGCGTCTTCAGATACCACTGGTCGTTGCGCACTGAGTCGCCGACGAGCGGAATGGGCGGCTCGGCAACCGGCTCCGCGACCGGAAGGGGCGCGCCCAGCGGGAGCGGCGCAGCCGGAAGGGGCGCGCCCAACGGGAGGGGCGCGTTCAGCGGCAGGGGCGCGTTCAGCGGCAGGGGCGCGGCGACCGCGGGCGCGGCGGGCACGGCGAGAGTGAAGAGCCCGGCGAGCACGGCCGAGGCAAGCCGTCCGCTCAGCAACGGGCACCGCCGGAGGCCGCACGAGAGTTGCCGGCGGCGTCGTGATTGGAGGGCGTGCCCGCGTGGGAGGAGGGCGTGGCCGCGTGGGATGAACGCGGGGCCGCGTGGGTGGAGGGCCAGCCGGCACGGAGGGTCGGCGGGGTCGCGTGGGGGGAGGGCGAAGCCGCGCCGGGGCCGGAAGGCATGCGGCATCGGGCCCTGGTGGGCCAGAAGCCGGCGCTCGCAGCACTCACGGGTCGCATCGCCTATCCGATCCTGGATGGTCGATGCAGATTACTCCGAAACGGGGCCTTATTGGTGGGGTCGGTCGATGGATATCGCACCGGCGGTGCGGCGGGAATCGGTCGTTTTTACGCATACGGCGGCAAGTGCGCCAGCTGGATGAGGCGAATGCCCTCACGACGGGTGAGCAGGCGGCCACGGCCGGGGGGCATCAGGGTGGGCTTGACCGCGCCGATCAGGGCACCCTCGTCCGATGGGCCGGACATCACCATGCCGGGGGCGGACAGCTCGCGGAGGCGCTGGATCACCGGCTCGTAGAGGGCTCGGCTGGCGCCGCCGGCCCGCCGGGTGAGCACCAGGTGCAGGCCGACGTCGCGGGCCTGGGGGAGGTACTCGAGCAGCGGGGTGAGCGGGTTGGTCGGGCCGGCCACCACCAGGTCGTAGTCGTCGACCAGGACGAACAGCTCGGGGCCGGTCCACCAGGAGCGGTCGCGCAGCTGCTGGGCGGTGACGTCGGGGCCGGGCAGGCGGCGTTCCATGTAGCCGGCGACCGACTGCATCAGCTCCAGCGTCTTTTGTGCCTGGATGCCGTAGCCGATGCGGTGCTCGGACTCGGGCAGGTCCATCAGGCTGCGGCGGTAGTCGACCAGGATGATCCGGGCCTCCTCGGGGGAGAACCGCCGGATCACCGAGGTGGCGAGCGCCCGCAGGAAGGAGCTCTTGCCGCACTCGGCGTCGCCGAAGAGCAGGAAGTGCGGGTCGGAGGCGAAGTCGATCTCGACGGGCTGGAGGTCGGCCTCGGAGATGCCGATCGGCAGCCGCAGGCCGGAGCTGCGGTCGAGGTCCAGCTCGGCGTACGGCACCGAGGACGGCAGCATGCGCACGCGCGGCGCGAGCGGCCCGTGCCAGTTGGTGGCGACCGCCTTGACCAGCGCGTTGGTGTCGGCCATCGTGCTGAGCTCGGGCCGCACGGTGAGCAGGTGGAGGAACTTGTTTTTATCCGTGGGGTGCTCGACGATGCCGCGGCCGGGCTTCTCCGGCACCGTCATCGCGGCCCGCCGGTTGATCATCGAGTCGCTCGGGTCGCCGAGGCGCAGCTCCAGCCGGGAGCCGAACAGGTCGCGGATCGCCGGGCGGAAGTCCATCCAGCGCGACGACGAGGCCACCACGTGGATGCCGTACGACAGGCCGCGGGTGGCGATGTCGGTGACGACCGGCTCGAGCTCTTCGTATTCCTTGCGCAATGTGGACCAGCCGTCGACGACGAGGAACACGTCGCCGAACGGGTCGGCGTCGGCCGCGCCGCCGGCCGGGTTGGCCCGGCGGCGCCGGTAGGAGGCCATCGAGTCGATGCCCATCGCGGCGAACCGGGACTCGCGCTCGGCGAGCAGCGTCGACATCTCGCCGACCGTGCGCCGCACCCCGACCGTGTCGAGCCGGCTCGAGACGCCGCCGACGTGCGGCAGGTCCCGGACCGAGTTGAGTGAGCCGCCGCCGAAGTCGAGGCAGTAGACCTGCACCTCGGTGGGGGTGTGGGTGAGCGCGAGGCCGCAGATCATCGAGCGCAGCGCGGTGGACTTGCCGGAGAGCGTCGAGCCGACGATCGCGACATGGCCGGCCGCGCCGGCGAGCTGCAGCCACATCACGTCGCGCAGCTGTTCGCGCGGCTTGTCGACCATCGCGATCGGCACCTGCAGGGCGCCGTGCAGCTCGGGGTTGGCGAAGGCCAGGCCGCGGGCCGGGTCGGCGACCACCGGGCCGAGCAGCTCGTCGAGGGCCGGCGACTGGTTGAGCGGCGGCAGCCACACCTGGTGCGCGGGCGGGCCCTGGCCGTTGAGCCGGTCCACCATCACGTCGAGCACGCTTTCGCCGGCGGGGATCTCTTCCGGTTTGGGCTGCACCGGCTTGGCCGGCTTGGGCGCCGGCACATACCGGGTCGAATATTCCAGAACTTGGGGCACGGCGTTCGCCCCGCCGGCCGCGGCGCGGGCGCCGGCCTTGCGCATCGGGCCCGACACGTACGCCGCCTTGAAGCGCAGCAGCGGCTCGGTGCCGAACTTGAGATACCCGTGCCCGGGCGAGCGGGGCAGCTCGTACGCGTCGGGCACGCCGAGCACCGCGCGCGACTCCAGCGCCGAGAACGTCCGGAGACCCACCCGGTACGACAAGTGGGTGTCCAGGCCGCGCAGCCGGCCCTCCTCGAGCCGCTGGCTGGCCAGCAGCAGGTGCACGCCGAGCGACCGGCCCAGCCGTCCGATCTGGACGAACAGGTCGATGAAGTCGGGCTTGGCGCTGAGCAGCTCGGAGAACTCGTCACAGATCACCAGCAGCGACGGCAGCGGGGGCAACGCCGCGCCGCCGGCCCGCGCCTTTTCGTAGTCGCGCAGGCTCGCGTAGTTGCCCGCCTTGCGCAGCAGCTCCTGCCGCCGGACCATCTCGCCGTCGATGGCGTCGACCATGCGGTCGACCAGAACCAGCTCGTCGGCCAGGTTGGTGATCACGGCGGCGGTGTGCGGCAGCCGGTCGAGCGAGGCGAAGGTGGCGCCGCCCTTGAAGTCGATCAGCACGAAGTTCAGCGTCTCGGACGAGTGGGTCGCCGCGAGCGCCATCACCAGCGTGCGCAGCAACTCGGACTTGCCGGAGCCGGTCGCGCCGATCAACAGGCCGTGCGGGCCCATGCCGTCCTGCGCCGACTCCTTGAGGTCGAGCTCGATCGCGCTGCCGTCGGCCCCGACGCCGATCGGCACCCGCAGCTTGTCGCGGTTGGGGCGCGGCGACCAGCTCTGCTGCACGCTGAACGTCTCGGGATCGCCCAGCCCGAGCAGGTCGGGCAGGCCCATCTCGGTGGCCAGCGGGGTGTCCGACGACTTGGACATCGCGGCCAGCCGCAGCGGGGAGAGCCGGCGCGCCACCGCCTCGGCCTGCTCGACGGTCAGCTGGTCGGGCGTGCCGACCTCGGCCTCGTGGTCCATCGAGTAGGTGTTCAGCACCCGGCGGCCGCCGACGTGGGCGGTCTCGAGCACCAGCAGCGACCGGTCGAGCAGGCGCGGCGGCAGCTCGTCGAGGTCGAGCACGGTCACGCCGTCGATGCCGTCGTCGAGCTGGGTGGCGCCCTTGAGGTCGATGCCGTCCAGCACGATCACCACGTGCGGCGAGCTCGCGGTCGCGCCCATCGGGTTGAACCGCGGCCGGTTGCCGATCACGTCCTCGAGCAGGCGCTCGAGGTCGGGGCCGGTGCTCGCGACCAGCCGCACGTGGCCGAGCGCGTCGGTGCGCGACGGGTGCAGGTTGTGCGGCAGCCATTTCACCCACTCCCACTCGGCCCGGCGGTCCGGCCCGGCGCAGATCGCGACGATCATGTCGTCGGGCGCGTGGAACGTGGCGAGCTGGCAGATCACGGCCCGCGACAGCGCACGGGCGTCCGGCTCGCCGGTGGGCCCGGCGCCGCGCAGGAAGACCCGCGCGAAGCCGCGCAGCGACGCCGCGACCGGGAGGTCGGGGACCACCGAGTACGCGTCGAGGAAGCGCCGCAGCGCGCCGGCGGTCATCGGCTCGAGCTCGTCGAGCGGCCGGGTCTCCGGCGGGATCAGCGGGGTGGCCAGGGTCTGCGGGCCGACCGCGAGCCGGACGACGCCGAAGTCGGGGTCGGCCGGGCGGCGCTCCCACACCCGATGGCTGCCGGCGGTGGACCAGAGCTGGCCCGGGTCGGGATGGCGGTAGAGCATGCCGACGCGCTGCTTGGTCGCGGTCTCGCGGACCCGGCGGCGCAGCCCGGACAGGTGCCGCAGGTATTCCCGGCGGGCGGCCATCATCTCGGCCTTCTTGGGCGAGCCGCTCGCGCCCATGCTGGTGGTCAGCATGGCGATCGAGGAGACTCCGAAGAGGCCGCCGATCACGTACGAATACGCTCCGCCGCGGCCCTGACCCATCATCATCGCCATCGCCACCGAGCCGCCCAGCATCGGCAGCGCCATCATCGCCTGCTGCCAGCGGCCGCCGGACGCCTGCGGGATCTCGGGCGGCGGCTCGACAGCGATCTCACCGGTCGGTATCTCCGGCGCCGGGCGGCGGGCCGACCGCTTGATCACCACCGTGCTCATGCCTGGAATATCCCCTTCGTCCACAAGGGTGTGTGGTCACCCCCCGCTGCGCGCGCCGGTCCGCCGGACATCGCGACGCGCCCATGGTAGGTAAAGTGCGGTTCGTTCCGCAGCCTCCCTGCCATCGATGGGAAAGAAAGACAGTGAGCGTCGGCCTGGCCCGAGTCACCATCAGCGCGCCGAATCGCCGCGTCGACGTCGCGCTCCCCGAGCACGTTCCGCTGGCCGAGCTGCTGCCCGAGGTGCTGCGGCACGCCGGCGAGGGTCTCGCCGACGACGGCGAGAGACACGGTGGGTGGGTGCTGCGGCGCACCGACGGCGTCGCGCTGGTCACGTCCCAAGGTCTTTTCCCGCAGGGCGTACGCGACGGGGAAGTGCTCCATCTCGTGCCCGCGCACAACGACTGGCCCGAGCTCGAGTACGACGACGTGGTCGAGGCGATCGCCGAGGGCGCCCGCCGCCGGGGCAGCGCCTGGACGCCGGCCTCGACCCGGACGGCGACCCTGGCCGCGGCCGGGGTGCTGCTCGGTATCGGCTTGATCGCGATCCTGCTGGCCGGGCCGGCCTGGAACGGCGCGGCCGCCGCGGGCCTGGGCGTCGCGGTCGTGCTCGCGGTCGCCGGCGTCACCGCGTCCCGCGCCTACGCGGACGGCCGGGCCGGCGCCGCGCTGGGCGGCTACGCGATGCCGTATGCGTTCGCCGGCGGTGCGGTGCTGGTCGCCTCCAACGACCGGGTCGGCGTGCTGCCGTTCCTGCCCTGGCTGGGCGACTCCGAGCTGCTCGCCGGGTCGGTGGCGCTGCTGATCGTGGCCGCCCTGGGCGGCGTCGGCGTGTCCGCCTCGCTGCGGCTGTTCACGGCCGGCGTGGTCACCGGGCTGCTCGGCGCGGTGGCGGCGCTGGTCAGCATCTTCACCGCCGCGGCCGGGGCCGCGGCGGTGCTGCTCTCGGTGCTGGTGTGCGGGATCGGGGCGATGCCGCTGCTGGCGATCCGGTTCGGCAAGATGCCGACGCCGCCGGTCACCCTGCCCACCGGCGCCGACGCGGCCGCGGGCTTCACCGGCGCGAGCGCCGGCGGCGCGCTCGACGTGGCCCGGGAGCGGCCCGACCGCGAGACGGTGTTCGCGGCGGTCACCCGCACCGAGGAACTGCTCGCGGGCATGCTGCTCGGCCACGCGGTGCTGGCGGCCGGCGCGTTCCTGGTGCTGTCGACGTCGGGGTCGCTGTCGTCGCGGATCCTGATCGCCGTCTCGGCCGCCGCGCTGCTGCTGCGGTCCCGGCTCTTCGTGACGCTGCGCCAGCGCGTGCCGCTGGTGGTCGGCGGGCTGGCCGGGGCGTTCGCGCTCGGTGTCGACCTGATGGGGTCGGCCGACGCGATGCTGCTGCTGGCGCTGACCGTCGGCGCGCTGCTGCTCGCGATCGTGACGGTGGTCGCGGGCGCGACGTATTCGGCACGTCCGCCGTCGCCGTACCTGGGACGCGCGGCGGACATCGTCGACACCCTGGTGGTGGTCTCGGTGATTCCGGTGGCGTGCGCCGTGGTGGGGCTCTACGCCGCGGTCGGCAGCATCAGCCTGTAGCGGTGCGCGCGACCGTGGCCCGAGGGCCACGGTGCGTCAGTGGTGGTCTTCGTCCTCGACCTCGGCGCGCTTGAACGACGCGCGGATCTCTTCCTCGGCCTCGACCCGGCCGACCCAGGTCGCGCCCTCGACCGACTTGCCCGGCTCGAGGTCCTTGTAGACCGTGAAGAAGTGCTGGATCTCCATGCGGTCGAACTCGCCCAGGTGGTGGATGTCGCGCAGGTGCTCCTGGCGCGGGTCCTCGTAGGGGACGCAGAGGACCTTGTCGTCGCGGCCCTTCTCGTCGCTCATCCGGAACATGCCGATCGCGCGGGCGCGGATCAGGCAGCCCGGGAACGTCGGCTCCTGCACCAGGACCAGGGCGTCGAGCGGGTCGCCGTCCTGACCGAGGGTGCCCTCGATGAAGCCGTAGTCCGCGGGGTACTGCGTCGCGGTGAAGAGGGTCCGGTCGAGACGGATACGGCCCGTCTTGTGGTCGACCTCGTACTTGTTCCGCTGGCCCTTGGGGATCTCAACCAGAACGTCGAAATCCATCGTTATGCTCCCTTGACTCGCCCACCGAAAATGCCGGTCACGACGGGCGGGGAGCGGAGGCGAAATATCAATGCCCACCGGATCCGCGCGCAACGATGTGCCGGATGTCGCTAGTCTCCCCTAAGTCTGGCGCGGCGGCCGAGGAGGGGCGCGTGGGGAGGCAAGATTCACACAACGGGCCCGGTAACGATGGCGCGCCCGGCCCCCATGCCTCCGGTTACGGTAACGCATTCGCCGGGCGTGCGGCCGTGCCTTCCCGATCCTCCGTTCCGCCCGGTATGGATCCGCCCGGTATGGATCGGATGGATTCGCGGCCGGAGCCGATCGGCGCCGCGAATCGGGCGGAAGATCATCGAATGCAGCCCCAGGAACCGGATCACATCTACGGCCGGCCGGTGCCGCCGTCGGGTTTGCCGCAGGGTGAGTCGGCAGCTCAGCCCGGCGGTGGCGGCAATGGCGCGACCAACGACGGCGCCGGGCCGGAAACGGCGGGTTCCGGTTCGCGGCCGCGTACGTCCAAAAAGCTCGTGATTGTGCTTTCCTCGATTTTGATTTTGATTCTGCTCGCGGGAGCCGCCTTCGTCGGGCTGGTGAAGCCGTTCGAGGCCGAGACCGGCAGCGCGCCGGCGACGGCGCCGGTGACGCCGGATCCGACGCCGACGCCGGTGCTGGTGGCGGCGTCGGGCGGAGGCAAGGCGCCGGACATCGCGAAGGTGAAGGTGGCGCTCGACCCGCTGGTGAGCTCGGCGGCGCTGGGTGACTCGGTCAATGTGTCGGTGGTCGATGTCGCGTCGGGGCAGCCGCTGTACGACCGGAATGCCGACGTGCCGAACACGCCCGCGTCGACGACGAAGCTGCTCACCGCGGCGACCGTGCTGGCGGCTCGCGGGCCGGCCTATCGGCTGCGCACCGTCGCGGTGGCCGGAAGCGCGCCGGGCGAGGTCGTGCTGGTGGGCGGCGGCGATCCGACGCTGTCGGTGGACGCCAAGGCGCTGTTCCCGGGCGCGGCCCGGCTCGACCAGCTCGCGGCCCAGGTGACGAAGGCGCTGGGCGGTGCCAAGCCGACCCGGGTGCTGGTGGACACGTCGCTGTTCAGCGGGCCGGAGACGGGGACCGGCTGGTCGTCCGACGACGTCTCGCCGCTCGGGCAGGTGGCCCGGATCCAGCCGCTGATGACCAACGGCGGGCGGGTCAAGCCGATCCACCACGAGCACGGCGGCGATCCCCGGTTCGCGGATCCGGCGATCGGGGCGGGCCGCGCGTTCGCGAAGCTGCTGGGCGCGCCGGTCGCGACGGTCAAGCGCGGGACGGCGCCGGCGGTGGCGCCGTCCGCGGCCACCGGCATTGCCCCGGGCACGCGGCTCGGCGAGGTGCAGTCGCCGCCGCTGGTGCAGGTCACCGACTGGATGCTCGAGCAGAGCGACAACACCGTCGCCGACGTGCTGGCCCGGCAGGTGGCGCTGGCGGCCGGCAAGCCGGCCACCTTCGACGGCGCGACCGACGCGATCATCGCGAAGCTGCGGGAGCTGGGGCTGCCGGGCGACGAGGCCGATCTGTACGACGGCAGCGGGCTCTCCCGGCACAACGGGATCAGCCCGGCGCTGCTCACCCAGCTGCTCGCGCTGGCGGCGAGCGGGAAGCAGCCGGCCATCACCGGGATCTTCTCGGGGCTGCCGGTCGCGGGCTGGTCGGGCACGCTCGAGAAGCGCTTCGCGACCCCGGCGCCGAACCGATCCGCGTACGGCGTGGTGCGGGCCAAGACCGGCACGCTGAGCGGCGTCAACGCGATGGCCGGCCAGCTGATCACCAAGGACGGGCGGCTGCTGGTCTTCGCGATCATGGCGAGCGGGTCGGGCAACCCGGTGGCGGCCAGATCGGCCCTGGATCGGGTGCCGGCCCGCCTGGCCGCGTGCGGCTGCTGAGGGCTGACGAGTCAGGGTTTGCCCCGAGTGCGGGCTGGAATTCCGCGGGTACGGTGGGTGCATGGCGCAGTTCGTTGACTGGGATCTGGCCGCCGCGACCGCCGGCGCCCTGTCCAAATCGGGGCCCGCGGTTTCCTACGACGACGCGATGGCGGTGGTGTCCGAGCTGCGCGCGCTGACCGACGAGGCGGCCGGACACGTCGCCGCGTACACCGGTCTCCAGTCCCAGGTCGAGGCGCCGCCGGTGCGGGTGGTCGACCGCAAGGACTGGGCCGCCGTCAACATCCAGGGCCTCAAGCAGGTGATCATCCCGCTGGTCACCCGGCTCAGCGGCGACAAGCAGCCGGGCGGCTTCGCCGACGCGATCGGCTCCCGGATCACCGGCGTGCAGGCCGGCACGATCCTGGCCTACCTCTCCGGCCGCGTCCTGGGGCAGTACGAAGTGTTCTCCGGCAACCCCGGCCAACTGCTGCTGAACGCGCCCAACATCGTCGAGGTGGAGCGCAAGCTCGGCGCCGACCCGCGCGACTTCCGGCTCTGGGTCTGCCTGCACGAGGTCACCCACCGCACCCAGTTCACCGCGGTGCCGTGGATGCGGGGCTACTTCCTCGGCGAGGTGCAGGCGTTCGTCGACGCGTCGCAGAGCGGGGAGCACATCCTCGAGCGGCTGCGCCGGGGCGTGGCCACCCTCTCCGACGCGCTGCGCGACCCGGAGAGCCGGTCCTCGGTGATCGACATCGTGCAGACCCCGGCGCAGAAGGCCGTGCTCGACCGCCTGACCGCGCTGATGACGCTGCTCGAGGGGCACGCCGAGTTCGTGATGGACGGGGTCGGCCCCGAGGTGATCCCGAGCGTCGAGTCGATCCGGGCCAAGTTCAACCGGCGGCGCGAGAGCGGCAACCCGCTGGAAAAGGCGATCCGCCGGCTGCTCGGCATCGAGGTCAAGATGCGGCAGTACGCGGAGGGTCGCAAGTTCGTGCACGGGGTGGTGGAGCGGGTCGGCATGGCCGGCTTCAACAAGGTCTTCGACTCGCCGCTGACCCTGCCCCGGCTCGACGAGCTGGGCGACCCGGACGCCTGGGTGACCCGGGTGCACGGGCCGCAGCCCGCGATCGGGGGGTAGATGGCGCGGATCCCGGCCGGGGTCGCGGCGGTGCGGACGGCCGTGCGCCGCGCGCTGCCGCCGTCCGGGCTTCTGCTCGTGGCGTGCTCGGGCGGGGCGGATTCGCTGGCCCTTGCTTCCGCGGCCCGATTTGTCGCGCCCGGCCGGGTCGGGCTCGTGACGGTTGATCACGGGCTCCAGGCGGGGTCCGATGCACGGGCTTTGTCGGTCGCGGCCTGGGCCGGTGATGCCGGATTCGACCCGGTCGAGGTCGCGGCGGTGGCGGTCGGCGGGCGGCCGGGAGGGCCCGAGGCGGCGGCGCGTGATGCCCGATACGAGGCGCTCTCCGCCGTCGCCGCGCGGGTCGGGGCCGTGGCGGTGCTGCTCGGGCACACCCGCGACGATCAGGCCGAGACGGTGTTGCTGGCGCTGGCCCGGGGGGCCGGGCCGCGGGGCATCGCGGGGATGCCGGCCCGGCGGGGGATCTTCGTGCGGCCGCTGCTGGAGGTGTCGCGGGCCGAGACCCGCAAGGCGTGCGCGGCGCAGGGGCTGGTGCCGTGGGACGACCCGCACAACGTGGATCCGGCCTTTGCCCGATCGCGGGTGCGCGGCGCCGCGCTGCCGGCGTTGGTGGAGGCGCTCGGGCCCGCGGTGGTGGCGAACCTGGCACGGACGGCGGGGCAGGTCGCCGCGGACAACGCCGCGTTGGACTCGCTCGCTCGGGATGCGCTGCTTTCCGCGTACGGCAGCGACGGTCTGGAAATTTCGGTTTTATCCGGAATGGTGAGCGCGGTGCGGACTCGGGTGCTGCATGCGTGGGCGCGCGAGCTGGGCGCTTCGGGCTCGGCGCTGTCCCATCGGCACGTCGAGGCGCTCGACGCGTTGATCACCGATTGGCATGGTCAGGGGCCGGTGCACCTGCCCGGTGACATCCGGGTGGCCCGGGTGCGGGGGCGACTCGTTCGAGTGGCCTGACCACCTGTGAGAACCGTCACTCGGAGTGCCTGATTCGCCGGGCTTGGTGGGCGGAAAGCGCATCTTTCCAGCGGTTCTCCGGCAACGTACTACCGCCCCGTGCGACGAGCGGCAACCTTCATGCGGCAGTCTTACCGTCATGGCTGACGGCTCCTGGTACGACGCCGACATCGATCACGTGATCATCTCCGAGGAGCAGATCCGCGACAAGATCGCCGAACTGGCGAAGCAGGTCTCCGCCGACCACGACGGCGCCGAGGGCGGCATCCTGCTGGTCTGCGTGCTCAAGGGCGCGGTCATGTTCATGGCCGACTTCGCCCGCGCGCTCGGCAAGCACGGCCCCTCGGCCGAGATGGAGTTCATGGCGGTCTCCTCGTACGGGCAGGGCACGACCTCGTCGGGCGTCGTGCGCATCCTCAAGGACCTGGATCGCGACATCACCGGCCGGCACGTGGTGGTCGTCGAGGACATCGTCGACTCCGGCCTGACCCTCTCCTGGCTGATGAAGTACCTCCAGTCGCGCTCGGCGGCGAGCGTCGAGGTGGTGGCGCTGTTCCGCAAACCGGACGCGGTGAAGGTGCAGGTGCCGGTGAAGTATGTGGGCTTCGACATCCCCAACGAGTTCGTGGTCGGCTACGGCCTCGACTTCGCCGAGCGGTACCGCGAGCTGCCGTATGTGGGGGTGCTCAAGCCGGAGGTGTACGCCCGTAGCTGAACCAATGCCTTCACTTTCTCAGCTTGTTCTCAGAAATCGCCTTTATGGGGGGATTTGGCGGGAAAGCGGGCCGAGCGGGCCGGGGCGCGGTGGTGTCCGGCCAGCGGGCTCACGGGTTCGCGAGCGGCACGTACGGTGTACCGTCGAGTGACCGATGGCGCGGTGTCACTAACGCCGTCGGGGCCGCCCGTGGCGGCGACGTTGAAGTGACCAGGACGCCGATCAGGAGGGTCCGGGCGCTCGCCGCCCGACAACAGCATGGAGCGTACGCGTTTCTTCCGCCGCCCGGTGGTCTGGATCATTCTGGTGATCATCGGCGTAATCGCGCTGAGCTCGTTCTTCACCAGTGGTCCGAGCTACCAGCGCGTCGATACTTCGGTGGCGCTGGAGCGCCTGAACCAGCCGGGCATCAAGAAGGTCGTCCAGAAGGACAAGGAGCAGACGCTCCAGATCGACCTCGCGCAGCCCGAGAAGTTCGAGGGCAAGACCACCGACAAGATCGAGACTCAGTACCCGTACGAGGTCACCAGCGATATCTGGCAGGACGTCCAGGACGCCAAGACCGCCGGCCGCATCACCGGGACCGTCAACACCACGGTCTCCGGCGACAACATCCTCTTCAGTCTGCTGATCAACCTGCTGCCGATCGCCATTCTGGTGGTCCTGCTGCTGCTGTTCATGTCGCAGATGCAGGGTGGCGGCTCCCGGGTGCTCAACTTCGGCAAGTCCAAGGCCAAGATGATCACCAAGGACACGCCGAAGACGACGTTCGCCGACGTGGCCGGCGCCGACGAGGCGGTCCAGGAGCTCCACGAGATCAAGGACTTCCTGCAGAACCCGGCGAAATACCAGGCGCTCGGCGCGAAGATCCCGAAGGGCGTGCTGCTGTTCGGCCCGCCCGGCACGGGTAAGACGCTGCTGGCCCGCGCGGTCGCCGGCGAGGCGGGCGTGCCGTTCTACTCGATCTCCGGCTCCGACTTCGTCGAGATGTTCGTGGGTGTCGGCGCGAGCCGGGTTCGCGACCTGTTCGAGCAGGCCAAGTCCAACGCCCCGGCGATCGTCTTCGTCGACGAGATCGACGCCGTCGGCCGGCACCGCGGCGCCGGCATGGGCGGCGGCCACGACGAGCGCGAGCAGACGCTCAACCAACTGCTCGTCGAGATGGACGGCTTCGACACCAAGGGCGGCGTGATCCTGATCGCGGCCACTAACCGGCCCGACATCCTCGACCCGGCGCTGCTGCGCCCGGGCCGCTTCGACCGGCAGATCCCGGTGGACAACCCGGACATGGAGGGTCGCAAGATGATCCTCCGGGTGCACGCCAAGGGCAAGCCGTTCACGCCCGACGTCGACCTCGACTCGGTGGCCCGCCGCACGCCCGGCTTCTCCGGCGCCGACCTGGCCAACGTGATCAACGAGGCCGCCCTGCTGACCGCGCGCAACGAGAAGCGGGCGATCTCCAACGAGTTCCTCGAGGAGTCGATCGACCGGGTCATCGCGGGCCCCGAGCGCCGCACCCGGGCGATGAGCGACAACGAAAAGAAGATCACGGCGTACCACGAGGGCGGGCACGCGCTGGTGGCGTACGCGTTGCCGCACTCCGCCCCGGTGCACAAGGTGACGATCCTGCCGCGCGGCCGCTCGCTGGGCCACACGCTGGTGCTGCCGACCGAGGACAAGTACACCCAGACCCGGGCCGAGATGATCGACACCCTGGCGTACGCGCTGGGTGGCCGGGCCGCCGAGGAGCTCGTCTTCCACGAGCCCACCACCGGCGCCGGCAACGACATCGAGAAGGCGTCCGGCCTGGCCCGCGCCATGGTCACCCAGTACGGCATGAGCTCGAAGCTGGGCGCCGTGAAGTACGGGACCGCGGGGGACGAGCCGTTCCTCGGCCGCAGCATGGGCCACGAGCGGGACTACTCCGACTCGGTCGCCGCCGACATCGACTCCGAGGTGCGGGCGCTGATCGAGCTCGCGCACGACGAGGCGTGGGAGATCCTGGTCGAGTACCGCGACGTGCTCGACACCATGGTCCTCGAGCTGATGGAGAAGGAAACCATCACCCGCGAGGACATGGACCGGATCTGCGCCCGGGTGGTCAAGCGGCCGCCGATGTCGCCGTTCAACGGCTTCGGCAAGCGGCTGCCCTCCGAGGCGCCCCCGGTGCTCACGCCGGCCGAGCGGGACAAGCTCAAGGCGCAGGCCGAGGCGGACGGGCAGTTCGCGGTGGGTGGCTCCAACCCGAACGGTCTGGCGGAAGGCAGCAACTGATCACTGACGACGATCCCCTCGACTATCTCGCCGCGCGTCTGGTCGACGGCAAGCTCACCGGCGCTCCGGTGGAGCAGGCCGTCGACCTGGCCCGGATCGAGAAGGCGGTGCGCGAGATCCTCATCGCCATCGGCGAGGATCCCGACCGCGACGGGCTGGAGCGCACGCCGGCCCGGGTCGCGCGGGCGTACGCCGAGCTGTTCGCCGGCCTGCGCGTCGACCCGGCCAAGGTGCTCACCACCACGTTCGAGGCCGACCACGAGGAGTTCGTGCTCGTCCGCGACATCGAGGTGATGAGCATGTGCGAGCATCACCTGCTGCCGTTCAAGGGCGTCGCGCACGTCGGATACATCCCGGGCACGCACGGCCGGATCACCGGCCTGTCCAAGCTGGCCCGGCTGGTCGAGGTCTACGCCCGGCGGCCCCAGGTGCAGGAGCGGCTCACCTCGCAGATCGCCGACCTGCTGCTGGAAAGGCTGGAGGCGCGCGGGGTGATCGTGGTGCTCGAGTGCGAGCACCTGTGCATGGAGATGCGCGGGATCCGGAAGGTGGGCGCCCGCACGGTGACCAGCGCGGTGCGCGGGGCGTTCCAGACCGACGGCAAGGTGCGGGCCGAGGCGATGGCGCTGATCAACGCCCGGTAGCCGGTTGATGCTCGCAGATGTCCCTGGGGAAATGGGTGGCGGGCGCCGGGATACTGGCGACGTGATCGAAAAGTTCAACCCACCGACGGTCCACGAGCCGGCCGGCTACAGTCACGTCACCATCACGTCGGCGGGGCGGCTCGCCCACCTGGCCGGGCAGTGCCCGCTCGACCTGTCCGGCGTCGTGGTCGGCGAGCCGGGGGACTTCGACGCGCAGACCGACCAGGTGATCGCCAACTGCCTGGCGGTGCTCGCGGCGGCCGGCGCGTCACCCGCCGATGTCGTGCGCTCGATCATCTACGTGGTCAGCCCGGACAGCGCCGTCCTCGCGGGGGTGTGGCGGCGGCTGAACGCCTCGCCGCTGGCGCCAGCGTTCACGACGGCCAGCACGCTGCTCGGGGTGGCGTCGCTCGGCTACGAGGGCCAGCTGATCGAGGTCGACCTGACGGCGGCGCTCTAGATCCGGTCCTTCAGATCCCGGTCCTTCAGATCCCGGCCCTTCAGATCACGGTGCGGAAGGTGTCGGCGGCGTCCATCGCGGCCCGGGTCAGCTGGGCGGCCTCGTCCAGGCGCATGCGGGCCTGCTCGAGGTGGGCGATCGCCGAGGCCACCGATGGATGGAACGAGCCGACCGCGGTCATCCGGAGCAGCGCGAGCGAGTCTTCCAGCTGGTTGGTGACCTGCTGGAGGCCGGTCACCGCCCGGCCGGCGCCGTCGACCGACGCGGCCACGTGGGCCTTGACCTCTTCGACGCTCGCCATCGTGCTCCTCTCGGCTCGTTCACGCGTTCTTCCCTCGTGGTTCGTGCGCTTCCTTTGTGGTTCGTGCGCTTCCTTTGTGGTTCGCGCGCTCACCTGAAGAATGCCAGCAGGCCGACGCCCATGCAGGTCAGCAGGACCGGGGTGAGGCAGGTGACCGCGCCCAGGATCGGCGTGCGATCCACCTTGACGCCGCCGCCGTACACGAAGCCGATCGTCGCCCAGCCGAGGCCGAACGCCAGCACCGGCATGCTCAGGCCGCAGAGCAGCGCATACGTCGGCACCGAGCCCTGCGGGGCGACCAGGTAGAGGACGATCTGCACGATCAGCACCGCGGCGGCGAACGGGCCGTACACCAGCAGGTTGCGCGCCCAGGGCCGCAGCGGGCCCGCCTTCGCGGTGTTGAGGAGGGTGGCGTCCGCGGCGTCGGCGGTGCGCCGGGCCTGCTGCAGCGCGGCCAGCACGGCGGTGGGCCCGCCGGCCATGGCCAGCGCGGCCGACTCCAGTTCCGCTGGGCGGGGGGTCAGTTCCATTTCGGGTACGCCGAAGTCGCGCACCAGCCGCGCGTGCTGGGGAGCCAGCCGGGCGCGTACGTCGGAAAGCTCTTTGTTTGCGGCCGTGACCGTCGCTTGTTGCTCGCTTGCCGCCGCGTTCGCGGCGCGGCGGACGGCGTCCAGGCGCTGAGCCGCGGCAAGATAGTCCGCCCAGGGACCGGGAGCCGGCGGCGTGCCCTGCGCCGGGATCGCGCCCGTGGTCTGCTCCTGCTGATCCGTCATAGCTCGTCGCTCTCGGGCTGCTGGAACGGCACGATCGTCACCGTGCGGTCGGCGTGCCGGTCGTGCAGCAGCGCCCGGTTGGGCCGCGGCTGCCAGTCGACCGGGCGGCCCAGCATCAGCGCCACGTCGGACTGCGGGCAGTTCAGGAAGAGCAGGCCCGCCACGTCCTCGCGGCCCGTGCTGCCGCCGGTCTCGTCGGTGAACCGGCGGGTGCCCCGCCACCAGGACAGCAGGTGCACGCCCCGGCCCGGGCCCTCGCGGAGCAGGCGTCGCAGCCCAGGCAGGCTGCCGGGGCTCGCCGCGTCCATGCCGAACACCACCAGGTAACCCGGGCGCTCCACCTCCATCGCCGTGGCCAGCCCGGCGGCGTCCACCACGGCGACCTCTTGCCGCAGGCCGATCTCCGCGGCCAGCGCCTCGGCGAGCCGATCACCCTCGGCGACCAGCGAAGAGACGACGAAGCGGGTTGAGCGCGGCGGGTGGAAGGCGGCCACGCTGCGGGCGGCCGCGTCGAGCACCTCGGAGCCGGACGCGGACGACCCGAAGATCGCCAGATGCCGGCCCGGGGAGGCGTCGAGCGGAAACGCGGCCGTCGACAGGTTGACGTCGATCACCCGGCCGACCAGCGCGGCCGGGCGGGCGGCGCGGCCGGCCAGGGCGGACCGGTAGGTCGGGTCGTCGGCCAGATGCTGGTGGGCGTAGCCGGCGAAGATGCGCGGCGGGATCGCCTCGGGGTCGCGGGCGGCCCACAACTTGTGTCGCAGGGTGCTGAGCACCTCGCGGTCGGCGTGCGGGTCGGGGAAACTGACCACCCGTTCGTGCCCGCGAGTCGCACCGCGCGGGCCACCGAGGCCACCCGCGGTGTTCACCACGGCGGTGCCGAGGGGCAGGCCGGCCGCCGAGTCGTTCGTCGGCTCCAGCACATCGCCGCCGCCCGGCAGGGCTATCCGCACGGGGAACTGGCCGAAGATCGAGTCACGCTTGGCGTAGAGCGCCTCGACGCCGAGCACGGTCTGGCTGGCCAGGACCAGGTGGATGCCGTACGAGCGGCCCTTGCGCGCCAGCGACTCGAGCAGGCCCACCGCCTCGGTGGCGATCGGGTCGTTGCCGGCCAGCAGCACCTGGAACTCGTCGATGACACAGAGGATCCGCGGCAGCGCTTTTCTCGGGGCGCCGGCCGCTTCTTCGGCCACGACCTGCCGCAGGTCGGCGAAGCGGGTGACGCCGGCGTTCTTGTACGCCACCGAGCGCCGGGTCATCTCGGCGTCCAGCTCGCGGAGGACGGCCAGGCCGTACTCCCGGTCGGACTCGACGCCGACGGCGCGGGCGTGCGGCAGCCAGGTGCGGTCGCGCCGGGTCGGCACGAACTCGGCGAACGACACGCCCTCCTTGAAGTCGAGCAGGTAGAGGGCCATCTCGTCCGGGCTGTACCGGGCGCCCAAGCCGTACAGGACGTTGATCAGATACGCCGTCTTGCCGGCGCCGGACCGGCCGCCCACCAGCCAGTGCGGGGTCAGGTCGTTGAAGCGCAGCACCAGCGGGGTGTCGCCGTCGTGGCCGACCACCGTGCCGAGGCCGTCGGCCGCGTCGCCGCCCCACATCTCCTCGCCCGGCTCGGGCAGCAGGTCGGCCAGGCTCACCTGGGATGCCGCGGACGAGTGGGCGGCCAGCTCGCGGCAGACGTGGTCGAGCAGGTGCGGCGGCGGGTCGTCGTCGAAGTAGACCGGGGCGTTCAGCCAGCGGGCGTCCGGCATCGAGCCATAGGTCGCGCCGGGCGGGTCGCCCACCACCACGTACGGGTCGCGGACCGACACCGTGGTGGTGCGCGGCAGCGGCGCCTGGGACGTCTCGGCGGTCAGGGGCGGCGGCGGCCAGCCGGCCACGATCAGGTGCAGGCCGGAATCGGGGCCCTGCTGGGCGAGCGCGGCGATGCGGCGCAGCTCCTCACCCTCGGTCAGGTGCGGCAGACCGGCGATGACCACCAGCATCATGCGATCTCGCCGGCTGCGGCGCGGTGCGGCGCCACGGCCTGGGCGCAGCCATTTGTCGGCCTCGGCGAGCACGTCGAGCAGCCCCTGCCGATCGGTGACGGGCGGCGACATCAGCCCGGCGTCATACAGGTCGGAGAACGGGGCGAAGACGGCACCGCCGCCGACCCCGTCGACGGCCCGCACGAGCAGCGATCCGGCCGGCGCCGCGGCCAGCAGGCGCACCAGCAGACAACGCAGCAGACCGAAGACGCGGGAGTCGGTGGCGTTGGCGTCGACCGTGAGATGCCCGGTGCCGAGCAGCGGCACGATCACCGGAAAGCGGGCGTCGTCGAGCGGCTGGGCCACACCGAGACGGACGAACTGCGGCGGATAGACCCCGCCCAGCGGCGTGTTGGCGGACTGGGCGTCCAACGGGGAGCCGAGCCAGCCCGGCGCGAGCACCGCCGCGGCGGCTCGCAGCTGCTCGGCAAGCGAGTGCTGCTCCATCGGGTCGGCGGCCGGCCGAGCCTCGGACCCGAGAGCCCCACCGGCGGCGTCAACCGCCGCGACCGCCTGCCGATGCAGGGCAGCAGCCTGCTGGACCCGCAAAGCTGAATCCGCCACTGCCCTCACCTCCTGTGTGCGGATAAAACTTATCCCAGACCGGTCCTCGCATCGTGCTCCCGGGGGCCAGCGGGTTCCGCGCCGTCGCATCCACGGCCGTGGGTGGTGTGGCACGATCTGGGCGCCGGGAGGCATTACTGTCGTATGTGTGCAGCCGCAGGAGCCCATGCCCGGAGCAGCGCCCGCGCCCCGACCGGCCGCGCCGTCGGGTCGCAAGACTCCCAACCGCCGGATGCGCCTGATCCTCGCCATGATGGCCGGGCTGGTCGGCCTTCTTTGCCTGGGTGGAGTCGGCGTCGCGGTATCGCTGTACGACGAAGCTACCAAAATCGATCGGGCCTCTCCGGACCAGGTTACATCGAGTTTTCTACGCGCTTACCTCCTAGATCGCGACGATCAAGAGGCGTCTCTGTACACGTGCAAATCCGGCGCCGAGTTGGGTCAGATCGCCGTTTTGCGTAACGACATGGTGGGCCGAGAAAAGAAGTTCGGAACCACTGTCACGGCTTCCTGGGAGTCACTGACCATTACCGGCTCAACCGTTTCGGTGGACCTGGTGATAGCGGGATTGCTGAACGGTCAGCAGATAAGCAGCCATTCGGAATCCTGGTCGTTCGGCCTGGTGGACGAAGACGGCTGGCGTGTTTGTAGCGCATCCAAGTTGTCGTGAATCACTCGGCCCAGAGTAGGTGGACGGGGACCTCGAGGGTCTTTGGGGCTTTTCCGCTCCAAGCCCAGCGATACCAATCGAGTTCGCCGGCCACGCGTGCGCAGATGTCACCGACGTCGTTGGTGTGCAGCTCGGTCACGGCCCGGAGGTCTCGGCGCTCGTCGCCGTCCTCCAGGAGCTCGACCACCCTGCGGCCGGTGATGGTGCCCGCGTCGAGCGCGGCTGTCGGCACCTTTCGTGGCGGTTCGTCCAGCGACACGAGTCGGGACGTGATGCCCTGGTCGGTCGAGAAACCAGCCATGCCGAACTCCTCGACCCAGACCCGTTCGATGGGCACCAGCGGCGCGAAGACCTCGGTCTGCTCGGCCTCGGCCCGATACCACTCGGACTCGACCATGACCGGAACGTAGGTACGGCTGCCCTGTACCACTTTCTCGTCGGCCCGCAGGTCGGCACGCCAGCCATGGCCCGGCAGCCCGATGATCACTCGCCGGCCGCGCAGTTGCCCGCTCATGTTCGCCGGCGTGGGAACGATCGAGCGCGGTGGGTCCAGCGCCCAGTCGGGATGTCCCGCGAACGGATCAGGCACGGCTCCTCCGGTCATCCCTCACCTCCCAGCGGGGCACCCTGCTGCCGCATGAACGGCACAGGGTCGATCGCCCCGGCGCTCGACCGATCATTGTTCAGGTGTACCTCGAAATGAAGGTGCGGCCCGGATGAATTGCCGCTGGTGCCGACCCGGCCGATGATGTCGCCGGCCGTGACCTCCTGGCCCTCCTTAACGAACGGCCGCTGCACCATGTGGCAGTACCTGGTCATGACGTCGCCGGCGCTCTGGATCTCCACCATCCAGCCGCAACCGCCTTTGCCGGGATAGCCGTCCACGTTACAGGTCTGCCGCCCGCGATGGTCCTCGTCGCACTTCACCTTCGAGACGATGCCGCTCGCCGCGGCCGCGATCGGCGTGTAGCGGCCCACGATCAGGTCGACGCCCTGGTGGGTTGGCCGACCGGCGGTGCGGAAGCCGGAGCCCACGGCCGCCTTGACCGGGTTGGTCCAGCCGGAAGCCGCGATCTGCCCGCCGGACGCGCAGACCATACTTATCGAGTTGCCGACCGCGCTGGCCGCGCCGTCCGCGAGCTCGTTCACGATCTGCGTGGCGATGGGCTCATGCTTCGCGTACGCGTCGGGGTAGGCGCTGATCTGCACCCGCTGAGCCGCCTCGGTCAGCGGCATGTTCTCCCAGCCCTCGACCGTTTTGAGTTTGTTGTAGAACTTGGTGCTGGCGTAGACCGGATCCATGATCTGCTCCGGCGTGCCCCACCCGGCGCTCGGCCGCTGCTGAAACAACCCGAGCGAGTCATGGTCGTTCCTGGACCCGAGGTTGCCGAGGTTGGTGAGTCGCGACTCCTGCATCGCGGTGGCGACCGCAATGACCCAGGCCCGCGGCGGCATCTTCAGGTCCGATCCGACATTGATTATGACGGCGGCGTTCCGGATCTGCGCGGCGCCGTACTGCCGTACCCGGGGCAGCTTCGAGTCGGGATCCACCGGCCCGCCCTTGCCGCAGCCGAGCGCCGCGTTGAGCTTGTTGTTGTCGCCGTCGGTCAACCCGCCGAGCAGTACCGCGGTGATGCTTCCGCCGCAGCACAGCAGGGTGAGCGTCGCGACGAGCGCGACCAGGACGACGATCCGGCGAGGACGCGGGACACTCATGACCCGTCCCAGTCGATGCCGTCGACGAGCCAGTGTCCGTCGGGCGCGACCAGGCGCAGGTTGAGCTTGCCGGAGTCCATCGTGACGACGGCGTTGACGACCGTCGCGCTCACCGGCACGAGCGACGGCCGGCCGGTCACCCGCTCGGCGGGGACGCCAGCGGGGTCGACGCCGTCGAGCTCGTCGGCGAGATTCTTGGTGGCGTTGGGCAGGAGCCGGTCACGCCACGCCTTCGGGGTGACCTTGGTGTGGTTGCACCACGCCGAGGCGAAGGCATAGGCGACTTCCTCCGGCTGGGCCCGGCCCGGGACCGTGGACGGGCTCGGTGGAGGGCCGGAGTCGATGACGCTGTCGTCGTCCTTGGGGTCGATGCTGATCGCCGGCTCAGGGGATGAGGCGACCAGTGGTGGCCGAGCGTCATTGCCGTCCGAGAAAATTCGGCCGATGCCCACAACCGCCGCCACGATCGCCACGATGACGATCGCGACGCCCACCCGGGAACGGAAAATTCGATTCAGGCCGAGTTCGAGAATCCGGGGCATGCGATCACTTGGCCTCGGAACGAACCCGGGGCGTAGCCGGCTCCCGGGTCGTGTTCCCGGTCTCGGGCCGGTAGATGGCGTACGAGGCGGGCTGCTCCGCCACATCCGGCTCGGTCCACGTTGTGGTCCGGCGGGCCCGGGCCGGCGCGACGGGATCGCGGCGCGGTTGGTCCCCGACGGGCGCCGGCGGGTTGTCGTGCACCGACTCGCTGCCGTCGGGACGTGTCTGCGCGGGGACGATTTCGCGTCCTCCCGTCCTGGCCGGCTCGAGCTCGCCGCGGTTCGCGGCCGAGTGCGCCGGATCCTCGAGGCGTGCCTCCGGCCGAAGGTTGCTCTGGTCGACGTAGACGGTCCGGCCGTTCTTGCCCATCGTCGGCTCCCGGGTGCCGCCCCCCTCGACGACGTCGAGCTTGGCCGCTTCCCGCATGTCGCGGAAGAACCTTCGATGCCATTGCCCGGCCGATGCAATCGCCCGAGTGCCGTCCTTGCCGCCAAGCTGCGTGATCCTCCGATACGGACGCAGCAGCAGCCATCCCACTACCCCGCAAAGCCACACGAGTACGACCTGCAGCCAGCCCGGCAGGCTCGCCGTGTTCATGATCAGATCAACAGCGAAGAGATAGATCGCGGCCCCGGTGCCAAAGATCGCGATGTTGAAGATCGCAGCCACCACGGCGTTGCCGAGGCGCCGAATTCCCGCGCTCGCAGGTCGAAGAAGTCCGATCGTTCCCAGAATCGGAGCTGCAATTACCGCCCACCGGAAGACCAGGAATCCGAGGAGGACGAGCACGGAGGCGGTCAAGTCGAACATCGCGAACATGATCGACGCGAGAACTGAAATGAAGCCGGCGCCGATACGATCCATTCCATTGACGCCTTGAAGATATTCGTACGCCTCCGGATCTTCTTGCTTGATCTGTTCGGCTACCTTCTCCCACTGCTTATTCTTTGCCGCGATCGTCGCGTCGCGATCCGCAGGATTGGTCCGCAGTCGTTCTGCGTCGGCCCAAGAAAGGGACTTTGCATCGTATAGTGCGCGACCGTATTTCTTGGCGGTTTCACTGTCAGCTGAGCCGAGAAGTCCACGTAGGAAATTCCGGTAGAGCATGGTCTCTGTCGCTGTGTCGCTTGCCCGCACGGCGGGCGGGCGATTGTCCTCACATGCTCCGGGTGTCGGGTCGTCGCACAGCCCGGAGGGTGCGTTTTGGGCACGCGGGCCAACGGCATCGTGCACCACGCCAAGGCTCGTGATCAGAGTCTGGTCTGCGAGGTTGGCGGAGCGAACTGGCCAGGCTGCGATCGCAGTGACCGCGACCATGACGAGAATCGCCCAACCCGCTGTGGTGGTAGCCGCTCCCATGTCTGCCTGACGTGACCGCCACAACAAGTAGAGGCCGACGACAGCGAGGGTGAGAACACCAAACACACTGAAGACTTTTTCATAGACTGCCTGAGTGGCCTGCTGCACGAGCGGATCGGCCCAACCCCACAGGGTCTGCGGATCCCAGGCGCGTTCACGGAGAGCATTCGAGGCACCGATGATGGCGGTCGCCACCATGAACTCGCCGTTCGCAATGGTGGTCTCGAATTTATAGTCTGGATCTATTAGCGTCGATGCACAGCCGCTATCCAGATCATATGTCGTATAGCTATACCCGGCGTAGCCATATCGGCTGTACAGGCCCTGGGGACCCGGCTTCGTCGAGGATTCTGGACGCTCTGCGAACCAGCCCGCCAAACCCGAATCCGGAGTGCTGGGCGTCGGTGGCATGAGGCATTGCGCTCGGGCTGCGCTCACATCGGCGAGTCTGTTTACGCAGGCCTTGAAGTCCTGCTGCCACTCCTCGGTGCTGCAAGCTCCGCCCGGCGCCCTCAGCACCCCGCCGCCCACCGCGGCCCCCGCCGGAGCTGGCGTCGCCACCGCCCAAACGATTGACGCCACCACCGTGACGAACATCGTCATGGCCAGCGCCAACGCCCGCCGCACCATCGTCAGGCCTCCATGTCCGGGGCAGACATCGGGATTGCCGACGACGGCGCCTTGGCCGCCGTGGGCGTGGTGTCCAGGTGCTCCAGCAGGCCCTCGACGTACGACACGTCCACCCGTACCTTTTGGACGCGCCCGTCCACGTCGCGCATCACGAACTCGCGGAAGCCGAGCCGGTTCGACGACGACGTGTCGACCTGGGAGAGGGACGCCAGCGTTGCCTCGTACCCATCGTGGACCGGCACCCGCAGCAGGCGCAGCGCCTCCGACGCGATCTCCTGGTCCTCCGCGATGCGGCCCACGAAGACCGTGGAGACCAGGTTTTGCACGTCCAGCCCGAGGATGTCGCGCGGGTTCTGCGACGCCACCAGCGCCGCCAGGTTCCACTTCCGGGAGTCACGGGCGAGCCGCACCAGGAACGACCGGCCGGAGCGCCAGCCCTCCATGAAGTGCGCCTCGTCCAGGCCGACCATCTTGCGGGACGACATCGAGCCGCCGTAGCAGCGGCGTACCGCCAAGCGGTGAGCCGTGTGCAGCATCGGCAGCGCCAGCGCCTCCTCGGCCGACCAGTACTCGCGCTCGATCTTGAGGTCGGGCAGGCGGAGGCCGGCCATCGTGATGACCGTCAGCGCCGCGTCGGCGCCCAGCAGGTGCTGTGGCGGCGAGCCGAAGAACAGCAGCGCCAGCGGCATCTCCGCGGTGTCCAGCAGCAGGTTCGCCAGCTCCTGGCCCTCGTGGTCGAGGCCCTGCAGGGTGCGGACCACGTCGTCGAGGGTGGACGACTCCTCGGCGGGCACCTGCCGGACCGCGTGCCGGAGCAGGGTCGCCGTGGAGGCTTCCTTAGCAACCTGCGGCGGCACCAGCATCGAGCAGATGTCCTGCACCAGCATGCGGCGCTCGGCGCGGGCGTTGGAGACCGCGATCTCGAATTCGCGGTCGCCGCCGGGCCCGGTCGGGAACTCGGACCGGACCGGGGTCGGGATCAGCGCATACGGCGCCAAGGTCCCCTGTTCCGAGCCGGTCAAGTTCAAGACCCGGGAGTACGGCCGCAGCTCGGGCATCTGGCACAGCCGGGCGAGCGGGCCGGACGGGTCGAGCAGAGTCACCTGGACGCCGCGGCGGGCGTTCAGGTAGCCCAGCGCGCCCATCAGCGTCGACTTGCCACCGCCGGGCTCGGCCACGAACACGCCCAGGCCCGAGCGCTCCCGCACCTCCATCGGGAAGTGCAGGTCGAGGAAGACCGGGCGCCGGCACGTCCCCGCCGTACGCCCGATGAGGTCGCCACGACGGTCGCCGACGGTCGATGCCGCCTGCGGCAACGCCGCGGCGAGCAATTTGACCGGCATGCGCCGGACGTACCCGGTGTTGGCGATCGGCTCGCCGGGGATGAACTCGCGGGCCAGCTGATCCTGGTTCTTCGGGTGCTGCAGTGAGATCCGCAGTTCCCGCGAGTACAGCTGGATGAGCCGGCGGGCCCGTTCGAGGCACTCCTCGCGGGTGGCGCCGCCGACCGCTATCCGGTGCCAGCCGTGCGCGCGGGCCGACTCGACCGGCAGGCCGGTGGTCATCTCGTCGCCGATCACCAGCGCCCGCTTGGCGAGACGCTCCAGCTCGGGCGGCGCGTCGATGCCGTGCTCGGCGTAGTCGAGCTGCTGCGAGCGGATCATGCGGAGCCGGTGCTCGAGGTTCTTGAACGAGCTGTTGGACCCGAGGATGTCGATCCGCGAGGACAGCTCCATCGGCCATGGCAGCCGCTCGTGGAAGTGCAGCCACGGCTCGTGCTTCTCGGGGATCTCGAGCGGCTCCATCCGGCCGACCGAGAGCACGGCGACGTGCCGTTCCTCGCCGGTCATCCGGTTGACCAGCTTCACCGTCGAGCCGTACGGCGTCCGGTACCGCTCGACCTGCTCGGTGAGCGCGAGCAGGTCGCCGGTCTCCCATTGCCCGTTGGTGATCGGCGAGAGCAGCGCGGGCGGCGCCATGCACAGCGCCACCGAGCGGTACATCAGCCATTCCAGCTCGGCCGGCATGACCCGGCGGCCGCGCATGCCGAACGCGTTGAGCACCTCGTCGAACTGCTCGACGGTGCGGCCGAGCTTGCGCCGCTCGCCGTCCGAGGTGCCTTTGCCGAACATGCGCAGGATCCGCTCGCTGAACGTGTCGCCCAGCGACCGCCGGGCGAACGTCACGCCGAGATAGGTCTGCCCCTCGGCGTGGTTGACCGAGAGCAGGTGGCGCTGCGCCGCGACGAGGTGATCGGACCAGGAGGTCGCGCCGCGCACGTCGGGCAGCGGCTTGGCGGTGAACGAGTCGACCGTGCGGGCCCACTCGTCGGCCGGGAAGGGCCGGTTGGTGCGCCGCAGGTGCAGGCGGAACCCGGCGAGGCCGGCGTACTGCTCGGAGATCGCCGACAGCAGCGCCTCACGCTCGGCGTCGGGCCGGAACGCCCACCGCACCTCGGGCAGCGAGTACCAGGCCGTGACCGTGCTCTGCGTGAACGTCAGGTGCCCGGCGATCTCGCTGATCGCCAGCTCCATGGCCGGGTCGCGGTCGTTGAACTTGAGCTTGTGCGGGCGTAGCTGCGCGGCCTTCACGTCCTTCTTCGAAGGACGCGCGGGAAGGTTCTCCTTCTTTTTCCGGGCCGGGGACTTTTCCTTGCGCTTCGCGGGCGGCTTCGCCGGCGAGGGTACGGGCAGGGCGGTGTCCGGTTCGGTCGGCGCGGGCGGCGCGTACGGCTGCACGGCCCCGACCGGAGCGGGCCGCGACTCGACCGTCTGCCACAGCGGCGCCGGGGTTTCCGGCGGCGCGACGGCGACCGGCGGGTTCGCCGGCCAGTCGTCGAGGTCGGGCCACTGATCGTCGGCCCGGCCGCCGTTGTCCTGGAAGAAGTCGGCCTCCGGCCCGGCCGGCGCCCGGCGGAACGACGAGACCGGCTCGGGCGCGCCCCAGCCGCCGGCATCCACCCCAGCCGGCGGCGCGGAAGCCGGCGGAACAGAGGCCGGTGGAGCAGAGGCCGGTGGAACGGAGGCCGGTGGAACAGAAGCGGGCGGAGCCGGAGACGCGGCACCGGCCGGAGGCGGCGCGGACACCGGCGCGGCGGCCTGCGACGGGGGGCCAGAAAATGGCGGCGCAGAAGACGGCGGCGCAGAAGACGGCGGCGCAGAAGACGGCGGCGCAGACGATGGCCGGGCAGACGATGGCGGCGCAGAAGACGGCGGGGCAGAAGATGGCGGCGCAGACGATGGCCGCAGCGATTTGGGACCGGCCGTCGCCGGAGAGTCGAAATCGAACCCGAAGTCGAACTCGGCGTCGGGCTCCGGCGAAGGCGGAGGCGCGGCCGGCGGAGGCGGGCTGACCGGCGCCGCCGAGACCGGCGGCCCGCCGAACAGGTCGAGGAACGGCGAGTCGATGTCGAGCGTGGTGTCGACCGTCCCGTTGCGCGGCCGGACCGGCTGCGGCGCCTGGAAGACACCGACCGCGCCGTGCCCCGGCGCGGCGACAAGCTCTTCAGGATTGGTTTCCGCCGAATCCGCCGCAGAGTAGTGGTCCGAACGCATACCGTTACTCTGCCTGCCCTGCGCGGCTGCGTCCGCGCGGGGATGCCCGTGCGGTAGTGATCCGGTCATGCGCCAACCCCGAGGGAGCGTGCGGCAAAACTGGTCATACCAACTCCTCCCGAACCCGGATGCGAGTGGCGACAAGTCTCGGATCGCGTTGTTCCACGGCCGGCTCGCGCGTCCGGCGCCAGTCGGTGAGCGCGGTGCGGATGACGACCCGCGCCGGCCGGTCGGGGTCGACGTGCCGGAACACGTAGGACGTCGTGACCATGGCGAGGGCTATCTCCCACGCCGGGAACACGTCGAAGTCGAACGTGAGCAGGTAGTGCCCGAGCATGAACAGGGGGACCAGCGCGACGAACATGCCGTACTGCGCGTACGGCAAGTGGATGGGCAGCGTGTATCCGGGCGGACCCAGATAGACCAAGCGCGCCCGGTAGATGTCGTCGTCGGTACGAAGCCGCATCTCAGCTGAAGATCAGATCGATGAGGTAGTCGCCGACGAAGAACAACGTCGCCGCGCCCGCGATGAACGCGAGACCGACGATGGCGATGGCCGAGCTGGTCAGCACCTTCGAGATCTCACCGCGGCTGGCGCGCCCGATGAAGATCACGCCGAGCACCGCGAGAAGGATCGGCGCGATGTTGCTGGCGAAGAAAGTGACGATGCCTTGGGTGTTGATGCCCTTGGGCTCGGGTGCGGCCAGCGTTCCCTGCTGGACGGCTGCCACGACTTGCGTGGCGAGCTCGGTGGCGATCATTGGTAAACCTCCCCGTGTCCGGTTAGGGGGGTCCGGACACGTCGCAGTTGTGAAGCCGCACGGCGACGCCCATATCGTGCTACTTCCAGCTCACCGCGTCGAGTGAGCTGTTCGGGCACTGCCATGCTCGTCTGCTCTCTTCGGTTCCTTCATGATGCCCAGATCCGAAGAGTACGGCGCGTTTTTCTTGGCTTCAAGCGGCCCATTCGTTACGCAAGGTAAACGCATGCGTGAAAATGAGTCACCAGACATCGTACATACGTGCCACAACCCGTCCGTCCTACCCTCGTTCCGTGACGAGTCAGGCAACGGATGCGCAGCTCACAGGCGGGGCAACTATCCGCCGAGATCACCCGGTCGTGATGGGGATCGTCAACGTCACCCCGGACTCCTTCTCGGACGGCGGCCGGTACACCGACGTGGACGCCGCCGTCGAACATGGCATGGCCTTGCGCCGCGCCGGCGCGGACATCGTGGACATCGGCGGGGAATCGACCCGGCCCGGCGCCGAGCGGGTGGACGCCGCGACCGAGACCACCCGGGTCGTCCCGGTGATCACCGCCCTGGCCGCCGCGGGCGTGCCGATCAGCATCGACACCACCCGGGCCACTGTCGCGGCAGCCGCCCTCGAGGCCGGCGCCACCGTGATCAACGACGTCTCCGGGGGCCTGGCCGACCCGGCGATGGCCGGGGTGGCCCGCGACGCCGGCTGCCCGTGGGTCCTCATGCACTGGCGCGGCCACTCCCGCGACATGAACAAACTCGCCGTGTACCACGATGTGGTCGCCGAGGTCCGTGCCGAGCTGCTCGAGCGGGTGGACGACGCGGTCGGCGCCGGCGTCGACCCGCGACAGATCATTCTCGACCCGGGCCTGGGCTTCGCCAAGAACGCCGAGCACAACTGGCAGCTCACCCGGCGTCTCGACGTCTTCGTCGACCTCGGCTTCCCGGTGCTCTTCGCGGCCAGCCGCAAGACGTACCTCGGCCGGCTGCTGGCCGACGCCGAGGGCCGCCCGCGGCCGGTGGACGAGCGCGAGGCCGCGACGCTGGCGACCTCGGTCCTGGCGGTGGCGGCCGGCGCCTGGGGCGTACGCGTCCACGACGTCCGCAGCACCGCCGACGCCCTGGCCGTCTGGCGAGCCTCCGGCTCGCCGCGGTTGAAAACCCGCGAGAATTGACGGCTCGCCGCAATGGAAGAGGTGAACTTTTGTCCGGGAAGATCACGCTGAGCGGCCTGCGGGCGCACGGCTTTCACGGCGTCTTCGATTTCGAGCGCCGGGAGGGCCAGGACTTCGTGGTCGACGTCGTGCTGGAACTCGACCTGAGCAAGGCCGCCGCCACCGACGACGTGACCGACACCGTGCATTACGGCGAGCTCGCCGAGCGCCTGATCGCGGTGCTCACCGGCGAGCCGGTCAACCTGATCGAGACGCTGGCCGACCGGCTGCTGACGGTCTGCCTGGCCGACGACCGGGTGGCGACCGCCGAGGTCACCGTCCACAAGCCGGGAGCGCCGATCCCGCACGAGTTCGCCGACGTGTCCGTCACCCTGCGCCGGGGCCGGTCGTGACCCGGGCGGTGCTGTCGCTCGGCAGCAACCTGGGCGACCGCTACGGACACCTCCAGCAGGCGGTCCGCCTGCTGGGCGAGAGCGTGGCCGTGGTCTCCGGCATCTACGAGACCCCGCCCTGGGGCGACACCGACCAGCCCGCGTACCTGAACGCCGTGGTGCTGGCGACCGACGCGACGGCCGCGCCGCACGACTGGCTGGAGCGGGCCCATGCCTGCGAAGCGGCGGCCGGCCGGGTGCGCGACCCGGAGCGCCGCTTCGGCCCGCGCACGCTGGACGTGGACGTGATCGCGGTCTGGAACGCCGACGACCAGCCGGTGATCAGCGACGATCCGGAGCTGACGCTCCCGCACCCCCGGGCCCATCAGCGGGCGTTCGTGTTGCGGCCGTGGA
Organism: Paractinoplanes rhizophilus; assembly: GCF_042664765.1. Classification (NCBI taxonomy): domain Bacteria; kingdom Bacillati; phylum Actinomycetota; class Actinomycetes; order Micromonosporales; family Micromonosporaceae; genus Paractinoplanes; species Paractinoplanes rhizophilus. Next base: position 12,960 of record NZ_JBHTBJ010000034.1, on the reverse strand, counting down.
TCGACATTCAGCCGTACGGGCAACTGCCCGGCCACGGCTGGCTGACCGACCTGCTCAACGACCCCGCCCTCGCCGCCGACCTCGCCGGGATGAGCCCGCGCCCGGATCTGCCGTTAGAGTCGAGGTCGTGAGCAGCAACCCGCAGGCGCCCAAGTCGGATCCGTCGATGCGGCCGACGAGCATCTCGGTGCTGATCGTCGCCGGCCTCGCCGCGGCCGCGCTGGGCTGGCTGCTGCTCAGCTTCTCCTACTCCGCGCTGCCCGATCTGCCCTGGTCCCCGGTGATCGTGCTGGTCGTGCTGGCCATCGCCGAGGGCCTGCTGGCGCAGAACACGAGCGCCCGCATCCACCGCAAACCGGGCACGCTGCCGGTCGACCCGCTCGCGGTGGCCCGCTACGTCGCGCTGGCCAAGGCGTCGTCACTCGTCGGGGCGATCTCGGCCGGGTTCTCGGCCGGCCTGGTGGCCTGGCTCGCGATGGAGCCGACCCAGGCCGCGCACGACGACCTGCCGACCGCCGCGGGTGGCCTGCTCTCCGCGCTCGCGTTGATCGGCGCCGCGCTCTGGCTCGAACGCGCGTGCCGTATCCCGGAAAAGCCGGACGCCAAGGACGAGGACGACTCCGATCGCCCCAGCGGCCGGCGGTGACTCCGCGGCGGCCGATCCTTGCCGATGGCAAGAATCGATGACCCGCCCGACACCCGCCGTCGTCGATCCGGCACTATTTCGGCCTTGAACTGAGACCGACCACTATCCGTATGCTTCGGGGCGCGAGCATCGAGGAGGCGCGAGGATGGCGTACGACGAGACGACCTTCCGTCGGACTGACGAACAGCCGACCGATCCGGCCGCCTACCGAGCGAATACCCTGGCCGCGGCCGAGCAGCGCCGCCGGGAGGAGCTGGCCGCCGAGGCCGCGGCCGCGGACACGTCGCCCGACCTGCTGCGCCGCGACGACGACGGGCGCGACCGGCTCGGCATCCATCTCGGCTGGGAGGTCGTGCTGCTGCTGGCGGCCGCCACCTTCGCGTTCCTGCTCTGGCGGCTCGACCCGGCCAGCCTCAAGCGGCCCGCGCTCGACAACCTGCTGGTGACCGGCGCCGCGATCGGCCTGCTCACCCTCGGCGGTGGGCTGACCCTGCGGGCCGGCGTGCCCAACCTCGCGCTCGGCCCGATCGCCCTGGCCGCCGCCCTGCACTACGCCGAGCAGGGCGACCAGGGGCTGCTCAAGGCCGCGGTCCCGGCGCTGATCATCGCGGCGGCCGGCGCGATCGCGATCGGCCTGCTCATCCTCGTGCTGCACGTGCCCGGCTGGGCGGCCACGCTCGCGGCCGCGCTCGGCGTGATCGTCTACGACCAGCTGCGCGCCGCCCCGGTCGTCGTGCAGGGCGGCTACGACCCCACCGACCAGGCGTTCTTCCTCTTCGGCGGGTTCGCGCTGCTGGCCGTGATCGGCGGCGCGCTCGGCACCGTCACGCCGGTGCGCCGCTGGCTGGGCGGCCTGCGCCCGCACGGCGACCCGGCCCACCGTCGCGGCCTGGTGGTAGCCGCCCCGGTGATCCTCTCGCTGGTCCTCTCGTCGGCGTTCGCGGTCGGCGCCGGCATCCTGCTGGCCGCGCAGTCGGCGTCCCCCATCGTCCCCGGCACCGGCCTGGAGTGGACCGGCATCGCCGTCGGCCTGGCCATGCTCGCCGGCACCAGCGCGTACGGCCGGCGCGGCGGCGTCTTCGGCACGCTGTTCGCGGTCGCGGCGCTCACCCTCTTCCTCGACTGGTCCAGCCGCAAGGAGCTGGACATCGCGCTGTTCGCGACCGCGGCCTGCGTCTTCGGCGGCGGCCTGATCGTGACCCGGCTGGTCGAGACGTACGGCCGGCCGCTCTCGCCGGGCAGCGGCGAGGACTGGAACGCCGCCCCCACGAACGGCGTCACCAACTGGACGCCCGACCTGGAGGCCTGGAACTCGGCGTCGACCACCCCGGCGCGTACGGACCGCTGGGACGAGGGGCCGTGGGGATCCGGTCGGTAGGAACGGCGCACCCGGGCGGCCCTATGCTTGCCGTCATGACCACTCCGAGCTTCGCTGAGCTGGATGCCCTGCCCACCGAGGAGCTGCGCGAGCGCGCCTTCGCCGTGGCGCGCAAGCACCGCGACATCAAGTTCTTCTGGAGCGTCAGCAAGCACCTGCCCGACTCGGACGACGTCGGCGAGCTCGACGGCGCGCCCAACTCGATCGGCCCGATCATCGACGAGTACGTCGCGCTCTGGCGGGAGTTCCGGGGCCGCGGCGGTTACCAGGAGCACGGGTACGGCGAGTCGGAGCCCCTTCTCCGGGCCGCGTTCATCGATTATCTGCAAACCCACGACTGAGCGACCGCCGTTTGAAAAGCCATTCGCGTTGGGAAATATCCGCGCATGGCTCTCGGCAACCGGTACAAGTCTGCACCCGGTGCGGGCACGCTGGCCGCACTCATACTGGTCCTCGTCTTCGGTAGCCCGTGGTACGCGGACTGGGTATCCGACAACACCAATCCCAACACGGCCGGCGGATGGTGGCTGCGGCTGCTCGCCTGGCCGCGCTGGTCGTTCAACTCCAACGACTCGCTGCGCGAGATCATCGTGGGCGACCTCCGCGCGATCCTGCTGATCGTGCTCACCGCGCTGTTCCTGTTCCTGCTGCCCGGCTCGCAGCTGGCCCGGGCCCGCGGCACGATCAGCCAGTTCTTCGCGGGCTGGGCGTCCTACATCTTCGCCGGCGGCTTCGCGGCGCTGTTCACCACGCTCTTCCTGCACAACCCGTCGCTGATCGGCGCGTTCCAGGCGGCCGGCAGCGGCGCCACCTACGGGCTGTTCGTCGGCTGGCTCGTCGGCCTGGCCACGCTGGGCGGCTACCGCGGCACAAGATGACCCGTGCGCTCAGACCTTCGCTTCCGCTTCGGGCACTTCAAAGATTGACGTACGGGTGATGACGCCCACCGCCTGCTCGCCATCGACGACCACCACCTCGGCGGCGTCGACGGCGAGCATGGCGGCCAGCGCGTCGTAGAGCGTGCCGCCGGCGCCCACGGTCGGCCGGTCGCCCGTCGTGGTCCCCGCGCCGGCCGGGGTCATCGCCGGCTTGAGCGGGGTGACGGCCAGCCGCCGGATGCCCCGGTCGGAGCCCACGAAGTCGCTCACCGCCGTCGAGTCCGGCCGGCTCAGCAGCTCGGCCGGCGGCGCGTACTGCAGAAGCCGCCCGCCCTCGGCCAGCACCGCGATCCGGTCGCCGAGCCGCACCGCCTCGTCGATGTCGTGGGTGACCAGCACGATCGTCTTGCGCACCGCGGCCTGCAGCCGCAGGAACTCCTCCTGGAGCCGGCCGCGGGCGATCGGGTCGACCGCCGAGAACGGCTCATCCATGAGCAGCACCAGCGGATCGGCGGCGAGCGCCCGGGCCACCCCGACCCGCTGCCGCTGGCCGCCGGAGAGCTCGTGCGGATATCGCTTGGCGTACCGGGCCGGGTCGAGGCCGACCAGCTCGAGCAGTTCGTCGGCGCGGGAGTTGATCTTGGCCTTGGGCCAGCCGAGCAGGCGGGGGACCGTGCCGATGTTGGTGCGGATGTTCTGGTGCGGGAAGAGGCCCACGTTCTGGATCACGTAGCCGATGTGCCGGCGCAGCTCGACCGGGTTCCGCTGGAGGATGTCCTCGCCGTCGATCAGGATCCGGCCGTGGGTCGGCTCGATTAGCCGGTTGATCATGCGGAGGATCGTGGACTTGCCGCAGCCCGACGGCCCGATCAGCACGGTGAGCTCCCCGGCGCGGACCTCGAGGCTGAAGTCGCCGACCGCGACCGTCCCGTCCGGGTACGTCTTGCCGATGTCCTCCAGCGTGATCGAGGCCGCGCTCCGGGCGGGCCCGGCTCCGTTGATCGCGGTAGCGTCCACGTATGTCCTTCCTGTCGCGGGCGCCGGCGTTCCCGCCGCTGGCCGCTCCCGCCGGTGACGGGCCCGGCAATCCGTGGTTCTCCTGGCAGTACGTCCAGGACAACGCGGACACCATCGTGTCCAAGCTCGGCTTCCACATCGGGATCACCCTCGAGACCGTGGTGATCGCGCTGCTGGTCGCCGTGCCGCTCGCCGTCCTCGCCTACTGGATCAGACCGTTGACCGGCCCGATTCTCGCACTCTCCGGCGTGCTGTACACGATTCCGTCCCTCGCGCTGCTCGCGCTGCTGGCCCCGCTGCTCGGCGCGACCAGCCGGGTGACGGTGCTGATCGCCCTGGTGCTGTACGCCCTGCTGCTGGTGGTTCGCAACGCGCTGACCGGTCTCACCCAGGTCCCGGCCGAGGTCAGGGACGCGGCGTCCGGCATGGGGTACGGCCGGGTCGGGCGCCTCTGGCACGTCGAGCTGCCGCTCGCGCTGCCCGGCATCGTGACCGGCCTGCGGCTGGCGACGGTCTCCACGGTGGCGTTGGTCACGATCGGCGCGATCATCGGGCAGGGCGGGCTGGGCGACCTGATCATGGGCGGCTTCTGGAACAACTTCTACAAGGCCGAGATCCTGACCGGCACCGTGCTCTGCGTGGCGCTGGCCCTGGTTTTCGACCTCGCGCTGATCGGGCTGGGCCGACTGCTGACGCCGTGGAGCCGGAGGCGCCTCGCATGAGCTATTTCCGCGACGGCATCGTCTGGCTCAACGACCCGCTGAACTGGACCAACCCCGGCGGTCTGCTCGACCGCCTGCAGGAGCACCTGGTGATCACGTTCTGGGCGGTGCTGCTCGGCTGCGTGATCGGGCTCCCGCTGGGCATCTGGCTCGGCCACCGCGGCCGGGGCGGCGGCGTCGTGGTCACCGTGGCCAACCTCACCCGGGCGCTGCCGACGCTGGCCCTGCTCACCATCCTGCCGCTCACCCCGATCGGCTTCGGCAAGCTCCCGGTGGTCCTCGCGCTCGCCGTCTTCGCGGTGCCGCCGCTGCTGGCGAACGCGTACACCGGGCTGCGCTCGGTCGACGCCGAGACCAAGGACGCGGCGCTCGGGATGGGCCTCTCCGGCGGGCAGTTGCTGCGCCGGGTCGAGCTGCCGCTCGCGGTTCCATACCTCGCGTCCGGCCTGCGCACGGCGGTCGTGCAGGTGGTGGCCACCGCCACGCTCGCGACATTTGTGAACGGCGGCGGGCTCGGGCAGATCATCACGGCCGGATTCGGGCTCGGCATCAGCGTCGGCGGCGCCCAGATCGTGGCCGGCGGCATCGCTGTGGTGCTCCTCGCACTTCTCGCCGAGGCGCTGTTCGCCGGGCTGGAACGCCTGGTCACGCCCCGTCCGCTGCGTTCCGAGCGGCGTCGCCGGGTCGCCCGGGCGGCTACGACCGGGTAACGGACGAGCATCTTTCCCCGAAGTTGTCATACCCAGCGGGTAGACCTAGGTGCTGCACACATACGGGCATTCGCACATCGGCTGCCCGTCGGACACGCGGCACGGCCACACGGCCGCGCCGGGACACAGAAGGCGGCAGTATGCGTCGACACCTGCTCCTGATGGCCACGAGCGCCACAGCGGCCATCGTCACTCTCGCCGGCTGTGGCAGCGCCGGCTCCTCCGGCACGGAGGCACCCCCATCGTCGGCCACCGGCCAGGGGTGCGCCCCGGTCGCGGGCAACGAGCTGGTCGTCCTCACCGACGACAAGCACCTGCAAAACACCGACAACGTGATTCCCGCGATCAACAAGAAGGCGTCGTCGCCGCAGCTGATCGCCGCGCTCGACAAGGTCTCGGCGGCGCTCGACACCACCAAGCTGATCGCGCTCAACAAGGCGGTCGACATCGACCGCAAGTCCTCGAAGGACGCGGCCGCCGAGTTCATCGCCACCAACAACATCGCCGCGGGCCTCGAGAAGGGCTCCGGCAACATCACCGTCGGCGCGGCGAACTTCAGCGAGAGCGCCACCCTCGGCGAGATCTACGGCCAGGTCCTGACCGCGGCCGGCTTCAAGGTCAAGGTTCAGCAGATCGGCAACCGCGAGCTGTACGAGCCGGCGCTGGAAAAGGGTCAGATCTCCGTCGTCCCCGAGTACGCGGCCACCCTCGCGACCTTCCTGCAGGGCAAGGTCGACAAGAGCGGCAAGGATCCGTCCTCGTCCGACCTGGCCACCACGGTGACCAACCTGACCGCCCTCGGCGAAAAGGTCGGCCTGGTCTTCGGCAAGGCGTCCGAGGCGCAGGACCAGAACGCGTTCGCGACCACGACCGCCTTCGCCGACCAGTACGGCGTCAAGACCCTGTCCGACCTGGCCGCCAAGTGCTCCGGCGCGGCGAGCGTGCTGGGCGGCCCGGCCGAGTGCCCGCAGCGGCCCAAGTGCCAGCAGGGCCTCGTCGACGTCTACAACTTCCAGGCCGGCAAGTTCTCCAGCCTGGACGCGGGCGGCCCGCTGACCAAGACGGCCCTCAAGCAGGGCACGATCAGCGTCGGCCTGGTCTTCAGCTCGGACGGCGCCCTGGCGGCCGGGTGACCTATTTCACCGAAAACTAGTCGTTTGTTGGACAAGCGCCGGGTTTCCCGCGAAGCCCGGCGCTTGGCCGTTCCGATCCTGGCGCACTCTGGGTAACATCGGCGCCCATGCCGGAGAGGGATCCCGAGACTGGACACAGCTCGCGACTGCTCCGCGGCCTGATCTGGGCGGGCGTGCTGCTCGCCCCGGTGGCCGCGGCGATCGTGCTGCTCGGCGACAGCTCGGGGTCGGTGCGCTTCGCCGTGCTGCTGGTCGCCGTGGCCGTCGTGCTGATCGGCGCCTCGGTGCTCATCCGCAGCGACCCGGTGCTCCAGCGCATGCACGTCGAGGACCGCGTCGCCGAGGAGGTCGAGGCCCTGCGCCGAGACCTGCGAGCCGAGTTCGCCCACGCCGCCGCTCCCGGCCTGGCGCCCGCCCCCGGCCCGTTGCCCGCCCCTGGCTCCGGCGGCCGCGGCTTCGCTTCCGACTCCGGCGGCCGCGGCTTCGCTCCCGACTCCGGCGGCCACGGTTTCGCGCCCGGCCCCGGCCCGGGCGGCGTTGGCATGGCTCCGGCCTTCGACGATCCCGACAGCTCCGGCTTCTTCGCCGACGTCCCGACGGTGCCGCCCGAGGATGACCCGTTCGCGTCGGCACCCCGCCGAGACCCCGGCTTCGCCAGCGGGGGCCGGGCCAGCGTCCCCGCCCCGGCCGCAACGGCCAGCGCGGCCGTCCGGCCCGTGCCGGCATCGGCTTCGGCCGGCATCCCGCAGCCCCGCGGCTCGGCCTCGGTCCCGGCGTCGGCGCCCCCACGCGCCTCCGCCTCGGTTCCCGCCTCCGCGCCCCCACGCGCCTCCGCCTCGGTTCCCGCCTCCGCGCCGCCACGCACCTCGGCGTCGGTCCGGCCCGGCAGCGCGTCGCCCGGCGGCACCTACGGCTCGGCCCGGGTCCCCAGCACCGGCTACGAAGAGCCCGACGATTACCCCGGCGACGACTACGGCTATCCGCCCGCCAACGGCTATCCCCCCGCCAACGGCTATCCCCCGGCCAACGGCTATCCCCCGGCCAACGGCTATCCGCCCGCCAACGGCCGGCCCTCAAGCAACGGAGGGGCCTCGAGCAACGGAGGGGCCTCGAGCAACGGCCGGGCCTCCATCAACGGCGGCGGACGCGCAACCGCGAACGCTCACGGTCCAGCCTCCGCCCCCACCAGCTACAGCCCATCCGGCGACGACGACCCGCGAGCCTACGACGCGACCAGCTACGCCGCCACCGGATACGACCCAACCGGATACGACCCAACCGGATACGACCCAACCGGATACGACCCAACCGGATACGACCCAACCGGATACGACCCAACCGGATACGAGCAGACCGGATACGACCCGGTCGGCAACGACGCGACCGGCTATGAGCTGGACGGCGGCTATGACGGCCCGAGCCGGCAGCCGTCCGGCGATCCCAATTACAAGGCTCGCCGCCACCGCCCGTCGGCCAACGACACCAACGTCGGCACCCTCGCCGACTTCGCGTCCTACCCCGGCTGGGACAACCAGCCACAGCCCGACGAGCGCTACGTGCAGGGCTACGGCCGGCGCTGACTCACTTGTCGATGTCGCCGACCACGAAGAACATCGACCCGAGGATGGCGATCAGGTCGGGCACCAGGCAGCCCGGGATCAGCGTCGCCAACGCCTGCACGTTGGCGTAGGAGGCCGTCCGCAGCTTGAGCCGCCACGGCGTCTTCTCGCCCCGCGACACCAGGTAGTAGCCGTTCACCCCGAGCGGGTTCTCGGTCCACGCGTACGTGTGCCCCTCCGGCGCCTTCACCACCTTGGGCAGCCGCACGTTGACCGGCCCCGAGATCTTGTCGACCCGGTCGAGGCACTCCTCGGCGAGGTCCAGCGACACGTACGCCTGATCCAGCAGCACCTCGAACCGTGAGTGACAGTCGCCGTTCTTCTTCGTCACCACCGGCACGGTCAGCTGGTCGTACGCCAAATACGGCTCGTCGCGCCGCAGGTCGAAATCCAGTCCGCTGGCCCGCGCCACCGGCCCCGACGCCCCGTACGCTGCCGCCTGTGCCGCCGTGAGCACACCCACCCCGACCGTCCGGGCCAGGAAGATGTCGTTGTGCCGGATGATCCGGTCCAGATCCGGCAGGCGCGACCGGACCTGCCCGATCGCCTGCCGCGCGCGCCGGGTCCACCCGGCCGGGACCTCCTCCTTGATGCCGCCGACCCGGTTGAACATGTAGTGCATCCGGCCGCCGGTGGCCTCCTCCATCACCGCCTGCAGGGTCTCCCGCTCGCGGAACGCGTAGAACATCGGGGTGATCGCGCCGATCTCCAGCGGGTAGGAGCCGAGGAACATCAGGTGGTTGAGCACCCGGTTGAGCTCGGCCAGCGCGGTGCGCAGCCAGATCGCCCGCTCGGGCACCTCGATGCCCATCAGACGCTCGACCGCCAGCGCGACGCCCAGCTCGTTGGCGAACGCGGACAGCCAGTCGTGCCGGTTGGCCAGCATGATGATCTGCCGGTAGTCGCGCACCTCGAACAGCTTCTCGGCGCCACGATGCATGTACCCGACGATCGGCTCGCAGGCCACCACCCGCTCGCCGTCGAGGGTGAGCTTGAGTCGCAACACCCCGTGCGTCGACGGATGCTGCGGCCCGATGTTGAGCACCATGTCGGCCGTGTCGAGCCCGGCCCCGGTTCCCACGGTCATCTCACGCATCTTGGCGGCCTTCAGTCCGATTTCGGGTGGCGGGCGGGGTGGTCGGATGCGGTCACAGAAGCATGCTCCCACGTCCGTCCACATCCACCGTGTGCAGCAGCCACCAGTGTCCGCCGAGTCCCGCCGGCTCCACCAGCTCGGCCGCCTCGCCCGCTGCCGAGAGGGCGCGGAGATAGGCCGCCGGGTCGCGGCTCGCAAGATCAAGCGGTGGTCGGGCGCCGTCGATCCCCAGCGCTTTCAGCGCCGCACGCTGGCGGATCATCTCGTACGGCGTCCCGGCCGCCGCCGCAATCGAGTCCATGGCCACGTGCGCGGTGAGGTCGCAGCTCCCATCCGGCACCGGCGGCACCTGCCGCCCGCCCCGGAATCCGGTGAGCGTCCCCCACGCCGGCCGGTCGTCCCGCAGATGTCCGTAGTCGACGGCCAGCGCACACCCCCGCCGCACCCGGCTCACCGCGTCGGCCCACGCCGTGTCCCGCGGCCACCCGATCTCCACCCGCCCGGCCGCCGGCCACCACCGCTCCAGCCAGAACAGATCCGCGGCGTCCACCGACCCGCCCAGCGACTCCGCCCCGGTCGCCGGGTCGACCAGGACCTTCCGCAGCCGCCCGTGGTCGTCGACGTCGGCAACATCCAACGGCACGTTGTCCAGCCATTCCGTGGCGACCAGCAGCCCCGCGATCCGGTCCGGCACCTCCGGCGCCCAGGCGATGCCGCCATCGAGTCCCGGCGGCCTCGGGGCGATTTCGACCGCCGTGAACCGCGTCCGCCGCACGAGCTCGTCCGGCAGCATGACCCGCAGCGTGGCCAGCAACTCGCCGCGACCGGCCCCCACGTCGACCAGGTCAAACGCCTTGGGGTGGCCGAGCGCCCCGTCCACCCGCTCGACCAGCCGCGCCACCGCCCGCGCGAACAGCGGCGACGCATGCGCACTTGTCCGGAAATGCTGTGCCGGACCGCTCGCGGCGTTCGTGAAGAACCCCGTCGGCCCGTAAAGCCCCTCGGCCATCGCGTCGCGCCACGTCGTCACGGGGAAAAGATAGGCGGTGCAGTTGACCACACGCTGTTGTCACCGGCGTGTTACCGCAGCGCATACTTCAGCTCGACCGGTACCCCTTCTCGAGGACTGGATCCTGATATGAGCGCAATGTCGCGCGGCCGGCACGGCGCGCGTCCCCTCAGCGTCGGCGTCGTGGGCGCCGGCCGCGTCGGGGCCGTGCTGGGCGCCGCTCTGACCGCCGCGGGCCACCACGTGGTCGCCGCCGCGGCCGTTTCCGCAGCCTCCCGCGATCGCGCCCGGCGGCTCCTGCCGGACGCCGCGATCCTGCCGGCCGACGACGTCGCCCGGGCCGCCGACGATCTCTTGCTGCTGGCCGTCCCCGACGACGCACTCGGCGCTGTGGTGGCCGGTCTGGCCGCCACCGGCGCCCTGCGCCCGGGCCAGATGGTGGCGCACACCTCCGGCGCTCACGGACTCGCCGTTCTGGGCGATGTGAACGGCATGGCCCTGCACCCCGCGATGACCTTCACGGGCGCCGACTCGGATCTCGACCGCCTTCCCGGCATCGCCTGGGGCGTCACCACCCGGGACCGTACGTTCGCCACCCGCCTGGTCGCCGACCTGGGCGGCGTGCCCGAGTGGATCGCCGAGGACGCCCGCCCGCTCTACCACGCGGCGCTCGCCCACGGCGCGAACCACCTGGTCACCCTGGTCAACGAGGCGGCCGACCTGCTGCGCGCGGCCGGCGTCGGGGAGCCTCGCCGGGTGCTCGAGCCGCTGCTGCGGGCTGCCCTCGACAACGCCCTGCGCCTCGGCGACACGGCCCTGACCGGCCCGGTCTCCCGGGGCGACGCCGGCACCGTACGCAAGCACCTCGACCGCATGCCGCCGGCGGCCCGCACGGCCTATCTCGCCCTGGCCCGCCGCACCGCCGACCGCGCGATCGCCTCCGGCCGCCTGCGCCCGCAGGACGCCGCGCCCCTGCTGGACGTCCTGTCCCGGGCCACACAGACCGGCGTCGCTCAGTCTCGGGACGGCGTGGGGAGCGCGCGGTGACCGACCCGATCCCGACCCTTTTGATCCACACCCGGGCCGAGCTGGCGGCCGCGGTCGCCGCCGCCACCGACGAGGTCGCCGTGGTGATGACCATGGGCGCGTTGCACGACGGGCACCGCGCGCTGATCCGGGCGGCCCGTGAGCGCTCGACGTTCGTGCTGGTCACCATCTTCGTGAACCCGCTGCAGTTCGGGCCGAACGAGGACTTCGACAAGTACCCGCGCACCCTGGAGGCCGATCTCGAGGCGTGCCGGGCCGAGGGCGTCAGCGTGGTCTTCGCGCCGGGCCGCGACGAGATGTACCCGGGCGGCGCGCCGTCGATCACCATGAACGCCGGCCCGCTCGGCGAGATCCTCGAAGGCGCGAGCCGGCCCGGCCACTTCTCCGGCATGCTCACCGTCGTCGAGAAGCTGCTGCTGCTCACCCGGGCCGACGTGGCTTTCTTCGGCGAGAAGGACTTCCAGCAGCTGGCGCTGATCCGCCGCATGGCGCACGACCTCGAGCTCGGCGTCGAGATCGTCGCCGTGCCGACCGTACGCGAGCCCGACGGCCTCGCCATGTCCAGCCGCAACCGCTACCTGTCGGCCGACGAGCGGGCATCCGCGCTGGCCCTCTCCCGGGCGCTGCGCGAGGGCGCCACGCACACCGACCCCGACGCGGTCCTCGCCGCCGCCACCAAGATCCTCGACGGCGAGCCCGGCATCCGCGTCGACTACCTGGCGCTGACCGCTCCCGATCTGGGCCCGGCGCCCCCGGAGGGTCCAGCTCGCCTGCTGGTCGCCGCCCGCGTCGGCAGCACCCGCCTGATCGACAACGTCCCGCTCCAGCTGAAGGGCCACTGATGCTCCGCACCATGCTCAAGTCCAAGATCCACCGAGCCACCGTGACCCAGGCGGACCTGCACTACGTCGGCTCGGTGACCGTCGACCTGGACCTGATGGAGGCCGCCGACCTGCTGGCCGGCGAGCAGGTGGCGATCGTCGACGTCACCAACGGCGCTCGCCTGGAGACGTACGTGATCCCCGGCGAGCGCGGCACCGGCGTCCTCGGCATCAACGGCGCCGCCGCCCACCTGATCCACCCCGGCGACCTGGTCATCCTCATCGCGTACGGCCAGATGGACGACGCCGAGGCTCGCGCGTACCGGCCGAGAGTGGTCCACGTGAACGCCGACAACCACATCATCGAGCTCAACGCCGACCCCGCCTCGGCCGCCGCCGGCATGCCCGGCGATTTGCGGAGAGGCGATCTGACCCTGCCCGTCTGACCAGGGCGTCTGTTGCCGCAGCGTGGCCGGCAGATGGACGGTGCGGCCAGCCGCCTGGTTCGGATGGGGTGCCGCCGCCGGCGCCGGTTGTGAGGTGAGTTGGGTTCCCGCTATGTGGCGGGGGCTATCGGATGGCGAGACCGAGTCCCGCAGGTCGGCGAGCCGTCCCGGTCAACGGGCACGCGGTTCGCATCGTGGGAAGCCGTCGGCGCATCCGCCGGGAATAAGGGATATTTCCGGCGGCAGCCCAGGGCGGCTGCAAGGGATGAAGAGTTGCCGTGCGCGCCGAACGGCAACCCTTCAAGATCCGCCGGCAGCGCGGGGCGGTCGCGCGGGGATGGCGCTCGGTGGGGCGGGCGGTGCGCGGTGCGGCGCGGTGGGGGTGCGGCGCGCTGCGGTGCGGCGCGGTGGCGCGATGCGGCGCGGCGGGGTGGCGCG
>NZ_JBHTBJ010000033.1:0-85375 GCF_042664765.1 Paractinoplanes rhizophilus | reverse complement strand
TCGGCCTGCAACGCCCGCTCGAGAACCGCTTTCGTCATCTGATTCAACAAACCGTCCACACCATCCAGCGGCGTGCCGGCCCGCTTCGCGTCATTGATCAACGCATCGATCGATTCCGCCGACAACGACTCCGCCAACCGCCGGCCCGCCGCCTCGTCGACTCGGGCCGCATCTGTGTCCTGTGTCACGTCGTGTCCCATCTGACCGGTTCTCAAGCCGGTCGATCTTGGCACACCCCCGACTTACACAGCTCCCCTGACAGGGCCGAAACGTCAGCGCGACAACGGGCACAAGATCTCCTCAAGGCCTGCCGATAAGGGGTGAACTACGGCAACAAGTACCCCCACCGATCGTGGCCAACCCACAATGACCTGGCCGGCTCCGCAATCGGGCGCTCAGGCGACGGTGCCACGCAGGGCGATGGAGATGCCGATGCAATGGGCGGTGAAGGCCGCGACGGTAAGGGCGTGGAAGACCTCGTGAAAGCCGAACCAACGCGGGTTGGGGTCGGGCCGTCTGACGCCGTAGACCACGGCGCCGAGGGTGTAGAGCACGCCACCGAGGATGAGGAACGTGACCACCGGCGCGCCGCCGGTCTGCCGGAATCCGGGCAGGTACATCACCGCAACCCATCCCAGGGCGACGTACACCGGCACGTACAGCCAACGGGGCGCGCCCACCCACAGCACCCGGAAGGCCACACCCGCCAGCGCGCCGCCCCAGACGATCCACAGCAAGCCCCGCGCCTGGCCCGGCGGCAATGCGAGCACGCAGAAAGGCGTGTAGGTGCCGGCGATGATCAAGAAGATGTTGGCGTGGTCCAGCCGCTTCAACACGCTGTAGGGCCGCCCGGTCCAGCGACCGCGGTGATACAGGGCGCTGACGCCGAACAGCAACGCCGACGACACCGTGAACAGCGCCAACGCGAGCCGGGGACCGGCGCCCGGGGACAGCACCGTCAACAGCGCCCCGACAGCCACGGCCACAGGAAATGTGCCGGCATGCAGCCAACCCCGCAGCCGCGGCTTCACGGAGGTCCACCCGCGGGTGACTGCGGGCCTGCCGTGACCATGACGGTGCAGCAGGACGTCGAGTGCCGTCTCATGGCCAACCCCTTACGTGCGCAGATCTCCACACGCCGAGGGCTGGGGCGCCGACCGTTGACCGGCCACACCGACGACGATACGCGGGAACCGGTCACGGCGCACTTCTCGCCGAGATCATCCTTACCTGATCGACACGATGAGCGGGCCGTTGGACGCCCGGCTGGCCCGATATCGGAGACGGCTGGCCGCGCCCCAGGACAGCGATCCGAAGGTCTCGCCGGTCTCGCCTCGTTACGAAGCTGCCCTGCACGTTCGGCAGGTGGCGATCACCGCGCAGCGGGAGGAGCTTTTACGCTGGCGGGACGCCGGCCGGCTGCCCGATGAGAGATCGGAGCGATGACGGTTTGGGTGGCGGCGAGCGCGTCGATCAGGTGGTCCCAGGTACGACGGGTGCCGCCGAGGCCGTGGAGCAACAACAGCGGCACCCCGCGCCCGCGGTCGTGTACGACATGGTGCGTCCCGCGATCCGCAGGCGGGCGTCGGAGCGGACGGCCGGAGAAGAAGGCTCAGCTGACGGCTGAGTGGTGGTGGCGATCGTAATGGTGGTTCTCCCAGGAAATTCGTCGGTCTGCCGAATGCAGGGCTCCGGTGGCCGATGCCGGACCGGGCGCTGGTGGCAGTGAAGCCGCAGGCGATGTGGCGCTGCGGTCGCTCCTACGCTACTCCGGCCTACACCTTCGCCGTTCGCATCTCGCCAGCGCGGTGCAGTTGCAAGCCGGTGGAAACGCCAGCGACCAGCGCCGCGGCGAGGAGGCCGACAGCATGGACTCCTCAGCTCGGTGGCTGTGCGGGAGCCTGCCGATGGCGCCGATGGCGAAAGTTGACCGGCTGATCGACGACACGACATGCGCGACTCCAGGTGTTTGCTCTGGTCGCCGGCGGGCATGCGCCACATGTCGGAGACGTCCACTTCCGTTCAACGCACCCGGCTAGGGCTGTCAGCTTGTGACTCCGCACAGGGTGCCCGGCAGAGGGAAAGCGATGTCATCCGCTAGCGATACGCCTTGACCTGGGATTATGGCGTTCAGGACGGCCTGCCGGTCCTGGCCCTGAGCGGGAACCTGACCACGGCGGCCAGTACGTTGCTGCACAGTCTGTTGGGAGAAGCACGGCAGCAGGGTCAGGCTGCGGTGCTGATCGACGTGTCGGCCTTGGCGGTGAACGACACGGAGACCGTCGCCCTGTTCGCGAGCATCATGATCGAGGCGCTGCAGTGGCCTGGCGTGTCGGTTCTGATCTGCGCGCCGACCACCGAAATGAGGAATCTGCTGGGTGCGGGCGCGCTGGATCCGAGACTGCTTTTCGACAGTGTCGCCGCCGGCCGGGCGGCTGCGATGGTGGCGGTGCCGTCGATCACCAAGGACCTGCTGCCGATCGCCGGTGCCGCGCGCCGGGCCCGCGACGTGGTCACCGAAGCATGCCTGCGGTGGGACGAGCCCAGCCTGGTCGGCAACGCGGCACTGGTGGTCAGTGAGCTGGTGACCAATGCGTCGATGCATGCGAACACGATGATGACGTTGCAGATCCGGTTGCGGTCGTGCCACCTGCATATCGCCGTCTTCGACGGCTCAGCCACCCACGCCGTGGCCCCGGCAGGCCGGACCGGGCGGTGTCGGCGGCCGTGGCCTGCAACTCGTCGACGCCGTCTCCGCGGCCTGGGGCTCGACGACCCTGGCCACCGGCAAGGTGGTGTGGTCGGCGCTGGACCGCCCCGGCAGCCCCTGAACGCCGGGCGGTTCGAGGTCGCCGGTTCAGTGCGATCGCGAGGTGGGCCCGTTCACCGACAGCGCGATCACCGCGACATCGTCGTCGACCTGGGCGAACGTGCCGAGCAGGCCGGCCAGAGCCTTGACGACCACCGGGGCGCTGGTCGGGCCCAGACCCTGCGCGAACTCCCGCAGCGCCTCGTCGCCGTACCGCGCGCCGGTGGCAGTCCGTGCCTCGGTCAGGCCGTCGCTGTACAGAATCAGCGTGTCGCCCGCGCCCAGCGAGATCGTCCGGGCAACCAGGCGCGGCTCGGCCAGGATGCCGACCAGAGTGCCTCCGTCCGTGGTGTGATAAGCGGCCGAGCCGTCGGCGCGCACGACGAGAGCCGGCGGGTGGCCACCAGAGGCCACCGTGGCCGTGTAGCCGCTGCGCTGCCGTTCGAGAATGCCGACGATGACGGTGCAGTGCCGGTGCCCCGGCGCGGCGTAGTCCTGGTACAGGACGGTGTTGAGATTCCGCAGCACGGCGACCGGCTCGGAGTCGTAGACGGCGGCCGCACGCAAGGTGTACCGGGCGGCGGCGGTCACCGCGGCGGCCGCCACCCCCTTTCCGCGGACGTCGCCGAGGAAGAAGCCCCACCGATCGCCCGACAGCGGGAAGAGGTCATAGAAGTCGCCGCCGACCTCGTCGGCGGAAGCCATGTGGTAGTGGGACGCCGTCGTCATGCCGGGCGGAACCGCCAGCGAGGTGGGCAGCAGACTGCGTTGAAGCCCGGCGACCAGAAGTCGGAGCCGGTCCCGTTCGAGGTCGGCCACCTGGCGGGCAGCCAGCAACTGCCTCTCGTACGCGCGCCGCTCGCGCGCGTCGAAGACGGTGGTGCAGATCATCAGCGGAGCGCCGTCGCGGCCCGCTCTGACGGTAGAGGTGATCAGTACCGGTAGCGGCACGCCTCCGCCGGTATGCAACTCCAGCGCGACGCCGCTCGCCTCCCCCTGGAGCCGCAGAAGGGGTGCATAACGCGTCTCGTAGAGAAGACGGCTGCCGGGAGCGAGCAGGTCGGTGAAGCGACGCCGGCCGATCAGGTCATCGCCGGCCGCTCCGACCCAGTCGAGCAGGGTGGCGTTGACCTTCACGATCGTGCCGTCCGGCAGCGTGGAGACGAAGCCGCACGGCGCGTTGTCGTAGAAGTCGTCGAGGTCGTCCTCCGGCAGCGCCGCGTCGCTCCGACGGCGGGAGCTGCGACCGAGCGGCCACACTACGCGCAGATGCAGTCGGTGGCCGGATGTCCTGGTCGCTTCACGAGTCGAGTCTCTCATCCGGGATAACAACACGTCGCCTCCTGGAGTCCTCCGCCGGGCGGCGAGGCGTCAGCCACCGGGGTCTGGAGCGACACATCGACGGTACGCCGTCCGGGCGCCCGCCGCGAGCACCGCCCGCGAGGCGTCCTCCGGCGTTTAGCGGCCCGCCCGCCGGGCACTCTGTAAATCCATGGCTTTCGCCTCCTTCGAGCAGCTCTTCGGACGGCATCGCCGGCAACCGGCCGGGTGCTCGTCCGGCGTGGCCGGTGTCCGGCTCACGCCCCCGTCGCCAGATTGAGGAAATCGCCATGACCGAGTTCCACCCTTCCCCGTCCCAGCTCGTCCGGCAGGTGCCGGCACCGATCGCGGAGGCCGTGGGCTGGTCCGCCCTGGACGTGCGTGCCGTGGACACCGCCCGGCTGCTGGCCGCCGACGCCGTCCAGAAGGTGGGTAACGGTCACCCGGGCACGGCGATGAGCCTAGCGCCGCTGGCGTACCTGCTCTTTCACGACGTGTTGCGGCACGACCCCAACGACGACGAGTGGCTCGGCCGGGACCGGTTCGTGCTGTCCGCCGGGCACACCAGCCTCACCCTGTACACCCAGCTCTACCTCAGCGGGTACGGCCTCGAACTCGACGACCTGCGTGCCCTGCGCACCTGGGGCTCCGCGACCCCGGGGCACCCCGAGTTCCGGCACACCCGCGGTGTCGAGATCACGACCGGGCCGCTCGGCCAGGGCCTCGCCAGTGCCGTGGGCATGGCCATGGCCGCCCGCCGCGAGCGCGGTCTGCTCGACCCGGACGCCGCGCCGGGACAGAGCCCGTTCGACCACCACGTGTACGTGATCGCCTCCGACGGCGACCTCATGGAGGGACTCACCGCCGAGGCGAGTTCGCTGGCCGGGCACCAGCAGCTGGGCAACCTGGTGGTGTTCTACGACGCCAACCGCATCTCGATCGAGGACGACACCGGCATCTCCTTCAGCGAGGACGTCCCGGCCCGTTACACCGCCTACGGCTGGCACGTACAGACCGTCGACTGGACACGGACCGGTGATTATGTCGAGGACGTCGACGCGCTCCGCACGGCTGTCGCGGCGGCGAAGGCGGAGACCGACCGGCCGTCGCTCATCCAGCTCCGGACGATCATCGGCTGGCCCGCACCGACCAAGCGCAACACCGGCAAGGCCCACGGCTCCGCTCTCGGCGCCGACGAGATCGCCGCGACGAAGCGCCTGATCGGCTTCGACCCGGACGTCTCGTTCGCGGTCGACGACGACGTCCTGGCGCACACGCGCGAGGTCGTCGCGCGCGGTGCCCGCGTACACCGGGAATGGTTGTCAGGTTTCGAGGCTTGGCGCGGCGCCCACCCGGAGCGCGCCGCGCTTCTGGACCGCCTGCTCAAGCGACAGTTGCCGGACGACTGGACGGCGGCGTTGCCCACCTTCGCGCCCGACCCGAAGGGCATGGCCACCCGCAAGGCCTCCGGTGAGGTGCTCACCGCGCTCGCGCCGGTTCTCCCGGAGCTGTGGGGCGGGTCCGCCGACCTGGCCGAGAGCAACAACACCACCATGACCGGCGAGGCCTCCTTCATCCCGGCCGCCCGGCAGACTCGCGAGTGGGCCGGCGGCCCGTACGGCCGGACCCTGCACTTCGGCATCCGCGAGCACGCCATGAGCGCCATCCTCAACGGCATCGCCCTGCAGAGCCTGACCCGCCCCTACGGCGGCACGTTCCTGGTCTTCAGCGACTACATGCGACCCGCCGTCCGGCTGGCCGCGCTGATGCAGCTGCCCGCCACCTACGTCTGGACCCACGACTCCATCGGTCTCGGCGAGGACGGGCCGACCCACCAGCCCGTCGAGCACCTCGCCGCGCTGCGCGCCATCCCCGGCCTGGACGTGGTCCGGCCGGCCGACGCCAACGAGACCGCGGCCTGCTGGCGCGCGATCCTCGAGCACACCGACCGGCCCGCCGGCTTGGTCCTCTCCCGTCAGAACCTTCCGGTGCTCGAGCGTGGCCCCCAGGCGTACGCCTCGGCTGCCGGCGCTGCCCGTGGCGGCTACGTCCTGGCCGGATCGGGCACCGACGCGGACGTCGTCCTCGTGGGCACTGGATCCGAGGTGCAGGTCGCACTCGACGCCCGGGAGTTGCTTGAAGCCGAGGGCCTCACCGTCCGCGTGGTCTCTATGCCGTGCCGGGAGTGGTTCACCCAGCAGCCGTCCGCCTACCGTGACGAGGTCCTGCCGCCCACGCTGCGCGCCCGGGTCAGCGTCGAGGCCGGCGTCGGACAGGGCTGGCGCGACATCGTCGGCGACGCCGGCCACATCGTCAGCCTCGAGCACTTCGGCGCCTCCGCCGACTACCAGCGGCTCTACCAGGAATTCGGCATCACTTCGCAGGCCGTTGCCGGGGCCGCCCGGGACAGCATCCGGGACGCCGCCGGCCCCGTACGCCCCGGCGGCTCGCAGCCGACCGCCAGCCCCACGGCCGGCGGCACCGGCGACCGGCCCGCTTGAGCGGGCCTTCTCACCCGCGCCGCGACGTGGGCGTAGGGTGACGCCTACCAGTTACTTCGGACAAGCTGCTGCCCTGGACCTCGGCGGTTCCCCGATCGAGGGAGAGGTGCAGCCATGAGAGACCACCCGCGTCCTCGAGCCGCCCGAGCGCGGCGCGGCGGACCACCCGGTGGGCGTCGTGGATGAGCGCGCCGTCCGGGTGCACCGCCTGGTCTCTGACGAGCCGGCGCGTCCCGGCGACGGCCACGGCGTCGCCGGCCGGCTGCGCCGGTTGTGCACCGCCGCCGGGCGGGCCCTGTCCGCCTCCGGCGCCGGGGTCAGCGTGCTCGCCGGGGACGGCATGCGGGGCGTGGCCGCGGTGTCCGAGCCGGCTTACGAGCCACTCGAGGAGCTGCAGTTCACGCTCGGCGAGGGCCCCTGCCTCGACGCGGTCACCAGTCGTCAGCCCGTGCTCGTGCCCGATCTCGCGGACGGCGCGATGGGACGGTGGCCGGGCTACGCGTCCGCCCTGCACGACACGGGGGTGCGGGCGGTGTTCGCGTTCCCGTTGCAGATCGGCGCGGCACGGCTCGGAGCCCTCGACGTCTTCCGCCACGAGGCGGGTTCCCTGACGGCCGGGGAGCTCCGTGACGCGCTGACCTTCGCCGACGTGGCGGTGACGACGCTGCTCGACGGTCAGGCGCGGGCGGTGCCCGGGTCTGCCGCCGACGGCCTGGAGGACGAGGTGGTGGGGCAGCGCGCGGAGTTGTTCCAGGCGCAGGGGATGGTGGCGGTCCAGCTGGGTATCTCGTTGGCGGACGCGCTCGCCCGATTGCGCGCTTACGCGTACGCCGAGGACAAGCCGTTGGGAGACGTCGCACGCGACGTGGTCGCGCGTAGGGTTTCGTTCGACGGCGGCCAGTCATGACCGCAGTCGGATTCGCCAGAAGGGGCGGTATACCGCTGTGACCACCGTTTCCCCCGAGCGGCTAGCGACCCTGTTCGTCGACGTCGCCGACACACTCGTCGACGAGTTCGACGTGGTGGAGTTCCTGCAGATGCTCACCCGGCGGGTGGCCGGTCTGTTCGACACCGGTGAGGTCGGGCTGATGCTCGCCGATCACCGCGATCGGTTGACTTTCATGGCCGCCTCCGACGAGAGTGCCC
The DNA here is from genome assembly GCF_042664765.1 of Paractinoplanes rhizophilus. Lineage (NCBI taxonomy): Bacteria > Bacillati > Actinomycetota > Actinomycetes > Micromonosporales > Micromonosporaceae > Paractinoplanes > Paractinoplanes rhizophilus. Next base: position 77,599 of record NZ_JBHTBJ010000033.1, on the reverse strand, counting down.
GGCTGATGGAGTTGTTCCAGCTGCAGTACGGCGACGGCCCCTGCCTCGACGCCTTCCGCACCGCCCGCCCGGTGACCAACGTCAACCTGGCCGCGGCGACGGAGAAGTGGCCCGGGTTCGCACCCCGCGCCGCCCTCGCCGGCTTCGAGTCGGTGCACGCCTTCCCGCTGCGGCTGCGCAAGCAGGTGATCGGCGCGATGGGCGTGTTCGGCAGCTCCACCGAGCTGGACGACGCGGACGCCCACATCGTGCAGTCGCTCGCCGACGTCGCCGTGATCGGCCTGTTGCAGGAACGCGCCATCCGCCGCGGCGAGGTGCTCACCGGCCAGTTGCAGAGGGCCCTGAACAGCCGCGTCGTCATCGAGCAGGCGAAGGGCATCGTCGCCCAGGCCCGCGCGGTGAGCCCGGACGAAGCGTTCACGCTGATCCGTGACTTCGCCCGGCGCAACAACCGGCGCCTCGGCGAGGTGGCGGGCGCCATCGTCACCAGCCTGCCGGCTCTCCCGGATCTGGACGGCCGATGATCCGGTCGGGGTGTCTCATGCCGCCGGCGCCCGGGACCGGACGAAACGTCTGACCGCGGCGGCCGTCTCGGCGCCGGCCGTCGTCACGACGTTGTGGGCGGCGCCGTCGACCGTCACCACCGACACCCCGGCCAGACGCACGGCCATGCGATCGAGCCACGAGCGTGGTGCGATCGGGTCCCGGCTGCCGCGCAGGAGCATGGTCGGCACGTGGATCGCCGGCAGTTTGCCGTAGATGTCGTCGGCCACCGCGTGGCGCAGAGTGATGCGGATGCGCCGGATTCCGGCCTCCCTTATGTCCCTAGCTAGAATGGGAACCTGCCGCACGTCCTCGTGGACAAGGTCACGCAGCAGCCGCCTGGTCTGCCCCCAGGCGGTGGCGGCGACCGGGTCGGTGGTGGGTCCGACGAGGATGAGCGCGCCGACCAGGTCCGGGCGGCGCACGGCCAGCTCGGCGGCGATCTGCCCGCCGAACGAGTTGCCGAGCACGGCGGCGCGGCCGATGCCGAGCGTGTCCATCAGTGCGGCGACCGTCGCGGCGTGCGCACCGACATCAGCGACGACCGCCGGTTTGCCGGACATGCCGAAGCCAGGTAGGTCCGGCACGTAGACCGAGCCCGGTCCCAGACGGCGTGCGGTCGGCATCAGGTAGCGGTGCGACACCGCGAGACCGTGCAGCAGCACCCAAGGCGTCGCGGCCGGGTCGGCCGACCGCCGGCGGACGTGCAGCAGCGAACCGCCGGCGCGTTCCGTCCGGCTGACGAATCCGTCCGCCTCACCCGGCGCGGCCAGGGCCGCACGGCGGTCCGTCGGGCCGAGGCGTCCCGGCCGGTTCGCTCGCGGATTCTCGGGTCGGGCGTCAGTGATGGCAGCCTCCTACGAAAGTGGGTGTCCCCGGGCGCCGCTCACTCCTTCGTACGGGGACGAACGCAGGGAGCCGGATGGGCCGAGGCGATCCTGCGGGCCGACCGGTGTCCCCCTCTGACGACGGCCCGCAGGATCCACCAAACTGCGGAGAAAAGCATGAGTGTTCCGGCGGTGGGCCGGAGAGGACGTCAGCGGGACGTCGCCCGCAGCGGGGCGCCGACGGCGTGCAGGTGACGCAGGGCCTGCCGGTACGACTCGATCAAGCTCGTCTCCACATAGGGGATTCCGGCTCGTTCGCAGTACTCCCTGACGATGGGCTGCGCCTTGGGCAGATTCGGGGTGGGCATCGCCGGGAAGAGGTGGTGCTCGATCTGATAGTTCAGTCCGCCGAGGGCCAGGTCGGTCAGCCGGCCACCCTTGACGTTGCGGGAGGTCACCACCTGCTTACGCAGGTAGTCCTCGTCGCCGGTCGGGTGCGGCATCCCCTTGTGGTTGGGGGCGAACGTCATCCCCAGGTACACCCCGAACACCGCGTGGTGCACGAGGAAGAACACCAGCGCCTGCAACGGGGACAGCACCAGCAGCAGCGCGGCCACGTAGGCGATCAGATGGCCGGCCATCAGACCCGCTTCGAGGCCGCGACGCTTCATGCCCGGACGACGTAGCGCCTTGATGCTGGAGATGCGCAGGTCGATGCTGAGCAACGTCAGGAGGGGGAAGAAAAGCCCGGCCTGATGACGGTTGACGAAGCCCTTGATCCCGCGCCGGCCCCACGCCGACTCGGTGGCCCAGATGAGCAGCTCGGGCTGGACGTCCGGGTCGAGGTCGTCGTGATTGGGGTTGTTGTGATGGCGGGTGTGCTTGTCCATCCACCAGCCGTAACTCATCCCGACAGCGACGTTCGCGGCGATCCGGCCCGCCGTGGCGCTGGGCGTCTTGGTGCGGAACACCTGCCGGTGAGCGATGTCGTGGGCGAGGAGGGCCGTCTGCGAGAACGCCACGCCCAGCAACCCGGCCACCGCGATGCTCCACCACGACGAACCGATCAGGGCGAAGGTGGCCCACACCCCGACGAGCATCGCGGCCACGACGCTCATGCGTACGGCGTAGTAGGCGGGCCGGCGTTCCAGCAGCCCGGACCGGACGATCTGGCGGTTCAGCGCGGCGAAATCACTGCCGGCGACCTTCGGCCGCTGTATTACCGATGCGCTCATCGCGCGACTCCTAAAAACCTGCTTGCCGGGTACGGCGATGGCGCGGAGCCCGGCAAACGTGAACTGACGATGAGGCCGCGGAGTCTGGACGGCCGGCGCGTCACCGCCCGAGGCGGCTGGCGCAGTACTGCAAGGGTTACCCGCGGGCGGACTCAGTAAACCGGTTGCCGGGCGCCACCCGGATGACCAAGGCGCCGCCGTCGACTCAGCGCACCGTGGTCATCAACGATGGCCGGCCGACGATACGCACTGCCGAAATGGGTGCGCGTAGGGTGAAGAGACACCGACTTCTCGACGTCTCCTCCGACGAGCGCACCGCGCCCGCCCTTTGATGGCGCGGACGTCGCCGACCGGAAGGCAATCCGATGATGAGGACCACGACCAGCACTTCACGAGTACCGGACGATGCCGTACGCCTGCGGATGGACCCGGTGCCGTCCCGCACCACCGTCCTCGACGGAGCCTGGTGGCCCCGGTCCACCGACGTGGTCGCGGAGCTTCCCGCGCTGGTCGATACCCTGGCCGATCTCCGCGGCCCGATCAGCCACGTGCTGTTGAACGCCGGCGAGTGGGATCTCCCCCATCCGCGCCGGGCCACCGCCGGCGGCCGGGCGGTGCGTCTGGGCTGGTTCACCTCCCAGCCGGCGGGGCTGATCACCATCATGAGCGACTTCGGGCGTGACCGTTTCGACCTGCTGGTGGTCCCGCCGGACGCCAGCCGGGCATCGGCCGACACGGCGCTGGCCGCCGCGGCCGACCCGAACGACAAGCGCCACACGCCCGAACTGCTCGCCGGGGTCCAGCACACCGGTTGACCGGTGTTGCCGCCGACCGCTCGAAAGCGCACCGGCGGGTCTACACTGGGACATGCGCGGCTCCGTGGGAGCCCGTTGCCCCAGACTTCGGCATCGAAGACCTCTTTGATCGAGGGACTCTCATGCCTGACGGTGCTGGCGGCCTCATTTTCGGCGTTTCCTGCCCGCTCGACTCCTCGCCGTCCGACGTTCTGGCGGCGATGTCCTCCCTTCCTCTCGACCACCCCGCGCGGTCGGCGTTGCGCGACCGGGCCGTCGAGGCGAGGCGGTGGACAGGTTCGACCCGGACCGGAAGGTCGACTTCGTCGGCTACGCGATCCCGACCATCGTCGGGGAGATCAGGCGCTACTTCCGTGACCGTTCCTGGGCCCACCGTCGCCGACATCGCCGCGTACCTCGGCACCAGCGAGGAGCAGGTGCTGGAAGGCCTGGAGGGTGCGCTCGCCTACACCGCGACGTCGTTGTCCACGCCGGTGGGCCACGAGGGCTACCGCGAACTGGGCGACACGCTGGGCGCGAACGACCACGAGTACGAGATGGTCGAGGGGCGGGCCTCGCTCGAGCGTGCGATCAGTCTCCTCGAGGAGCGGGACCAGACGATCCTGATCCTGCGCTTCTACGGCAATCACACGCAGGCCGAAATCGCCGGCCGGCTCGGGATCTCGCAGATGCACGTCTCCCGATTGCTCACCCGGTCGCTGGGTCGGCTCCGCCGCGCCCTGGCACCGGACCACGGCTGAGCCGACCGCCACAACCGAACAGGGGTGTCATCGTGGTGCCGGAGAACAGCAAGTGTGTCGTCACCATCGTCGCGCGTGACGACCGTACCGTCTGGATGCGTCTTCTCGGCGCGCTGGACATCGACGCCGACCCGGTCCTCGCCGCGGCCGTCACCCGCCTGAGTGAGCTGGCGCCGCGCGCGGTGGTCCTCGACCTCGCCGGGGTCACGTTCGCGGGGGCCACGCTCTGCCACTTCCTGGTCCGCACACGCACGACTGTTCCCGGCGCGTCGATCCTCATCCGGAACGCCTCGCCGCAGGTCCAGTTCGTCATGACGGCGACCGGCATCGACGGCCTTGTCGTGGACGGTGTGGAGCGGCTGCCCCGGAGCGCCGGCTGACCGGGCCCGCCGCCCATGGCACAGGACGGGCCGATGAGTGTCGAACCATTCGGCCGAACAGGTTCTGCCGCACCGTTTGAGCCCCACCTTTCCGGGTACTCCTGAATTGACAGCGGCAAATAACTTCCGCCGACCGAGCCGATCATCCGGCCCATTGTTTCCGCCAGCCGCATGCCGTCGACAAACGATGTGCCGGTCGCGGTTTCATGGCTTTTGGAGAATTTCTTGACCAGTCCCAGACTCGAAACTTCCCGGCACGACGTGACCGCCGCCAACGGGGTTGCGCGCCGCCGCCCGGCCGAGACCAAGGCCGCCTTCAAGACCACCGAGTTCATCGCGTACGTGGTCATCACGGTCGCGATCCTCATCGCCTCCCTGGTCGTTGACGGCAACGGCAACGGCGACAACGGCAGCGGCGCCGACTACTTCCGCGCCGACCGCGCCTGGCTCTACATCACACTGCTGACCATCGGCTACATGGTCAGCCGCGGTCTGGCCAAGGCCGGCACCCGCGCCGACGACAATTCCTGATCGCACCCGCCGGCGCCGCCACCCCGAGTTCCGGGGTGGCGGCGTCCGTGGTCTCCCGCCCCTTTCACCGATCCCGAGGACATCCCGCCATGCCAGCACCGATCCCATCCCGGCCGGCGCAACCCGGTGTGCTGCAGACGGCCGTCGTCGTCAACCCCACCAAAGTGCCCGACCTCGACGAGCTGCGCCGGACCATCGCCGGCGCGCTGACAGCCGCCGGCTGGCCCGAGCCGATGTGGCTGGAGACCACGGTCGACGACCCCGGCGCCGGCCAGTGCGCGCAGGCGGTCCGAGACGGCGCCGAGCTCGTCTTCGCCTGCGGTGGTGACGGCACGGTGATGGCCTGCGTAACCGCTCTCGCCGGAACCGACGTCGCGCTGGCCGTACGGCCGGCCGGCACCGGCAACCTGCTGGCCGCCAATCTGGGACTGACCGACGACGTTGCCACGGCCGTCGAGGTCGTCCTGCAGGGCGGCCGCCGGCGCATCGACGTCGGCGCCGTCGGCGAGCAGAGCTTCGCCGTGATGGCCGGCATGGGCTTCGATGCCCACATGCTCGACGCGACCAACGCCACCGCGAAAAAGCACATCGGCTGGCTCGCCTATGTGGCCGGAGCCGCCAGACACCTACGCGACAGGCCCATGCGGATCAGCATCAGACTCGACGACCACACGGCGTTCACCCGCCGCCCCCGCACCGTCATCGTCGGCAACGTCGGCCGCCTGCAGGGTGGCATGCGACTGCTCAACAATGCCCGGCCCGACGACGGGCTTCTCGACGTCGCCGTGCTGAGCCCCCGCACGCTACGGCACTGGGCCGCCCTCGGCTGGGGCGTCCTGCGCCGCAAGGACACCGTCGCCCGGATGGAGACCTTCACCGCCGGCCGCGTGGAGATCCGCAGCAACCGTGCTCAGCCCCGCCAGCTCGACGGCGACCTCATCGACCCCGGCAAGCACCTACTGGTCACCGTACGGCCGGAAGCACTCCTGCTCTGCGTGCCGCAACCGGCGACCGACCCCGACCTCGCCCACGACGCCGGCGCCGTCCGCCGCGAAGCGGACGAGGTCCGCGCCCTGCGATAGCAGCGGCACCACCGGGTTTGCGCAGGCCGGCCGGGGGCACCCCAGAGATGTCAGAGCTTTCCGCCATCCGGCAGTGCCGGGGGCTACCGTCCGATCGCAGCGGCCCAGCATGAGCGCCGCACTCCGCGGGCGGTCGGTCCAGCCGGATCCACGGTCCTCCGCCGCCTCGACCCGGGTACGCCGAGCGCCCACCGTCACACCACGATCCGTACCCTGCACGACCTCGGCGCCGCAGTCTGGATGGGCGGTTCCCTCATGGGCGCGGTCGGCCTCAACGGCGCCTCGCAGGACGTCGCCGACGCCGGCGAACGTACGCTGATCGCCTCCAGCGGCTGGGCCCGGTGGGCCCCGGTGTCCGCCGCGGCGATCGCCGCGCACCTGGCCGGAGGGCTGGGCCTGCTCATCGTCAACCGGGGCCGGGTGGCCGGCCAGTCCGGCGTCACGTCGAACACCATCATCAAGACCGCGGTGACCGTCGCGGCGCTGGGCGCCACCGCGTACAGCGGCCTTCTCGGTGCGCGGATCGCCCGGGCCGGCCGGGTGCCGGCCGAGGGGGGAACCGAGCCGGCGCAGAACACGCCGGACGAGGTCGCGGCGACGCTGCAGCAGCAACGCCTCCTCCAGTGGGCCATCCCGGCGCTGACCGGCACGATGATCGCGATGGGGCGCAGCAGGGTGAGCAGCAGCGCCCCACCCAGATGTGGAGCGGCATGGCCGGCAAGCTGTCCGGCGTACTGGGCCGCTGACCGCTTGAGCTGACGACCGCCTCCGCCCGCACCTCGGCGAAGGCGGTTTCCGTTCACCCGGTCATCGTTCGGCACCCGCCGGCGCGACGGCCGGGTGGTCGCCGCTTGCGGTCACCGAGGTTTCCATCGGGGGAAGCACCGGCTCCTCCTTCTGGTCCCCGTCGGGGCCTCTCACGGGCTCCGGCCCGTCGGCACTCACGGTGCCCGGCGGCTCGCGATCCGGGGTGGGTTCCCCGTCCGGGTGGCCGACCAGATAGCGGACCGCGGTGTTGACCACCGCGAGCAGCGGGACGGCGACCAGGCCGCCGATGATGCCGGCGACGAGGACACCGGTCGCGATGGAGAGGATGACGGCCAGCGGGTGCAGCGCCACGGCGCGTCCCATGATCACCGGCTGCAGGACGTGGCCCTCCAGCTGCTGCACGGCGATCACGACGCCGAGCACGATGAGCGCCTTGACCGGCCCGACGGTGACCAACGCGACCAGTACGGCCACCGCACCGGTCAGCGTGGCACCGATCACCGGGATGAAGCCACCCAGGAACACCAGCGCCGCCAGTGGCAGCGCGAGCGGGACGCGCAGTACGCCCAGGCCGGCGCCGATGCCGACGGCGTCGACCAACGCCACCAGCACGGTGGCGCGCACATAGGAGACCAGGGTGTGCCAGGAGTAGTGCCCCGCCCGGGCCGCCCGGATGCGGGCACCACGGGGAAGCAGCCGGCAGAGGAAGGTCCAGATCTGGCCGCCGTCGCGCAGGTAGAAGAACAGTGTGAACAGCACGAGAAAGAAGCCGGCCACGAGCTCGCCGACGGTGGCGGCGGTGCTCAGTGCGCCCGTGGTGAGCGCGCTCTGGTTGTCGGTGATTGACGTCCTCAGCCGGTCCAGACCGTCGCTGAGCTGGGTTTGGGACAAATGCAGCGGACCCTGTACGAGCCAGTTCTGCACCTCGGCGATACCGTCGCCGACCTGCGCGCTCAGATCGTCGAGTTGTGAGATGAAAGTCTGCACAATCAGCGCGAGACCGCCGAAGACCACGAGCAGCGCGGTGAGCAGGACGAGCCCGGCCGCGAGCGAACGGTTCATCCCCCGCTTTCGCAGGGCGGCGGCGACCGGTTCGAACATCGCCGCCAGCAGCAGCGCGACCACGACGGGGATCACCACCACGCGCAGGAGGCTGACCATCCGGATCAGCAGATAGGCGGCCCCGACCAGCAGGATGATCCGCCATGCCCAGGCGCCGGCGGTACGCACCCCGCGCGGGACCCCGTCGTCGACGGTGGCAGCGCGCTCCACGAGCGTCACCCGGGTGGTCGCCCCGCCGAGTTCCGGGGCGGCGGTGAACGGCGGGACTATGGGCCTGCGCCGGGCGGCGGCGAGCCGTTCCCGTACGCGTTGACGAGCGGTGTCGCGCCAGACCATGGACATAGCTCGGCTCCTTGCTTCAGGAGGCACATCGGACCGTCACGACGCGACAGCGGACCAGGGGCGTCCGGACGGGAACACGCCTCGGGAGGGCGCGGACGGCGGGTGCCGTAGGCGAGAAGGGCCGCAAGGGTCCGGACGGCCGCCGCGAGCGCCGGCAAGGCAGCCGCGGCAGTGAGCGTCATGCCTGAGGCGTACCCGGAACGGGTTCGGGCAAAACGCCCCCCCGCCCGCACCGTCCTCGTCATGCAGGCCACCGCGGCGAAGGGCAGGCACCGGACAGGCGTACGGTGGACTTGTCGCTCCGGACTTCGCGGCCCTATCCGTCAGGAGACCAGACAGATGACCATCTCCAAGGCGGCCGTCATCACCGCCCTCCGCCAGCGCGGCCAGCACTCCAGGGCCGACTTCGTCGACCGGGAACTGCCCGACCGCATCGACCCCACTCGCCATGGCGGGCTGCTGGCCACGCTCCACCTTGATCCGTCCGAGTTTGCCGAAGCCGACCCGGCCTGACGGAAACGGCCGTCGCCGACCCGCATGACCGAGGCGTGGGCGCGGCGGTTTTCGATCCCCGTCACCCCACAGCGGCCCACACCTCTTCGCCTTCGTGCGACGGAACGGTGCCCCACGAGGCCGCTGTCGCGTGCACCAGCGCAGTCCCGCCCCCGTTCGTCGAGCGCGGCCTCGAGGTCCGCGAGCCTCAGGTCACTCGGTGCGGGAACCTGCTGACGCAGTCGTGAACCGTCACGTGCGGTCGGTGCGGGTCTGCGACGACCAAAGCTGCTCCGAGGCACCCTGTCAGATGTGGTGCGACACCGGAGGCTGGGGCAGCGGGCCGCAGACAAGCGCCATCCCCGACACCGCAACGCTATCTCGCAGCGGTCGGGGTTGCTGATCACCGTGAGAGTGAAGCCGGCAGCGGCATGTCACGGTCGGTTCGTACGGTGGGCCGGCCGCCCCCTCGACTGCCGGCCCAACCGTACGGCTCGTCTCAAGGAGGCTTCTGCCCCTACAGAAGAGGCCTTGACACATCGATGCTGCGGGACATCGATGACACCGGGGTCCGGGGTGACACTGCGACGTTACCTGTGTGCAGTCGGTGCCGGAAGGCTTTCCCCCGGAACCGGCCAAGGCCGCCACCAAGCCCCGCTGTCGCAACTCGGCTACCCGTACCCGATGATCCGCTTCGGCCGTCACGCCACGTAAGCCGCCTCACCGGAATCGCCGCGCCGGACGGCCGCTCCGGTGCGGCATGATGATAATGCGAGATCCAAGCAATGCGGTGAGGTCATTCAATGGTTTGTGGGGGCATCGACCGCGGCCGCCTGACTCGTAGCGGTCCCGTCGTGGCCTGATGGAGTCGGCCAGTCGCGCAGGGAGCTCCAGCCGAGCATCCCAGTAAGGTCGTGGAGTCGGTCGCCGACGCTGAGGCCTTCGTCGGCGATACGGCAGGTGTACATGCCGTTGTCGTGGCGGCTGTTGCGCATCTTCAGGACGTTGACGGCCCGGCCGATCTCGGATCGGTGTTCGATGTAGCGGACCGGAACCACGTTGTGGAACAGGAACATCAGTCCGACCAATGGTTCCTCCATCGGCCCGAACGTTCTGGTCTCGCTGGTGACCCACAGGGACGCGCCGGCGGCCCGGACAACGCCGAGCAGGCTGCGAAGGTAGGCAGGGAACCGTTCGGCCTCCCGCGCGGCGTGGACCATCTCGGCCAGATTGTCGATCACGACCCGGGTGATCGCACTGTCGGTGAGACGGTGGCGGATCACCGAGGCCAGGACATCGAGGTCGAGGTCGCCTACGGGTACGTGGGAGATCACCAACTGGTCACCGGCACGGGCGGCGGCGAAGTCCCAACCGAACGTGCCTGCCATGTCGACCAGCTGATCCACGGTGTCCTGGAAGGCGATGTAGAGGCACCGCTCGCCTCGGGCCAGGCCTTCGGCGACGAAGTTCAGACAGCTGATCGTCTTACCCACCCCGGACGGTCCCAAGACAAGAGTGGCGTCACCGTGCGGTATACCGCCGCCCATCAACGCATCCAGGCCGGGGACGCCCGACGGGATCCGCTCGACCTTGGCCGGTACGTCGTGCGGCAGCAACGACTCGACCCGGGGATACACCTGCAGGCCCTGGGTGGTGATCTGCACCGTGTGCGTGCCGCCGAGATGGTCGGCGGCGCGCATTTTGACCACCCGCAGGCCGCGCCGGTCGACCGGCTCGCGGGACTGATGCGACAGCTGCACGATGCCGTCGGCCAGGGTGAACTCCGCTCCTGTCTGCATGTCCTCAGGGGTGTACTCACCCAGCAGCAGCAACACCGCCCTGCTGTGCGCGACACGGCTGGAAAGGTCGTAGAGCGCCATCCGCAGAGCGTGCTCGCCGACGAAGTCGCGCAGCATCTTGCTGCTGTCGATGACCACCAGGACCGGCTCGTCGTCGAGGGCCCTGCGGACCACCTCGTTGATCAGCGGTTCGAGGTCGTTGTCGCCGGTGTCGCGCAGCATGTCACCCAGGTGCACGTACTCGACCTTCGGCCCCAGGGCCGTCGGGTCGAAGAACGCGAAGCCCCGCAGGTGCTCCACCAGTTTGGAGTGGGGCTCCGACAAGGTCGTGTAGTAGACGGCCTTGTTCTCGGCGGTGGCGTTGGTGAAACAAATCTGCTGCGCCAGGATGGTCTTACCCGAACCGGGCGGCCCGGCCACGACCACGACCGAGCCCGGCTGCAGCCCACCGCCGAGGATCAGGTCGAGGTCCGCCAGCCCCGTCGACAGCCACTTCACTTCGTGCCCCGCCCTTGTTGAAGCAGCTCCTCAGCCGCTGCGAGTATCTCGGCGCGCAGGTACGGCTTGGCCAGCGCGGTGTCAGCATCGACCGCCAACTGCCAGTCCCCGCTCACCGAGAGGATCGGAATCGCCGTAGTCACCGGGTCGGCCCGCAGCCGACGGATGAGCTCCACGCCACCCATCACCGGCATCATCATGTCCGTCACCACCAGATCCGGCGGCGACTGATGCACAGAGGCGAGCGCGGCGGCGCCGTCGCCGGCCTCGGTCACCTCGTGACCGGCACGGGTGAAGTACCGCCGCAGGATGAACCGAAGATCCGGCTCGTCATCGACCACCAGAATCCTGCCCACCGCACCCCGTTCGTCCACCAGGCGTCTCCAGTGCCCTGACCCAGATCAGGGTATACCTGGGCAATATCAACCAAAGCCCGCTCGCTCAATCGCGGCCGCGGCGAACCTGCTATCGCCGAGCGTCTGCGATCCGGCACGTCCCCCGACCGTCAGCGGCCGCCCGTTGGCCGAACCTCAACCGGGCACCCGAAATCTGCACCGAGTCGGTCGCCAGCTCGGCGCGACCAGGTCTGCCATCTCGGGTTTGTGGCCGTGAAGCTCCTCCAGTAAGTAGTGCGGCGGAGCTTCGCGTGCGACTGGAGGCGCCGGGTAGCACGAGGACGGACCCGACGCGACGGTACGCTTGCGACGAGTCCGCGGCACCGGGTGAGTCCGTCACGCCCAGCCCCGGGGGGGAATCTCCGCGGGCGTCCACCAGTTCTTCGCCCGATGCGCCAAGCCCGCCGGCGAAGCAGCGGCTGGCCCGGTGTGGTCCTGGCGGTCATTGTCAGCGGGGAAGCTCCATGTTCTGAGCGGCCGTCAGCCTTGGGGTGGGCGGTGCGATCGCTTCGGTGGCGTGGTGACCCAGGCGCATCATCAGATACGGACAGCCGAGGTCGGGTACGGCGCCTCGCAGAGTTTCGCGGGCATCGGCGTGTTCGACCGGCGCACTGAACGGCAGAACCGACACCCCGAGTCCGGCGGCAACGAGTGATCCGGCGGAAAGCGCCTCGCCCGCGTGCAACCAGTCGAGGTCCTGATCACGGGAGCCGTGCAGCACCGCGAAGGTCGCCGCCCGGTCGTGCTCGCCGTGCGCGATGGGCGACCTCAGGTCGTTGAGGGCGCCGGCGATGCGATCACTGCCGGCCCACAGAGCCAGTTCCGCGTGCCACTGTGCGTCGGCCGGTTCGGTGTTGCGGGCGTGGGCGGTCGTCACGGTGAGCTGGAGGATCTGGTCTGAGCGTAGCACCGCGACGCGGACGTGCTGAGCTTCGAAGGCCGCAGTGATGGTCCGCAGATCCCCCGGCTCGACCGGGCTACCGGTGACCGCGCGTGGATCGGTGTGGCGCAGCCGGATGGCCCGCGCCAGGCCGGCGGTGTCCCGGCTGACCGGAGCAGACCCGTCGATGTGCAGGCGCGCCAGGTGGGTCGGGTCGGCAGCGTCGGGCCGGCGCGTCACCGTCGCCCGCCAGCCTCGCGCGGCGAGGGTGAGGCGGGCGTGATGCAGGGCGGCGCCACAGCTGATCGTGGCAAGTCGCCCGTCGGGGTCGGGGAACTCCCGCATTCGATCCTGGTCCACGAACAGGTCCAGCGCGCCGTTGCTCACCCGCCACCGCCACGGCTGCGTGTTGTGCGCCGACGGCGCCCGCCCCGCCGCGGTGACAGCCCGGTAGAAGGCCTCGTTCATGATGCGATGGCTGACCGGGCGTACCCCGCTGAGCGCGGCCGGCGTCATCGAACTGCCCGCTTCGGCAGCAGGCCGAGCCCGCCTCCCTCGCTCTGACAGCCATCCTGATCCCGTCCCGTTCCCGGCCGGCCCAATGCGCCGAATGCTGGTCCGGGCGGCGCCACACGCACGGTGAACATACCGCCGTCGGCGCAGAGCACCGTCATCATGGACGGGGACTGCCCGGCCAGGTAGCCGAGGGTCACCGTACGGCCGTCCGTGATGATCTCGTGCGGTCGGGCCGCCCAGCCTCCGACGCTCAGCAGCAGCCGTGTCACCGGACCCCGGACGTGTTCGAGGACCGGCACCAGAACACGCAACTCCGCGTCGAGGTCGGCCGAACTCGGCCACCAGCCCGCGTCAAGCAGCGTGTGACGAAATCCCTTCGGCTCCAGCTGCGCCTGAGGCGGTCCGCAGGCGGCTGCTGAATCAGGCTGGTAGGTCGGCGATGCCATGAGACGTTCCCGTCGTCCGGGACCAACGCAGGCGCGGGCCCAGCCCGACGACAAGGGCAAGACGAGGTCCACCGAGGCCGGTGAAGGGCGCGGCCTCCAGCAGCTGCCGGGCCGCGCACGCCGGCCGAGACCGGCACCGATGACGAAGCCATCGGTCACCACCGACTGTACGCGCTCTCGCCTCGCATGCGCGAATGTCGTCGACCGGCCTACGCAATCCGACACCCAGCGTCCAGCACGCCGGCGAGGTCCTCCGGCCGATCGACGTGCCTGCGGCGGTCGGAGTGGAGACCCCCTGCACCTGTTTCGTGGCCGGTTTGGCGGCGCAGCAACCGGGCACTCGGACCCAACGTTCGTCAAGATTCAGGCAGCCCCCGCTGTTGTCAGTGTGTTGATGGAGCGACCGTGACGGCTACCGACACATCCCCCGGCATTAGGGCCGTCGGACCGAGCCGGCGACCACAGCGCCACGCGATACCGCATACTCCGCCTTGTCGCGGGTAAATCGGACAGCAACCGCCGACCGCGTTTCGATCACCCAAGGGTCGGGTCCGAAGCGGCATCAGTCTCCCGCGCCTGCTCACCGAGATAGGCGGCAAGTTGCGAGACCGCGGGCACGTAGTGGTCTCCGGATGGTTCCCGGCCCGCAACGACCGATCCCAGTCCCTGAGCAGCAGCGCCCACGCCTCGGCCCGCACACTCTCGATCTTCAACGCCCGCCTCCAGTCAAGGGGTCGCTGACTACCGCCGCAACCGCCCGAGTCAAGGGGTCACCAAGCGGCGTGCTCATATTCCACCCTGGAACGCCGCCACCGTGCGGTGCCGGCTCACGAGTAAAGGGTCGTGCCTCTGCCCCGCGACCTCAAGGCCGTACACCCGAACGGCCAACACAGCGCACTGACCTGCAGCAACGCCTAACGACGCCGCCAGGCGAAGTGGATCAGCAATGGAAGAGGCACGCCGAGTCAAGGGTTCTACAGAAGCGGTCGCTTGCCAGAAAAAAGCGGCTCTGAGCTGGTAAAACATTGCCCAGAGGCTCGTACACGCGAGCCCCTAGTAAAGGGGTCAATCGACGCCATGCATCGTTGGACATCAATAAAAAGAACGTCTCGCAAGCCTATGACCTGCGAAGACGTTCCAAAAGTCGGGCTGACAGGATTTGAACCTGCGACCCCTTGACCCCCAGTCAAGTGCGCTACCAAGCTGCGCTACAGCCCGATGCCACCCGGCACCTAACACCGCGCGGCAACCTCTACACCTTACAACCTCTACCCATGCGCCTTTCCACGACCCCCCGGCCCCGTCTTCTTCCGCGGCTTCACCGACAGCTCGATCGGCGACCCCTCGAACCCGAACTCCTCCCGGAGCTTGCGCTCGATGAACCGCAGATACCCCGCGTCCAGCGGCCCGGTGGTGAACAGCACGAACCGCGGCGGCGCCACCCCCGCCTGCGTAGCGAACAACACCCGGGGCGCCCGCCCCCCGCGCACCGGGTGCGGCGTGGCCTGTGTCAAGGCGGTCAGCCACTGGTTCAGCGCCCCGGTCGAAACCCGCTGCTCCCAAGAATCCAAACTGCGCCGCAGCGCCGGCGCCAGTTTGTCGACCGCGCGTCCGGTCTTGGCGGAGATGTTGACCCGGATCGCCCACGGGATGCGCTTGAGCTCGCGGTCGATCTCCTTGTCGAGATAGATCCGGCGGTCGGCGTCGACCAGGTCCCACTTGTTGAAGGCGATCACCAGGGCCCGGCCGGCCTCGACGACCTGGGTCAGCACCCGCTGGTCCTGCTCGCTGATGACCTCGGCGGCGTCGAGCAGCACGACGGCGACCTCGGCGGCCTCGACGGCGCCGGCGGTGCGCAGCGACGCGTAGTACTCGGTGCCGGAGGCCTGGTTGACCCGCTTGCGCAGGCCGGCGGTGTCGACGAACTGCCAGACCTCGCCGTCCATCTCGACCAGCGAGTCGACGGGGTCGACCGTCGTGCCGGCTACCGAGTCGACGACGGCGCGCTCCTCTTTCGAGAGCTTGTTGAGCAGCGACGACTTGCCGACGTTGGGGCGGCCGACCAGGGCGACCCGGCGGGGGCCGCGCGGGCCGCCCTCGACGATGGGGGGCGGGTCGGGGAGGGCGGCGAGGATGTCGTCGAGCAGGTCGCCGGAGCCGCGGCCGTGCAGGGCGGAGATGGGATGCGGCTCGCCGAGCCCCAGCGACCAGAGCGACACCGCTTCCATCTCCAGCGAAGCGTTGTCGGCCTTGTTGGCGACCAGGATCACCGGTTTGTGGCTGCGCCGCAGCATCTTGACGGCGGCCTCGTCGACGTCGGTGGCGCCGACGGTGACGTCGACGACGAAGACCACCACGTCGGCGGTCTGGACGGCGATCTCGGCCTGGGCGGCGATGGCGGCGGCGCGGTCGCGGGCGTCGGGCTCCCAGCCGCCGGTGTCGACGACGGTGAAATGCCGGCCGTTCCACTGGGCGTCGTAGGGGACGCGGTCGCGGGTCACCCCGGGGACGTCCTCGACTACCGCCTGGCGGCGGCCGATGATGCGGTTGACCAGGGTTGATTTGCCGACGTTGGGACGGCCGACGACGGCGACGACCGGCACCGGACCGGGCGACGAATCCGAAATATCCGGAATGTCGAGTCCGGCGGAAAGCTCACTCACTGACTCACCCTGCTATTCAGAAGCTTCAAGAGGTACGCGACAACCTCGTCGATCCCCATCCCGGTCGTGTCGACCGAAATGGCATCGGAAGCCTGCCGCAGCGGATCCGCGGCCCGAGAGGAGTCGAGCTTGTCGCGCCGCGCCAGGTCGGCCGACGTGGCGGCCACATCGGTGGCGTCCTCGGCGCTGCGCCGGGCGGCCCGCGCGGCGGCGGACGCGGTCAGATACACCTTGAGGTCGGCGTCGGGAGCGACCACGGAGGCGATGTCGCGGCCCTCGACCACGATCCGCGGCTCGCCGGCGATGATCGCCTGCTGCAGGGCCACGAGGTGGCGCCGCACGGCCGGCACGGCGGCGACCGCCGACACGGCGCCGGTGACCTCGGGCCCGCGGATCGGGCCGTCGACCGGGACGCCGTTGGCCGCGAAGCTCGGCGCCAGCGGATCGGTGCCGATCGACAACTCGGTCTCCAGCACGATCTTCGCGATCGTCTCGGGATCGGCCAGGTCGGCCCCGGCCTGCAGCACGGCCCAGGTCACCGCGCGGTACATCGCGCCGGTGTCGAGGTACACCCCGTCGATGGCGGCGGCGAGTCGCCGGGAGACGGTGGACTTGCCCGAGCCCGAGGGCCCGTCGACGGCCACCACGCATTTCTCCGGCCGCACTTCTTCCGCCACCGTTCCTCCCGAATCCGCTCGCCCAACCGTCCCATTGTGCCCGCCGTGGAAAGCATCGACGAACTAGGGTATGTTACTGACGAGTAATAACGGAGGGAGCGACACATGCCCACGCTCGACCGCCACGACGCCGTCTTCGTCCTCGACCTCGGCGCCTCCGACAACCGCTTCCATCCCGACTGGATGACGAGCATCAACGCTTTGCTGGACGAGGTGGAGAAGGGCGACGAGCCGTGCGCGCTCGTCACCACCGCGACCGGCAAGATCTGGTCCAACGGCCTCGACCTCGAGTGGCTCGGCGAGCATCCGGAGCAATTCGCCACCTACATCACCGCGGTGCACGCCCTGCTGGCCCGGTTCCTCAGCCTGCCGATGGTCACCGTCGCCGCTCTGCAGGGGCACACGTTCGCGGCCGGGGCCATGCTCAGCCTCTGTCACGACCTGCGCGTCATGCGCGCCGACCGCGGCTACTGGTGCCTGCCCGAGGCCGACATCAACATTCCCTTCTCGGTCGGCATGAGCGCGCTGATCCAGTCGCGGCTGACGCCGCCGGCCGCGCACGAGGCGATGGTCACGGCCCGTCGTTTCGGCGGTCTTGACGCGTACGCGAAACAGATCGTCGACGAGGCGGTGACCGAACCCGAGGTGCGCGCCCGTGCGATGGCCCTCGCTCAGCAGCACGCCGCCAAGGCGGGGCCGGCACTGCGGACGATCAAGACCAGGATGTACGCCGACGCGCTGGCCAAGCTGCGGGCCGAGGACGGCAGTGTCGCCGAGCCGCAGCTGTTCCGGGCCTGACCGCTCAGACCCGGAACTGACCGACCAGGGCCTGCAACCGGTTCGCCATCGCGCTCAGCTCGGCGACCGCGTCCTTCGACTGGGACACGCCCTGGTTGGTCACCCGGGACGTCTCGGCCAGCCCGTCGACGGTGGCCGCGATGCCGCCGACGCCGGTGGCCGCCGCGGCCACGCCCCGGTTCATCTCCGCGGTCGTCGCCGTCTGCTCCTCGACCGCGCTGGCGATCGTGGTCTGGAAGTCGCTGATCCGGGTGATGACCGAGCTGATCTCGCCGATCGCCTGGACCGCGCCGGCCGTGTCGGCCTGGATGGTCTCGACCCGCCGGGAGATGTCCTCGGTGGCCTTGGCCGTCTCCATCGCCAGGTCCTTGACCTCGCCGGCGACGACCGCGAAGCCCTTGCCGCTCTCCCCGGCCCGGGCCGCCTCGATCGTCGCGTTGAGCGCCAGCAGGTTGGTCTGCGCGGCGATCTGCGTGATCACCTTGACCACGGTGGCGATCTCCTCGGACGAGGCGCCCAGCTTGCCGACCTGCGCGTTGGTGTGCTCGGCGATCGACACGGCCCGTTCGGCCACCCGGGCCGCCTCGGCGGCGTTGTGCGCGATCTCGCCGATCGACGCGCCCATCTCCTCGGCGCCGGCCGCGACCGCCTGCACGCTCTCCGAGACCGTGCCGGCGTCCTGGGCGACCTGCTCGCTCTGCCGCGCCGATTCCTGCACGGCGTCGGCCATCACCGCCGAGTTCGACGACAGCTCCTCGGCCGCGGCCGCCACCGCGGTCGCCGACTCGGTGACCGAGCCGACCACGCCGCGCATCTCGGCCAGGGCGGTGTCGAGGTCGCGGGCCATCTGGCCGACCTCGTCCCTGGCCGTCACGTCGGCCGAAGCGGTCAGGTCGCCGCCGGCGACGGCGCGCAGGGCGTGGCGCACCCGGACGAGCGGCCGGGTGATCGACACGACCACGATCCAGGCCAGGGCGACGACCACCAGCGCGGCCACGCCGACCGTGGCCCACATGACGCGGTTGGCCGTGGCCCGTTCGGCGGCGGCCGCGGACTCGGCGGCGGCGACGACCCCGGCGAACTCGGCGCGCTCGTTGCGCAGCACGGCGGAGACCAGGTAGTTGTCCACGCCGATCTGCGCCCAGCCCAGCCGGGCGGTGGTGAGGTCGTTCTGCGCGCCGGTCACGTACCGGGTGACGACGTCGATGTACTCCTCGTAGACCGTGCGCAGCTCGGCGACGCTCGCGGTCTGCGCGGACGGCAGGTCGGCCGCGGCGAGCTGGTCGAGCAGGGCGCGGCTCTCCTGGACCGCCCCGCCGAGCGCGGCCTTCTGATCGGCCGGGTGGGGCCGGGCGATGGCCTCCAGGCCGTTCGCCTTCAGCTCGCTGGCCAGGCGGTTCAGCTGCATCACGTACGTGCCGGCGAGGTTCAGCCGTTTCAGGTTGTCAGCGGTGCGGGTGGCCTGCGCTGAGGTGCGGCTGCTGACCACCAGGCAGGTGAGCAGCGCCAGCACGCTCACCGCGACCAGCGCGCTCAGCTTGACGGCGACCGGCCGGTCGAGGAACGCGGAGGCGAGGCGTTTCATGCCAGGTCCCCTTCCGAGTAGTAGCCACCGTCGATCAGCACCGACCGGAGGTTCGCCTTCTCCACGCTGACCGGCTGGAGCAGGAACGCCGGGACCACCTCTTCGCCGTTGTCGTACGTGGTGGTGTCGTTGATCTCGGGCTTCTCGCCGGAGAGCACCTTGTCGGTCATCTGCACGGCGACCTTCGCCAGCTCCCGGGTGTCCTTGTAGACGGTCTGCGTCTGGACGCCCTGGTCGACCAGCTTCACCGAGTCGAGCTCGGCGTCCTGGCCGGTGATCACCGGCAGCTTGCCGTAGCCGGCCTCCCGCAGCGCGCCGATCAGGGCCCGCGCGATGCCGTCGTTGGGCGCCAGCACCGCGTCGAGGCGCTCGCCGGTGAGCAGCTTCTTCATCCGGGCGGCGGCGTTCGCGCCCTCCCACTTGGCCGTCGCGGCCTGGGCGAAGGTGGTCTGCCCGCTCGGCACGACCAGCGTGCCGGCCTTGAGGTACGGGCGGAGCACGCTCATCGCCCCGTTGAAGAAGAACGTGGCGTTGTTGTCGTCGGCCGAGCCGGCGAACAGCTCGATGGTGTGCGCCTTGCCGGCGGAGCGCAGGCCGAGCCGGTTCACGATCGTGGTCGCCTGCAGCACGCCGACCTTGAAGTTGTCGAAGCTGGCGTAGTAGTCCACGTCGGCCGAGCCGCGGATGAGCCGGTCGTAGGAGATGATCGGGATGTCCTTGGCGTGCGCCCGCTGCAGCGCGTCGGCCAGCACGGTGCCGTCGACGGCGCCGATGACCAGCGCCCGGTCGCCTCGGTCGATCATCTCGTCGAGCTGGGCGGCCTGCTGCTGGGCGTCGTTGTCGGCGTACTTCATGTCGACGCCGTAGCCGAGCGCCTGGAACTGCTTGACCATGTTGTCGCCATCCGCGATCCAGCGCTGTTCCCCGCGGGTCGGCATGGCGATCCCGATCGTGCCGGGGTTGGGGGCGGCGGCGTCGGCCGCGGCCCCGGACGGGTCGGCGCCGGCGCAGCCGGTCGCGCCGATCAGCAGCAACGCGGCGACAGGCAGGCCGAAACGGATCGGCAGGCGGGTCACGGATCCTCCTCGAGAGCTTCCCTCCTCGTCCGGGGGAGGTGTTCCCTATGGTCGACAGGACGTCCCATGACTTGATCGCGACCGATGTGATCTGTCAGACACCCGGGCCGCGTGACTACCGGACCCACATCTGGTCGATCAGCGGAGCGCCGTAATACGGAAACTCCTGATAATTGCCTACCCGGGCGGAGACGTAGATGCTGTCCGTCCCGATGGGCTGAAATCGCAGGCCGCATCGCGGAACCGCCGCGCCATCCGCCCGATTTATCTGCCTATTTCCGGTCGGCGAACTCGGCGCGCAGCGAAGGATGATGAGTCGCCGCGCGCACTTCACCGCAACTTATCAAGATCGCCTCAACCGAGCGCCCACAGGCGGCGACCCTAGGCGTCGCGGGACACGGCCTTGTAGAGCGCGGCGATCTCCGCGTTCGACAAATGCCGGAAGCCGCCCGGCCGCAGGTCACCGAGCCGGATCGGCCCGACCGCCGTACGGATCAGCCGGGTGACCGGATGCCCGACGGCCTCCATCATCCGCCGGACGATGTGCTTGCGCCCCTCGTGCAGGACGATCTCGACCTGGGCGGTCTTGCCGAGCGCGTCGACGAGCTTGAACGCGTCGGCGCGGGCGGGGCCGTCCTCGAGCTCCACCCCGGCGAGCAGCCGCCGGCCCACGGTGCGCGGCAGCGGGCCCATCACCTCGGCGAGGTAGGTCTTGGAGATCCCGTACGACGGGTGGGTGAGCTTGTTGGTCAGCTCGCCGTCGTTGGTGATCAGCAGCAGGCCCTCGCTGTCGGCGTCGAGCCGCCCGACGTGGAACAGCCGCTGGTCGAACTGGCCGAGGAAGTCGGCCAGCTCGGTGCGCCCCTTCTCGTCGTCGAGGGAGGTGACGACGCCGCGCGGCTTGTTCATCGCGATGTAGACGAGCTTGGTGTCGGTGATCACCCGCTGCCCGTCGACCAGGATCTCGGCGGTCGCCGGATCCACCTTGTCGCCGAGCTTGGCGACCTTGCCGTTGACGGTGACCCGCCGCCGGAAGATCAGATCTTCGCAGGCGCGGCGGGACCCCACACCGGCGGCGGCCAGCACTTTCTGGAGGCGTTCGGCGGTGTCAGCCTGGGGCATCGAGCACTTCTTCCACATCGTCGGGCAGGAACGGGGCGAGCGGCGGCAGCTGGTCAACGGAGTTGAGGCCGAGCTTCTCGAGGAACAGCGGCGTGGTGCGATACAGGTGAGCCCCCGTTTCGCCCTCGATGCCGCATTCCTCGATCAGTCCGCGCGTGACAAGCGTACGCATGACCCCGTCGCAGTTGACGCCGCGGATGGCCGAGATCCGCGATCGGGTCACCGGCTGCTTGTAGGCGACGACCGCGAGAGTCTCGAGCGCCGCCTGGGTCAGCCGCACCGACTGCCCGTCGAGGACGAACCGCTCCACGTAGGCCGCGTATTCCGGCCGCGTGTAGAGACGCCACCCACCGGCGGCCCGGCGCAGATCGAAGCCGTGCCCGGCCGCCGTGTACCGCGCCGAGATGTCCTCGAGCAGCGCCGCCACGCGCTCGGTCGGCTGCTCCAGGATCTGGGCGAGCTGCATCTCCGCCACCGGCTCGTCGACCACCAGCAGGATGGCCTCGAGCGCGGCGGTCAACTCACCGTCGTCGGCCAATTCCGGAAGATCATTATCCGTACGGGATCCGGCGTCCCCGACCGCAGCAGCGGGGTCCTTCCGCCGCCCGCCCTGCTCCGGCACCGGGTTCGCGGAACGCGCCGCCCGAGCGTCATCGTCCGCCGCCGGCGTCGTGCTCGACGGGCCGGTTTCGCCGAGGTCCTCCCCCGCCGCGTCATCCCCGTCCCCGAACGGCAGGTCATCGGCCCCGTCATCGCTGACGTCGTCATCGGCGGCCTGGTCGAAGACGTCCCCGGCGTCGTCCCCGTCGGCCGGCAACGGCGCGTCGGCCGGGACGCCGTCCTCGCCCTCCTCCTCGGCCTCCTCCGCCGCTTCCTCCGCCGCTTCCTCGACCGCCTCCGGCAGCGGCAGCTCCGGCCCGACCTCGCCCGCCGACGGCTCCGGCTCCTCCTCGCCCACCTCGATCGGCTGATCGACGCTGACCGGCTCGTCCCCCGCCCCGCCCAGCGCCGCCTCTTCGGGCTCGCCCTCGCCCAGCTCGTCCGAGTCGCCCTGCTCGTCGGAGTCGCCCTGCTCGTCCGCGTCGGCCCGCTCGTCCGAGTCGGCGTCCTCGTCGGAGTCGGCCCGCTCGTCGGGGTCGGCCCGCTCGTCGCCCTCGGCCTGCTCGTCGCCCTCGGCCTGCCCGCCCGCGTCCTCCGCCCGGCTGGACGTCCAATACCCGGGTGGGTTGGCACCCTCGAAGGCCTCGTCGTAGTCGTCATCGTCGGAGATCTCCGCCTCCGACCGCACCTCATCGTCGTCGGGCTGCTCCTCGCCGTCGCCCGCCGCCGCGCGCGCCTCGGCCTCGGCCTGATATGCCCGGTCCGGCGTCCGCGGCTGCCGCTCCCACGGCGGCACCCAGGCCGCCGCCTGCTGCGCCAGCGATTCGGGCTGCTCGTCGTTGCTCACGATCGTTCCTCCACCACGGCCGCACCCGCGACGTCGCCCCCGCCGGACACGTCGCCGAACTCTTCGTCATCGCCCCGGCCCGACTCCCCGTCGAACCCGTCGTCCGCGTCGAGGGCGTTCCCCTCCGCGGACAGATCCGAACCACCCGAACCACCCGGCCCCTCCGGCGGCGGCTCGGCGGCCTGATCCGGCTCCGGCTTGCTGCCCTCATAGTCGTCGATGTCGAGCTCCACGTCGGCCGCGTCGCCGCCGACCCAGCGGACGGTCAGCTCGTCCAGCGACACCGGCTGCTCGAACTCGATCAGGCCCTCGCGGTACAGCTCGAGCAGCGCCAGGAACCGGGCGACCACCTCGAGCGTGTTCGCGCAGTCGGCCACCAGCAGCGTGAACGTGGCGCTGCCGGCCCGGCGCAGGCGGTCGCGCAGCAGCTGGGCGTGCTCGCGGACGCTGACCCGGGCCTGGTGGATGTGCGCGATCGACACCTGGGGCGGGCCGGGCTTGGGGGTGAACTGCTTGAGCGCGAGCTTGAACAACCGCTCGACCCCGACGCCCAGCACCAGGTCGGGCAGGGCCTCGGCGTACCGCGGCTCCATCGAGACGGCCCGGGGATAGCGCTTGGCGCCGGTGCCCTCCAGCTCGGCGATGTGGGCGGCCGCCTCCTTGAACGCCTTGTACTGCAGCAGGCGGGCGAAGAGCAGGTCGCGCGCCTCGAGCAGGGCGAGATCCTCCTCGTCCTCCACCTCGGCGGCGGGCAGCAGGCGGGCCGCCTTGAGGTCGAGCAGGGTCGCGGCGACCAGCAGGAACTCGCTGGCCTCGCCGAGGTCCCAGTCGTCGCCCATGGCCCGGATGTAGGCGATGAAGTCGTCGGTCACCGTGTGCAGGGCGACCTCGGTGACGTCGAGCTTGTGCTTGCCGATCAGCTGCAGCAGCAGGTCGAACGGGCCGGTGAAGTTGTCCAGCCGGACGAGAAATTTGCCCGAATCGTCCCCGGCCGGGACCGCGTCGAGATCCTCGGGGGTCGGCGAAGCGGCGTCGTCAGGCACCTGCTGACCGTAGACCACCGGTACGACGACCTGTTCCGGGCTCACTCCGGCACCTCCGACCGCCTCGAGAACAGCGCTGCGTACCGATACAACGCCGCAGCGTGTCCGCGGGTGACTGGCCCGCCGCGGAAGATCATCCTTGGTTGCCCGGCGTGACCAGTCCGTTCTCGTACCCGAAGACCACGGCCTGCACCCGGTCGCGCAGATCGAGCTTCTGCAGGATCCGGCTGACGTGCGTCTTGGTGGTCTGCTCGGCGATGAACAGCGACGCGGCGATCTCGGCGTTCGACCGGCCGAGCGCCATCAGGCGCAGCACCTCCCGCTCGCGGTCGGTGAGCCCGTTGAGCGCCGTGGCGGCGGCGGGCGGGCGCGGCCTCGACTCGACGAAGTTCTCGATGAGGCGGCGGGTGATGCTGGGCGCCAGCAACGCCTCGCCGGCCGCCACCACCCGCACGGCGCGCAGCAGGTCTTCCGGTTCGCTGTCCTTGAGCAGGAAACCGCTGGCGCCGGCCGCCAGCGCGGCATAGACGTAGTCGTCCAGGTCGAACGTGGTCAGCATCAGCACCCGCGGTGTGTGCCCCTCGATGCGCTCCGGGCCGAGCAGCGCCCTGGTCGCGGCCAGCCCGTCCAGCACCGGCATCCGGACGTCCATCAGCACCACGTCGGGGCGCAGCCGGCGGCACCGCTCGACGCCCAGCTGCCCGTTCTCGGCCTCGCCCACGACCGTGATGTCGTCCTGTGCCTCCAGGATCGCGCGGATGCCCACCCGGATCATCGACTGGTCGTCCACGATCAACGTGCGGATCACTCCTGACCTCCGATCGGCAGCCGCGCCACGACGCTGTACCCACCGTCGTCGCGCGGGCCGCTCTCCAACGTTCCGCCGACAAGTTGCGCCCGTTCCCGCATTCCGGCCAGTCCGTGACCGGCCCGACCGGGCGCCTCCATCGGCTCGGCCGGCCGGGCCGCCGCCTCGTTCACGATCGACAGCATCAGGTCCGGACCTTCAAGATCAAGATCGATCCGGGTACGGGCGCCGGGCGCGTGCCGGATGATGTTGCTCAGCGACTCCTGGACGATCCGATAGCCGGCCACCGCGACGCTCTCCGGGAGCACGACGGTTCCGGCCGCCTCGTGCACCTCGACCGGCACCCCGGCCCGGGCGGCCGACTCGACCAGCTCCGCCAGCCGGTCCAGGCCGGGCACCGGCGCCAGCTCGGCGTCCGCGCTCTCGTCGCGCAGCACGGCCAGCAGCTGCCGCATCTCGCGCATCGTCGAGCGCGCGCCCGCCGCGATCTGCGCGAACTCAGCCTTCGCCGCCGGGTCCAGGTTCTTCAGCCGGTACGACGCCGAGGTCGCCTGCATGTGGATCACCGACATGTTGTGCGCGACGACGTCGTGCAGCTCGCGCGCTATCCGCGTGCGCTCCTCGGCGACCGCCCGCTGGCTCTGCTCGGCCTCGACGTCGCGCCGCGCGTCGGCCAGCTCCCGGCGCACCTCCCGCCACCGGCGGCCGATCAGCACGCCGCCGAGCGCCAGGCCCGCGAAGACCGGGTAGAGGATCATGATCGGCAGCCAGTCGGAGACCTCCCGCTCGCGCGGGTCGAGCAGCATCACCAGCAGCAGCACCAGCTCGATCGCCCAGAAGGTGGCCACCGCCGTGCGCCGGTCGGTACGCGCGGTGGTCAGGCCGACGTGCGCGATCAGGATGATCGCGCCCGCCGCGGTCAGCGGCCAGGTCGGTCCGGCGCCGGACGGGATGGCCACCCCGAGCACCGCGACGGACACCAGCTGAAGCGCGGTCGCCTCGGTCGGCCGGATCCGGATCAGGACCAGCGCGGCGCTCTGCCCGAAGCCCGCCACCAGCGCGATCACCGGCGGCACCGCGAACTCCGTCGCGGCCACTCCCACGTTGAAGAAGAGCATCCCGAGCGCGAACAGGGTCGTGCCCGCCCACCACAGCAGCGGCGCGAGCGCCGGCCGGAGTCGCCGGCGCCGCCGGTCCGTCACCCAGCGCGGCCTCATCCGGCGACCCTAACAAGATCGCCCTCGGGGACGCGTCCAACCGCGGAGGTATCCGGCCCCCTACCCGGGAGGGACCGCGCCCGATACCGAGGGCCGACGCCCCGGCCGGTGCCGCGGGCTCACGCTGCAGCGCATGAACCTGATGACCCTGGTGGAACCGCTGATGGCCGCGCCGGTGCTCTATCCGGTGCTGACCGGGCTGAGCAGCCTGGACGGCGTGCTGCCGATGATCCCGTCGGAGGCCGCGGTGCTGTCCGCGGGCGTGTTCGCGCACGGCGGCACGCCGATCCTGGCGCTGGTCGTGGTGGCCACCGCGCTGGGCGTCTTCATCGGCGACCATCTCGCGTACGGCCTCAGCCGCAGCGTCTTCGGCCCCCGGCTGATCGGCCGGTCCCGGCACGTCAGCCGGGCCGTGGCCGCGGCCGGCCGCCAGCTCGACCGCCGTCCCGCCCTGCTCATCGTGGCCTCGCGGTTCCTGCCGGGCGGACGCGTGGCGATGAACCTGGCCTGCGGGTCGGCCCGGCTGCCGCTGTCCCGGTTCAGCCCGGCCTCGGCGGTCGCCGCGCTGGCCTGGGCCGCCTACACCGCCGGGCTGGGCTTCCTGGGCGGGGCGGCGTTCGCCGAGAACCCGCTGCTCGCCCTGGCCCTCGGCTTCGGCCTATCGCTGGTGTTCGGCGGCGTCGCCGAGCTGGTCCGCCGGGTGGCCGCCCGCCGCCGGACGGCGTCGCGGGACGCCACCGCGCCCGAGCCGGTGACGGTCGCGCCCGTCACGATGGCTCAGCCCCACACCCGCACGAAGAACAGCCCGAGCGCGTCGACGATGCGCAGCAGGAACGGGGCCGGCAGCGGGAACAGGCAGCAGATCAGCAAAATCAGCACGCCGATGTTCTTGTCCTCGAACCACAGCCGCATCCACTGCATGCCGTTGCCGGGGCGGCGCAGCGCGCTGTAGAGCACGCCGAACCCGTCGAGCGGCGGGATCGGGATGAGCGCGAGCAGGCCGAAGCAGACCAGCCCCACGCCGAGCGACAGCAGGATGGCCTGGCCGGCCGGCAGGTCGATGCCGCGCAGCACGTCGGCGGGGCCGATGAAGGCCAGCAGGTCGCCGGGAAAGGCGAACGAGTACGCCGCGATCAGGATCTCGCCGATGACGAGGCAGGTCAGCGGGCCGGCCAGGAACACCAGGGCGGCCCGGCCGCGGCCGCGGTGCCGCGGGATCTCGTCGACCGAGAGCTGCTTGCCCCAGCCCATGCCGCCGATCGCGGCCGCGACCGCGCCGAACGGGTCGACGTCCTCGCGCAGGCGCGGGGTGATCGACTCGCCGCGGTGGGCGAAGCCGAGGCTGCGGGCGGCCAGCCGGATCGCGACCGCGCGCAGCACGAGGGCGAGCAGGAAGGAGCAGACGAGGGCGGCGAACGCCACCGGCGTCCCGAGAGCGAACAGCACGGGTCAGCCGCGTTCGGCCTTGGCGGCGATGACCTCGCGGGCGAGCTGGCGGTAGTTGCGCGCGCCGGAGGACGCCGGGTCGAGGGTGAGGATCGGGGCGCCGGCCACGGTGGACTCGGGGAACTTGACCGTCTTGGTGATGACGGTCTGGTACACCTTGTCGCCGAACGCCTCGACCACGCGCTGCAGCACCTGGCGGCAGTGGGTGGTGCGGGAGTCGTACATGGTGGCCAGGATGCCCTCGAGCTCGAGGTCGAAGTTGAGCCGCTCGCGCACCTTGTCGATGGTGTCGAGCAGCAGCGCCACGCCGCGCAGCGAGAAGAACTCGCATTCCAGCGGGATGAGCACGCCGTGCGCGATGGTCAGCGCGTTGATCGCCAGCAGGCCCAGCGAGGGCTGGCAGTCGATCAGGATGAAGTCGTACTCCTTGCGGACCGAGCGCAGCGCCCGCGCCAGGGCCATCTCGCGGGCGACCTCGTTGACCAGCTGGATCTCGGCGGCCGACAGGTCGATGTTGGCCGGCAGCAGGTGCAGGCCGGCCACGTCGGTCTTGATGATCACGTCCTCGGTGGCGACGTCGTCCTGCATCAGCAGGTTGTAGACGCTCAGGTCGAGGTTGTGCGGGTTGACGCCGAGGCCCACCGAGCAGGCGCCCTGCGGGTCGAAGTCGACGAGCAGGACCTTGCGGCCGTACTCGGCCAGCGCGGCGCCCAGGTTGATGGTGGTGGTCGTCTTGCCGACGCCGCCCTTCTGGTTGGCCAGGGCGATGATCCGCGCGGGGCCGTGCCGGTCGGTCGGCATCGGCTCGGGGATCGGGCGGCGCATCGTGTA
Organism: Paractinoplanes rhizophilus; assembly: GCF_042664765.1. NCBI lineage: Bacteria > Bacillati > Actinomycetota > Actinomycetes > Micromonosporales > Micromonosporaceae > Paractinoplanes > Paractinoplanes rhizophilus. The sequence goes on along the minus strand of NZ_JBHTBJ010000033.1, from coordinate 49,535 downwards.
CGCCGTGGGGTCGGCCGGGCCCAGGTCGGCGCCGAGATCCAGGGAGTTCTGCTGCTCCCGCAGCGTGGAGGTCCAGGCCTCCGCCCGTGATCCGTTGTCCGACATCGCCCTCGCCCCCTTCCGACTCGTGCAGCCGGAGCCGATGCCCGACTGTACGCCACGCGCGGCGCCCGTTCGGGGTGCCGGTCCGGCGTGTCGCCATCTATGGGTGCGCAGCGTCTAACGAGCGCGCGGGTGAGCGGTCGCGTAGACCTCGCGCAGCCGATCCACTGTCACCAGCGTGTACACCTGCGTCGTGGTCACCGAGGCGTGCCCGAGAAGCTCCTGCACGACCCGCACGTCGGCGCCCCCGTCCAGCAGGTGCGTGGCATACGAATGGCGGAGCGTGTGCGGGCTCACCGCCGGGATGCCCGCGGCCTCGGCGGCCCGGTGCAGGATCGTCCAGGCGCTCTGCCGCGACAGCCGTCCCCCGCGGGCGTTGAGGAAGACGGCCGGCGTGCCCTTGCCCCGGGCGGCGAGCGCGGGCCGTCCCCGTACCAGATAATTGTCGATCGCGGCCTTGGCGTACCCACCCACCGGGACCAGCCGCGTGCGCCCGCCCTTGCCGTGCAGGATCGCGGCCGGCTCGCCGGCCAGATCGAGGTCGTCGATGGCCGCGCCCACCGCCTCGGAGATCCGCGCCCCGGTGCCGTAGAGGAACTCCAGCAGAGCCTTGTCGCGCAGGCCGAGCGGCGTGTCGTCGGCCACCGCCAGCAGGCGCTCGACCTGGTCCACGTCGAGCGCCTTGGGCAGTCTCTTCGGGGGCGAGGGCGGCTTGACCTCGGCGGCGACATCGGCCGCGACCAGGCCCTCGCGCGCCGCGAACCGGTGGAATCCCCGCACCGCGCTGATCGCCCGCGCGGCCGACGCCGACGCCAGGCCCTCGTCGCGGAGCGCGGCGAGGTGCGCGGTGACGTCCGCCGCCCGCACGCCGGACAGATCGGAGACCCCCGAGCCATCCAAGAACTTCGCGTACGACGAAAGGTCGCGCCGGTAGGAGGCGAGCGTGTTGCGCGACAGCCCACGCTCGACCGTCAGATGATCGAGATAGGCGTCGATGGCACGCGCGATGTTCAGCTGAGCACCTCGGCGATCGGCCGGACCGGCATGCCGTGCGCCTCCGCGACCGGTCCGTAGGTGACGTGTCCGTCGTACGTGTTCAGCCCGAGGGCGAGCGCGGGGTCGGCCGTCAACGCCGCGCGCCAGCCCAGGTTGGCCAGCTCCAGAGCGTACGGCAAAGTGACGTTGGTGAGCGCGTAGGTGCTGGTGTGGGGCACCGCGCCGGGCATGTTGGCCACGCAGTAGAACATCGACTCGTGCACGCGGTAGACCGGGTCGGCGTGCGTGGTGGGCCGCGAGTCCTCGAAGCAGCCGCCCTGGTCGATGGCGATGTCGACGAGCACGCTGCCCGGCTTCATCCGGCTCACCAGCTCGTTCGAGATCAAGTTCGGAGCTTTCGCTCCGGGCACCAGCACGGCGCCGATCACCAGGTCGGCGTCCACGACGGCTTTCTCGATCTCGTACGCGTTGGAAGCGATCGTCTGCAGATGGCCGCGATAGTCGGCGTCCGCCGCGCGCAGCTTGGCGATGTTGCGGTCGAGCACCAGGACCTCGGCCTGCATGCCCAGCGCGATGGCGGCCGCGTTCATGCCGGAGACCCCGGCCCCGATGACCACCACCTTGGCGGCATAGACCCCGGGCACGCCGCCCATCAGCACGCCGCGCCCGCCGCCGGAACGCATCAGATGGTACGAGCCGACCTGCGGCGCGAGCCGGCCCGCCACCTCGGACATGGGTGCGAGCAGCGGCAGCGACCGGTCGGGCAGCTCCACCGTCTCGTACGCGATGCCGGTGATCTTGCGGTCGACCAGAGCGTCGGTGCACTCCTTGGACGCGGCGAGGTGCAGATAGGTGAAGAGCACCTGGCCGGCTCGCATCCGCGGGTACTCCTCGGCGATCGGCTCCTTGACCTTGAGGATCAGCTCGCCGGTCTGCCAGACGTCGTCGGCCGACGGCAGGATCGTCGCACCGGCCGCCTTGAAGTCACCGTCGGTGATCGACGAGCCGGCGCCGGCGCCCGCCTGCACATAGACCTCGTGTCCGGAGCGGGCGAGCTCGTAGACGCCCGCAGGGGTGATGGCCACCCGGAACTCGTTGTTCTTGATCTCGCTGGGAATGCCGACCCGCACCGCCGACACCGTCCTTTCTCAACGCTGAGGTGACGTCCCGTCACCGCGCAGAGTACCCCCGGATTTGCCCGGCGGACGCCCGATTCGTCCGCTTCAAGAGATCGAACTTCGTCGGGGTATCAAATGGACCGTGCGATAAGTTCTTCCCATGCCGGTTGATCTCAACACCTCGGTGCCGCATTCGGCGCGCATCTACGACTTCCTGCTCGGCGGCAAGGACAACTTCGAGGCCGACCGGCAGGCCGCCGCCGCGATCGTCGAGTCGTCGCCGAGCCTGCCCATCTCCATGCGGGCCAACCGGCAGTACATGGCGCGGGTGGCGCACTACCTGGCCGCCGAGCGCGGCATCCGGCAGTTCCTGGACATCGGCACCGGCCTGCCCACCTCGCCCAACCTGCACGAGGTGGTCCAGTCCGTCGACGCCGCGTCCCGGATCGTGTACGTCGACAACGACCCGATCGTGCTGGTCCACGCCCGCGCGCTGCTCACCTCGGCGCCGCAGGGCACGACCGCGTACATCGACGCCGATCTGCGCGACGTCGAGGCGATCCTGACCTCCCCCGAGGTGCGGCAAAACCTCGACCCGGCCGAGCCGGTCTCGATCAGCCTGATCGCGGTCCTGCAGTTCATCACCGACGAGGCCGAGGCGCATGCCATCATCGACGGCCTGCTGGCCCCGTTCCCGCCCGGCAGCACCCTGTCGATCTCGACCGTGACGGCGCACAACCTGCAGGCGGTCGAGGCGGCGGCGGTCTACCGGGCGCGCGGCATCCCGGCCAAGGAGCGCACGGACGACGAGGTGCGGGCGCTGTTCCGCGGCCTCGAGCTGGTCGACCCGGGCGTGGTGCTGGTCAACCGGTGGCGGCCGGACGCCGAGGCGGAGGCGATCGAGGACACCCACGTGCAGATGTCCGGGGGCGTGGCCGTCAAGAACTGACAGCTGCTCTACTCCCGCGCGGCGCCGGCTCACTCGACCAGCCAGCGGCCCTTCTGATCGCGCCATCCCTTGGCCAGCCGCCCGGCCGGGAACGGGCCCACCTGCCGCCGCGGTGGCAATGTGGAGTCCAGCTCGACCAGGTAGTGATCGGCGCCCATGTTCTCGCGATGCTCGACCGCGGCGATCCGCCCGTAATGCTGGAAATTCAGGATGTACGGGTCACCTTCGTACGGCGGCAGCACCGTGACCAGATCGCCCACCTTGAACTCGCCCGGCATCCTCGCCTCCTCTGCCTACGCAATGTAGGTGGGGAGCACGACGCGGGGTAGTCACCCGTTGGTCCATTCCGCAACGCGCAACCCCTTGATCACCCAGAGTAACTATCATGGATCGACATGGACCCGGCACCGGCGACGCCTGCCCTCGCGGACCTGGTCAGCAGCATGACGGCGCTGCTCACCCGGGTGGACCTCCGTGACGGTCTCGAGGTCGCGCTGCTGGCCCGCGTCCACATGGCGGGCGATCCGGCCGCCGGCCACGAGCTGGAACGCCGCCGGACCCGGGCGTTTCACAAGGCCGCAAAAAAGGCAAATGCCGACGCGTACGGGTCGGAGCAGCGTCACCTGGCCGCGCTCGCCGAGGCGTACACCCGCCTGCCCGGCGGCGTCCCGGTCGCGGCCGAGCTGGTCGCGACGGCTTTGGCCCGCCCGCTCGGCCACGCCGCGACCGCGGGTCTCACCCTGGCCGAGGCCGTGTCGATCGTCGCGCCGTGCGACACCGAGTCGATCCGGATAGCCCTGGACGCCGCCGAGGCCGCGGCCCGCGTCCAGCCCGATCCCACCGTGCGGGCGCACGTCACCGAGCTCGTCGAGCATTGGTGGCCGGCCCCGCCCGACCCGTACGAGTCAACAATCACCCTCCTGCGCGACCGCGCCACCGACCCGCGCCTGCGCGCCCTGATCGCCGCACGGCTCTCGGCCGCGGTCGTGGTCGCCTCCGGCCCGGGACCACGGCTGGTCATGCAGCTGCGCCGCCTGGCCCCGGCCGCCGCGGCGGATCCGGTCGCCCAGGCCACCGTGCTGGCCCGCCTGGTGCTCGCCACGCCGCCCGAGGACGTGCCCCAGCTGGAAAAGATGCGCCCGGCACCCGCGATCGATCGGCGAGAGTAACCGCATCATTACTAGGATGATCGGACTGTCCACATGGTACGAACGGGCCATAGTGGGGTTGATCTCGATCGATGGATGACGCTCCCCCGTGTCACCCGGCGGCGGGTCATCGGAACCCGCCATCCAACCCTGGGGGGACACATTGTTGAGCACGACTCGGTCGCGCGTGCGCGCGCTGTCCGTGGCCGGCCTGGCCGTCGCCGTCGCCGCCATCGGTGCGGTGACCTATGACGCCAGCGCGGCCACGACGGCGCCGGACGCGCGTTCCGTCGCGATCCCGGCCATTCCCACGATCATCAAGCCACCGGCCGGGTCGCGCCCGGTGGGCGCGTTCGTGGTGACCAAGGGAACGCAGAACTACACCTGCGTGGTCGCGGACGGGACGACGACGGGCGCCTACACGGGGGCGTCGGTGCCGGAGGCGCAGTTGATCGGCACCGGTGGGCGGATCCACCACTTCGCCGGGCCGAGCTGGCAGTCGCTGCGGGACGGCTCGCTGGTCACCGCGGTCAAGGACCAGTCCTCGCCGCGCGCGGGGACCATCCCGGAGCTGCTGCTGAAGGTGAACAGCCACACCGGCAAGGGCATCCTGAGCAAGGCCGACTGGATCAACCGGCTCTACACCTCGGGCGGGGTGGCGCCGGCCGGGTCCTGCACCGCCGGGCAGACGGTGCAGGTTCCCTACGGCGCGGTCTACGTGTTCTGGGACGATCCGGCGATCTGATCGTTCGTCGCCGGGGCCAGCCAGAACCGCAGGCCGAGTGACTCGTCGGTGAAGACCTGGGCGTCCGGAGCGGGCGTCCCGGGGGCGAACGACACGGCGAGAACCTCGTCTGCCACCAGGCCGGCGTGCTCGGTCAGGGCCAGGGCGGTCTCCTCGTCGCCGGTCGCGTAGCCCAGCGCGATGCGATCGGCGACGTCGAGGCCGCCGGCCTTGCGGGCCTCCTGGATCTGGCGGATCGCCTCCCGGGCCCGGCCGGCCCGGAGCAGCTCGGGCGTCAGCGAAAGGTCGAGCGCCACGGTGGCGCCGGCATCGGACACGACGGCCCAGCCGGCCCGCGGCGTCTCGCTGATGATCACCTCGTCGGGGCCGAGCGTGACGGTCTCGCCGTTGACCGTGACCGATGTCGTACCGGTGGACCGCAGATCGGCGGCCAGCACCGCGGCGTCCGACGCGGCGATCGCGCGGGCGATGTCCTGCACGAGCTTCCCGTAACGCTTGCCGAGCGTACGGAAATTGGCCTTTGCCGTGGCATCGACGAAGGATCCGGTGAGCGGGGCGACGGCGCCGACGTTGAGCTCGGCGGCGATCTCGGCGAGCAGGTCCTCCGGCAGGTCGGCGCTCGACGCCAGAGCCCGGGACAGCGGCTGGCGGACCTTCAGGCCGGATTCGGCGCGGGCGGCCCGGCCCAGCTCGACCAGCCTTCGCGCGACGGCCATCTGAGCCGAGAGGCCGTCATCGCGGCGCGATGCATCCGATCCCGGAAAAGCGGTCAGATGCACCGACGACGGGGCGTCGTTCTCCACCGGCCGGACCAGATCCTGCCAGACACGCTCGGTGATGAACGGGGTCAGCGGCGCCATCAGCAGCGTGACGGTGCGCAGCGCCTCGTGCAGGGTGGCGAGCGCGGCCGGGTCGCCGCGCCAGAAGCGGCGGCGGCTGCGGCGGACGTACCAGTTGGACAGGTCGTCGACGAACGCGCCGAGCAGGCGGCCGGCCTCCTGGGTGTCGAAGCGCTGATAGGCGTCGTCGACCCGGTCGGTCAGGGCGGCCAGCTCGGAGAGCAGCCAGCGGTCGAGGACCGGCCGATCCCCCGGCGCCGGGTCGGCCGGCGACGGCTGCCACCCGGCGGTGCGGCCGTAGAGGGCCTGGAAGGCGACCGTGTTCCAGTAGGTCAGCAGGGTCTTGCGGACCACTTCCTGGATCAGGTTGTGCCCGACCCGCCGCGCCGACCAGGGCGAGCCGACCGCGGCCATGAACCAGCGGACCGCGTCGGCGCCGTGCGTGTCCATCAGCGGGATCGGCTCCAGGATGTTGCCGAGGTGCTTGGACATCTTGCGGCCGTCCTCGGCCAGGATGTGGCCGAGGCAGACGACGGTCTCGTAGGAGGAGCGGTCGAAGACGAGCGTGCTCACCGCCATCAGCGTGTAGAACCAGCCGCGGGTCTGGTCGATGGCCTCCGAGATGAATTGCGCCGGGAAGCGCTTCTCGAAAAGATCCTTGTTCGCGTACGGGTAACCGAACTGCGCGAACGGCATCGAGCCGGAGTCGTACCACGCGTCGATCACCTCCGCCACGCGCGTCGCCGGGTTGGGGCACTCCGGGCAGGTGAAGGTGACCTCGTCGATGAACGGCCGGTGCGGATCCAGCCCGGACAGGTCGCGATCGGCCAGGCGGGTCAGCTCGTCGCGGGAGCCGACGCAGGTGAGGTGGCCCTCGGCGCAGCGCCAGATCGGCAGCGGCGTGCCCCAGTAGCGGTTGCGCGACAGGGCCCAGTCGACGTTGTTGGTGAGCCAGTCGCCGTAGCGGCCGTGCTTCACCGTCTCCGGCTGCCAGGTGGTCTTCTCGTTCTCCCGCAGCAGGGCATCGCGCACGGCCGTGGTCCGGATGTACCAGGACGGCATCGCGTAGTAGATCAGCGCGGTGTGGCAGCGCCAGCAGTGCGGGTACTGGTGCTCGTACGGCTCATGTTTGAACAGCAGCCCGCGCTCGCGCAGGTCGGCCACGATCGGGTCGTTCGCCGCCCGGAAGAACAGGCCGCCCACCAGCGGCACCTCGGGCTCGAACGTGCCGTCGCGCCGCACCGGGTTCACCATCGGCAGCCCGTACGCGCGGCAATTGATCAGATCGTCGGCGCCGAACGCCGGTGACTGGTGGACCAGGCCGGTGCCGCTGTCGGTGGTGACGTAGGTGGCGAGGATGACGAAATGCGCGCCCGGCACGTCGACCAGGTCGAGCGGGGGCTGGTAGGTCCAGCGCTCCATCTCGCGGCCTCGAAATTCCTCGCCCGTCTTGTCCCAGCCGGCCGGCACCAGGGGCTCGGCCACGACGATCTGCTCCGTGCCGTCGGTGGCGACGACATAGGTCACGTCGGGGTGCACGGCCACGGCGGTGTTGGAGACCAGCGTCCACGGCGTGGTGGTCCAGACCAGCAGGCTGGCCCGGCCCGCCAGCGGCCCCGACGTGATCGGGAAGCGGACGTAGACCGCGGGGTCGACGTCGGTCTCATAGCCCTGGGCCAGCTCGTGGTCCGAGAGCGTGGTCTGGTCGCGCGGGCACCAGGGCGCGACCCGGAAGTCCTCGACCAGCAGCCCCTTGTCGAAGATCTGCTTGAGCGACCACCACACCGAGTCGATGTACTCCGGGTCCATCGTCCAGTACGCGTCGCCGAGGTCGACCCAGTAGCCCATCCGCTCGGTGAGCTCGGCGAACGCGTCGGTGTGCCGGGTGACGGACTCGCGGCAGCGCTCGTTGAACGCGGCGATCCCGTACGCCTCGATGTCCTTCTTGCCGGTGAAGCCCAGCTCCTTCTCCACCGCCAGCTCGACCGGCAGGCCGTGACAGTCCCAGCCGGCCTTGCGCTCGACGTGGAAGCCCTTCATCGTGCGGTAGCGCGGGAACACGTCCTTGAAGACGCGCGCCTCGATGTGGTGCGCGCCGGGCATGCCGTTCGCGGTCGGCGGGCCCTCGTAGAACACCCACTCCGGGCGGCCGCGGGACTGTTCGAGGCTGCGCTCGAAGACGTTCTCGCGGCGCCAGAAGCCGAGGATCTCGTGGTCGAGCGCGGGCAGATCGACCTGGGCCGGCACGGGGCGGTACATCGCGTTTCCTCCGTCGGTTGTCGCCAACGGAGGGACGAGGCCTCGGCCCCGCGGTACCACCCTCCTTGGCCGCCTGCCTGAAGCGGCCCACTCTTGGTGGGTGCGGCCGGTTCTACTCGGCTCGGGAGCCTTTCCTCCGGCGGCTCCGGGGTGATCTTCCCGTCGCGCACGCCCCCGGGCTTCCACCGTCCCCGGGTCTCTATCGGCTGCGTGCGGCGGTACTCGTCCCCATCAACGCCCTGCGCGGCCATGTTACCTCTCAGCGGGTGAGCGCCACCTCCGGAATATCCGGCACCCGTGGCACCCCGAGCCGCCGGGCCGCCCGATCGCAGGCCTCGAGCACGGTGGCCAGGTGAGTCTCGTCGTGGTTGGCGGTGAGCGTCAGGCGCAGCATGGCGGTGCCGGCGGCGGGCGGGCCGACCAGGTTGGTGAAAACGCCGGCCTCGAACAGCGCCGCCCAGAACGCCCCGGCCGCCGCCATGTCGGCAAACCGCACCGGCACGATCGGGGTGGTCGACGGTCGCGTGTCGAAGCCCAGCCCGCGCAGCCCGTTGTGCAGTCCCTCGGCGAGCTCCCACAGCCGCCGGCGGCGTTCCGGCTCGGCCTCGACGACCTCGAGCGCGGCCAGCGCGGCGGCCGCACTGGCCGGCGGGACCGCGACCGAGTACAGGATCGGCCGGGCGTTGGCCCGCAGGTAGTTCACGTTCGCCGCCGGGCCGGCCAGGGCGCCCCCGATCGACGCCAGCGACTTCGACAGCGTCACCGAGATCAGATCGACCCGGTCGTCGAGCCCGCAGTGCTCGACCAGCCCGCGTCCCCGCTCCCCCAGCACGCCCAGGTCGTGCGCGGCGTCGACGACCAGCGTCCCGCCGTGCTCGTCGGCCAGCGCACGCAGCCCGTGCAGGTCGGCGGCGTCGCCGTCCATCGAGAAGACGCCGTCGGTGAGGATCAGCCGCCCGGTCCCGGCGGGCGCGGCGGCCAGCTGCGCGCGCAGCTGGCCGAGGTCGCGGTAGCGGCGGACCCGGCCCCAGCCCAGCCGGGCCGCGTCGACCAGCGAGGCGTGGTTGCGGGCGTCGGCGAAGACCAGGTCGTCCCGGCCGATCAGCGCCGACAGCGCCAGGTTGGCCTGGAAGCCGGAATTGGTCAGGGTGGCGGCCTCCTGGCCGAGGAAAGCCGCGAGGCGTTCCTCGAGCTCGGCGTGCAGCACGAGCGATCCGCTGAGCGGCCGCGAGCCGCTCACCGTGGTGCCCCACCGGCGGACCGCCTGGACGGCGGCCTCGACCACCCGCGGATGGGTGGACAGCCCGAGATAGTCGTGCGAGCCGGCCATCAACACCTTGCGCCCGTCGATGACGACGTGCGAGTCCCCGGTGCGCTCGGCCGCCGCCCGGAAGAACGCGTCCACGCCGTGCGCCCGCAGCACCGCCTCGGCCTGGTGCAACCCGGCCTTGGCGAACAGATCAACACCCACCGATCAGACGATAGGCGACGGCGTCCACGGTGGACCACCGCCGGGTGCTACGGCACGGTGAAGGTGAACGCGTACGGCTCCCGGATCGGCACACCCCCCGCCCCGGTGCTGCTGACGTTGCGCACCACGCCGTTGTAGGTGCCCGGCGACAGCGCCTCGGTCGGGGTCCACACCAGCACGCCGGGGCTGGTCTCGGCGACCGAGCCGGCCACCTCGCCGAAGACGCCGCTCACCACGACGGAGTCGCCGAAGTCGGCGCCGGTGGGCTGGACGTCGCGCTGGAAGCGGACGGTAACCGCGTCGGCGGCGGTGCTCGTGGAGACGACCAGCGGGTCGCGCCAATACTGGATGGCCAGGTGGTTGTCGGGCACGCCGGGCACGCCCCACTGGGTGGAGGTGTCGTCGACCAGCATGGTTCGCGTGATGCCGCCGTCGACGACCACGTCGCGGTTGGTGGTGCCGACGATCGAGCCCCAGTCCTCCACCGTCTCCCAAGTGCCGCGGGTGTACTTGTACTGGATGTCGGTGCCGTCCAGGACGGTGATCGTGGTCTCCCAGATGCCGTCGCCGCGGTAGGTCATCGCCTGCTTGCCGGGATCCCACGGGCCGAGCAGGTCGATGTTGCCGGGCAGGAACAGCGTCGCGTCCGGCGGCGTGCCGGGCGGCGCGAGCACCCGGAAGGTCACCGCGACCGGCCGGATGGGCACGGTGAGCGAGGCGGGCGCGCTGGTCGCGGTGCCGTCCGGGTTCCGGTACGCGACCCGCGCGATCACATTCGCCGTGCGGGGTGAGTCGCCGGTGGGGGTGACGTCGTACGTGACCGTGAAGGTGGCGCCGGCCGCCAGCGACGAGCGGGTGGTGGCGCCGCGCGGCTCGACCACCCAGCCGTCCGGGGCCGCGACGCTCGCCGCCACGTTGCGGATCGTGCCCGGCCCGGCGTTGCGGACGGTCGTGACCAGCCGGCTGGTGGCGCCGGACTGCAGGCCGTCGGGCGCCTCGAACGAGACGTCGACGGCGGGCGGCGGGGCCACCGTGAGCGGCTTGCCGTCGTGCCGGACGGTGACCGCGCGGCCGTTCGAGGTCGGCGGGACGGCCACCGTCAGCAGGCGCCTGGCCGCGTCGTAGGAGAAGGCAGCCGTCCGGCCGCCGACCGTGACCGTGTGCGGGCGCGAGACGCCGGCGAAGTTGACCGTGTACGAGCGGGCGGCCGGCGCGCCCGGGTAGCTGCCGGCGACCGGGCCGACGGTCAGCGCGGACGTGCGGCCCTCGTCGTAACGGACCGGGATCCGCTGGTACTGGCCGGACCGGTAGCCGAGGCCGTCGCCGGCGTCGCGGTACACGCTGGTGGCGCCGTCGCCGTGCGGGTAGGCCGTGAGGGTGAGCCGGTTCTTCGGCTGGCCGGCGACGTTGGCCGTACCGGTGCTCTGCGCGACGATCCCGCCGGCCCGCACGTAGACGGGCATGTGGCCGGGCGTCGCGCCCACCGTGCGGGTGGCCGGCCCGCGGAAGGTCGCGCCGGTGAAGAAGTCGGTCCACGTGCCGGGCGGGAACCAGACCGGCGTGGTCGTGCTCAGCCCCGGCTTGGTGACCGGGGCGACGAGCAGGTCGTCGCCGAGCAGGTATTGGGTGTCGTGCTGATAGGCCTCGCTCAGCTCCGGCCACTGCAGATAGAGCGCCCGGGCCATCGGCAGGCCGGTGTCGAAGCTCTGCCGGGCCGCGGTGTAGAGGTACGGCACCAGGGACTCGCGCAGCCGCAGGAAGTCGGCGGCCGGCCCGCTCACCGCGTCGGAGTACTCCCACGGCAGCCGGTCGCCGTGGTCGGAGTGCAGCCGCAGGACCGGCTGGAACGCGCCCAGCTGCACCCAGCGCAGGTAGAGGTCGTCGGGCAGGTGCTTGCCGGCGAAGCTGCCGATGTCGTGGCTGACGTAGGACATGCCGATGCTGCCCTCGGCGGGCGTCATCATGGCCGCGAAGGCGAGCGACGGCCAGTCCGGCCGGGTGTCGCCGGTGAAGTGCACGGTGCTGCGGTGCTCGCCCCACGGGCCGGAGCCGCCCGGCACCGTGTACGCCGGGTACGACGCGCCGATCCGGGCCAGCGAGAAGCCGCGCAGCCCGCGGGCGTCGCCGTCGCGCTTGTACAGCTCGTTGACCCAGGCGTCGGCGGTGACGCCGGGGGTGCTGACCGTGCTGTCGTCGCAGCAGTAGTCGAGCCACCACTGCTGCACGCCCTGCGCCTCGAACGGGTCGTGCAGCGCCGCGTACGCCGCGGCCTGGTCGGCGTCGCCCCAGTCGAACCGGTACGGGTTCGGCGCGAAGCTGGCCGTCGCCGGCTTCAGCTTGTCCTTCGCGATGGCCTGGGCGGCGGCGAAGCGCGGATCGTCGCCGCTGATCGCGGCGTGCACGTTGAGCGTGGTGTTGATGCCCTGCCGCTTCAGCTCGGCCAGGAAGGCCTCGGGGTCGGGGAACAGGCTCGGGTTCCAGTTCCACCCGGCCCACTGGTTGGGCGCCTTCCAGTCGGTGTCGACGACCAGGTTGTCGAGCGGCACGTCGTGCTGCTTGAAGGCGGGCAGCAGCTGGGTGCGGTAGTCGGCGGTGCTGTACGCCTGGTACTTCGAGAACCAGGTGCCGAAGGCCCATTCCGGCGGGAGCAGCGACGGGCCGGTCAGCGCGCGCAGGTCGGCGAGGCCCCGCCGGTAGTCGTGGCCGTACCCGAAGAGATAGCCGTCCTGGTAGGCGCCGGTGGGCGCGGGCCGCGGGGTGAGCCAGTCGTCGCCGGTGCGCAGGGCGGTGGCGGTGTCGTCGAGCAGGTACCACCCCGAGCGGTTCAGCATCCCGGGGTGCAGGGTGAGCTGGTCGACCGGGCCGGCCTGCCCGGCGTAGTAGTCGAGCCCGCGATACCACCCGCCCAGCGCGTCGTCGCGGGCCGGCGTGCCGAACTCGGGGTGCACGCTGACGTGGCGGCCGGCGACGGTGAGGTCGAGGGTGGTGTTGGCCGCGGTGACCGGGCCGCTGCCGAGGCGGTAGTGCAGGGTGACCGCGCTGGTCCGGACCCGCAGCTCGCCGCCGGTCGTGCCGGCGACGAACCAGGTGTGGCCCGGGGAGCGGTCGACAGCGTTGAAGGTGGGCCGGTCCTCGAAGGCGTCGGCGGCCGAATACTCCAGCCGCAGCAGCGTCGGGCTCAGCACCTGGACGCGCAGGTGGCCGGCCCGGACGATCTGACCCTGCACCTGGCATCGCGGCGACGCGAGCGCGGCGGCCGGCGTGGCGACCAGGCCGAGCAGGACCGCCAGCAGGACGGCGAGGCGCTTGACCATGACGACCCCCGATCGGGTTGCGTTCCCGTCACACAGTGGAGTCTCCTCCGCGGGGAGAGTCAATAGCGCGGCGTCGATATGGGCCGAACACCCGGGCCCGAAGACCCGGGTGTCCGGACAATTCAGTGGGAGACGGTCGCGAGGCGGTTCTTGAGACCCTGGCCGTACGCGGTGGCCGTGCCGTCGAAGTTGCTGATCAGCGACGGGCCGCTCGAGCAGTCCCAGGTGTTCCAGGTCCAGCCGAGGTAGCCGATGTCGTGCGCGTCGGCCCAGTTCATCAGCGAGTCGACGAAGCCGTGCGCGCAGTCGTTCTCGCCGATCTCGGTGAGCGTCACCGGCACGGTCTGCGCGGTGCTGCCGATCTGGCTGTCCCAGCAGGACGTGTTCGCGCAGGAGTTGAAGTTGTAGATGTGCGCGAACGCCGACAGGTTGTTCAGCGGGTCGGCCGGCTGGTAGGCCAGCCACTGGCTCAGGTTGTTCGAGTACGCCAGCCCGCCGATCATGATGACGTTGGTGGCGCCGGTGGCCCGGACGGTGTCGACCAGCGACTGGAAGCCGGCCACCTGGTAGCCGATGCCGGCGCAGGTGCCGCCGTCGCGCCAGCACTTCCAGCCCGAGGTCTCGTCGCCGGTGGCCCGCTCCGGGTACGGCTCGTTGAACAGGTCGAGGATGACCGCGTCGTTGCCCTTGAACGCGGTGGCCACGCCGGTCCAGAACGAGGGCGCGTACTGCGCGTCCGGCATCGGCTTCTGGCACGTCGCCTTGACGTCGCTGCAGCCCGCCGAGTTGCCGGTGTAGAGACCGTAGTTCCAGTGCATCTCGACGATCGGTGTGATCCCGTTCTGGACGAGCAGGTTCACGTACGTCATGACCTGGTTCTGATACGCGGCGCCGCCGTAGGCCGCCGGGACGTCGGCGGTGCCCAGCCAGCACTCCTCGTTGAGCGGCACCCGGACGGCGCGCACCTTCCACGTCCGCATCGCGTTGATCGACGCCTGATCCATCGGGCCGTCCCAGAAGCCGTTGCCCTGGATGCAGGCGAACTCGCCGCCCGAGCGGTTGATCCCGTAGAGCTTCACGGTGGCGCCGCCGGCCTTGTCGACCAGCTTGTTGCCCGAGACCTTGAGCGCCGGCGCGGCCCCGGCCGGCGGCGTGGTGGGAGGTGTGGTGGGCGGCGTAGTCGGTGGGGTGGTCGGCGGTGTCGTGGGCGGCGTGGTCGGCGGGGTCGTGGGCGGGGTCGTCGGCGGCGTCGTGGTGCCGCCGGTGCAGGCCACGCCGTTCAGCGTGAACGAGGTGGGCACCGGGTTGCTGCCCGACCAGGACCCGATGAACCCGGCCGACACGGTCGCGCCGGTGCCGAGCGACCCGTTCCAGCTCTCGTTGCCGACCGTCACGTGCGCGCCGGACTGGCTGAACCTGCCGCCCCAGCCCTGGATGACCGTCTGCGTCGTGGTGGGGAAGTCGAAGCCGAGCGACCAGGACGAGACCGGGTCGCCGAGGTTGGTGATCGCGATGTCGCCCTGGAAGCCGCCCTGCCAGGAGCCGATGACCTGGTAGGCGACCGAGCAGCCGGTGGTGGCCGCGGACGCCGGGGACAACGTCACGGCCAGGGTGCCGCCGGCGACCAGTAAACCGGCCGCGGCCAGGCACAAGGAGCGAGGTCTCATGGAGATGCCAATCGACGGGGGACGATATGGGAGCGCTCCCAGAATCGAACCCGCCGACATCGTTGTCAAGCGCGCCGGCGGTATGGGTGCTCTGGGATGGGTGCTTAGACAAGCATCGATGCCATGCTCGGCGCATCCATTACCCCGCCCGAGCCACACGGAGGACCTTCGTGCGCGCATCCCCCCTGATCGCGGTGGCCCTGCTGGTCACCGGCATCGCCGCCGTACCGACACCGGCGGCCGCCGCGGCCGCGGCCCCGGACATCCCGCTCGCCAACGTCAAGGCACACCTCAGCCAGCTGCAGAGCATCGCCACGGCCAACGGCGGCAACCGCGCGCACGGCCGGCCGGGTCACCTGGCCTCCGTCACGTACGTGAAAGGCCTGCTCGACGCGGCCGGGTTCAGCACCACCCGGCAGAGCTTCACCTACAACGGCGCCACCGGCTACAACCTGATCGCCGACTGGCCGGGCGGGGACACCGCCGACACCCTGATGATCGGCGCCCACCTCGACAGCGTCACGGCCGGCCCCGGCATCAACGACAACGGCTCCGGCTCGGCCGCCGACCTCGAGGTGGCGCTCGCCGTCGCCCGCACCGGCTTCCAGCCCAGCCGGCACCTGCGCTTCGCCTGGTGGGGCGCCGAGGAGCTGGGCCTGCGCGGCTCGGCCTACTACGTCAACTCGCTGACCTCGGCCCAGAAGGCCGCGATCACCGGCTACCTCAACTTCGACATGGTCGGCTCCCCCAACCCCGGCTATTTCCTGTACGACGGGGACAACTCCGACGGCACCGGCGCCGGCCCCGGCCCCGCGGGCTCCGCCCAGATCGAGCAGACCCTGGCCGACTACTTCGCCTCGATCGGCGTGCCCACCCGCGGCACCGACTTCGACGGCCGCAGCGACTACGGCCCGTTCATCGCCGCCGGCATCCCCGCGGGCGGCATCTTCACCGGCGCCGAGGGCCGCAAGACCGCCGCCCAGGTGCAACTCTGGGGCGGCACGGCCAGCACCTTCGACCCGTGCTACCACGCGAGTTGCGACACCACGTCCAACATCAGCGACACCGCGCTCGACCGGAACAGCGATGCCATCGCGTACGCGGTGTGGACGCTCGCCGCCGGCGGCGCCCCGCCCACCGGAACCACCGTCTGGTCCGATGATTTCGAGACCGCCAAGGGCTGGACCGCCGGCGCCGCGGACACGGCGACGCTGGGCAAGTTCGAGCGCGGCGATCCCGCGACGACCACCTCGGCCGGCGTCACCACCCAGCTCGGCACCGCCGCGGGCGGAACGTATGACCTGGTCACCGGCGCCGCGGCCGGCTCCAGCGCGGGCGCCTACGACGTCGACGGCGGCCTCACCACGCTGCTCTCACCGTCGATCACCCTGCCCACCGGCACGCTGACGCTCGGCTTCAGCTGGTACCTCGCGCACCTGAACAACGCGACCAGCGCCGACTACTTCCGCGTCCGGGTCGTCTCGGGCAGCACCGCGACCACCGTCTTCACCCAGGCCGCCGCGGCGAGCAACCGGGGCGCCGCCTGGTCGACGGCGTCGGTGAACCTCTCCGCCTACGCCGGCCAGACCATCCGCATCGAGGTCGGCGCGGCCGACGCCGGGACGGCCTCGCTGATCGAAGCGGCCGTCGACAACATCAAAATCACCAAGGCCTGACGCGTACGCCCGCGGTGGTACCGGCATGTACCACCGCGGGCCGCCCGGCGAGTTACCTTTCCCGGCATGACTCCACGACCGTCCCCGGATCCCAGCATCGGGGAGCGGATCCGGGCCCGCCGCCTGCTGCGCGGGTGGAGCATGCGGTACGCCGCCAGCCGGGCCGGGATCTCGCACGCCACCTGGAGCCGGATCGAACGGGGGCGGCAGGCGGCGGACAACCGGTTCATGCTGGCGGACATCGCCGCCGCGCTGGAGTGCTCCCCCGCCGACCTGGCCGGCATCCCGGTCCCGGCCACCGACCGCGCCGCGGCCGCCGCCCTCGCCGGCGTGCACGGCATCCGCCGGGCCCTGGTCGACATCGACCTGGCCGAACCCGGCACGACCGGCGCGCCCCCGCTGCCGTCGCTCGCCGCGCAACTCGAGCTCGCCGGCGCGCGCCTGGACGCCTGCGACTACGCCGCCGTCACCCGCCTGCTGCCCCGCCTGCTGCGCGACCTGCACGCCGAGACGGCCGGCCCCGGCCGCGGCCCGGCTCTGCGCCTGCTCTGCGACGCCGCCTTCATCGCCTCGTCGGTGCTGCGCCAGCTCGGTCACCCCGCCGAGGCGTGGGTCGGCGCCGAGCGCTGCCGGGAGGCGGCCGACGCCACCGGGGATCCGGTGCTGCGGGGCTACGCCGCTTATTCGCTCGCCGGCGCCGCCAACGCCTGCGGTTCCTACCAGCGCGGCCTCACCCTGGCCGAGCGGGCCGCCGACGACCTGCGCCCGCACCTGAGCCGCCCCGGCGGCGCCGAGGTGCTCGGCTCGCTGCAGCTGATCTGCGCGTACGCGAGCCAGGGCCGCGACCGCCTGGACGACAGCCGCGGCTGGCTGACCGAGGCCGGCGAGCTGGCCCGCCGCACCGGCGAGACCACCACCATGGGCCTGTCCTTCGGCCCCACCAACGTCGACTTCTGGCGGATCAGCATCGAGGTGAACGAGGGCGACCCGGCCCGGGCCGCCGAGGTCGCCCGCCGCGTCACCCCCGCCGCCGTCCCGGCCGGCCTGCGCCAGGTCTACTACTACGCCGACACGGCGCGGGCGCTGGCCCAGCTGGGCGGCCGGGACCGGGAGGCGATCCGCTTCCTGCTCACCGCGGAGCGCCTGGCGCCCCAGCACGTGCACACCTCGGCGCAGGCCGCGGAATCGGCCCGCACGCTGCTGGAACGCTCCCGTTCCCGAGCGGCCGGCGCCGACCTGCGAGGCCTCTGCGAGCGCATGCACCTCACCGTCTGACCGGATCTCCACCGCGCCGCGCGACCCGCCGACCGACGCCGCCGGTTACGGTGGATACTCCACCAATCCGACGATGAGGCTGCAAATGATCAATGCCCAGGAGTTCGCGCGGCGGCTGAGCACTCTCGGAGCCGACACGTTCACCAGCGACGACGTCGTGGACCTGGCGACCGCGGCCGACGTTCGCATCAGCGCTGACCTCGAGATCGACGCGGCCGTGGCGCAGCGCTTGCTCGACCAGATCTCGCCCACCCCACCGGTAACCGGCGCCCAGATCACCGCGTCACAATGGCCGCCACCGAAGTCTTCCCGCCCGGCAGCCCCGTCGGTGTCGTTCTCCAGCCCCGGCGCCGTCGATGCCCCGGCCGATCAGCCGACCCGGCCCCGCGGTTCCGGGCCGGCGCGTGGCGGCCGGCGACCCGGCTCCCGCCGAACCCCCAGATGAACCTGACGTCCCAACATCATCGCTTGTCGATGGCTTGCGTGCGCCGAGAAGCACGTCTCCCAACTCGCTGACAGATCAGAGCTCGTCGCGAGCGTAACGCCTTCTGATCAACTCGCGGGTTCTCCGCCCGGCGCAAGCGGCACCGTCTGGCACGGCGCGTGACGTATTCGTCAAATGCTGGCACGTACGATCGGCGCCAAGTGAGTGAGACTCTTGGGCCGGAGCGCTGCGCCGAGTCGATCAAGTAGCCTCGGCCGGCGCGCCAGGCGTTGTCGCAGGGCGTCCGTCACGGTGCGCTGGGTCGCGGCCGGGGCTTGCGCAAGACGTCCGGCGGGTGCTGCGGGCGGGTGACGGCGGGGCTCGTAAGGTCATCGGGTGAACGTCTACGACATCGTCGGCCGACTGCCCTCGATTCCGGTGCTGCGCGACCGGTGCCGGGCCCTGGCCGTCCTGGACTTGATCCAGGGCACCGGGTACGAGTACTACAGCTACACCGCCTGGGGTAACGACGAGGCAGCGCTGCTGAGCAACGGCAGCGGCGACGAGTACACCATCGTCTTCGGCGAGGCGGGCGTGTTCATCCGGCTGTTCGACCACGAGTCCGCGATGTCGCCCTATGCCGCCAATGACGATATGGCGCTGTGGCCGGGACTGCTCGACGGGTTGCCGCCGGAGTTCGCCGAATATGTCACCGAGCCGGCGTTCTGCGACGGCGACGACCTGATCGCGACAGCGGTGCTGTGGCGGCGGACCACCGACGACCGCTGGCACGCCGGCGCCGGCATCACGTTCCCGCCGTCCCGCGGCCCCTACGACATCAGCCCCGACGGCACCGACCGGCTCAGCATCCTGTGCGACGACATCGTCGACCAGTACGTTGACTTCGCCAGTGACTACTACGAGACCGAGATCGACCGGGACGCTGTGGCGCACATCGCGGCGCTACGGCCACTCACCGACGACGTGGTCCGGGCGCTGAACCCGACGTCGAGCCTCGCCGCGCTCCGCACGGAGATCGCCGCGACCGGCTACCCGATCGCAACGACGGTCAGCTAGCCCGGGGCGAGGGCGCGGGTGGCCAGTCCGCGCCGGCCAGCGCGCCCGCTCGGCGGCAGATCCGCGCTCCCGGAGCGGGTCAATCGGCCAGATGACCTTGCACCAGGTGAGACCATCCCAGAATACGCGCAGGTGAAGGACTAAGGGCTGGGGTGCTGCGGTCGATCACGGAGGGAACCCCTGCGCGGGGAAGAGCCTTGAGAACCGCGTTGTTCGCGTTCCTCGCCGCGGGCATCGGCGGCGGCCTGTTCGAGAACCCGTCGGATCTGCTGCTGACGGCCATCCCGTTCGTCCTGGTCGTGCTCGTGACCTCGTGCCTGACGGCGGAGCTGACGGCACAGGCCCAACGAGGCGGATCTCAGCCGGTGGATCGCTGGACAGTAACCGACAGTCCCAACGTCACAATCTTGACCCTGTTCGCTGCCCTGCTGGCTGCGGCCCGCGCCAACGCGCTGTCGGCGGCATGTGAGTGCGCTCAGGGACGCGGACGACTAAATGCATCGAAGACGTCATTACAGGCAAGATTGCCAGTCTGCGCCGATTGTTCTCAAGGCAAAGTCGTAGTTCTTCCTTCGGACATCATCCACAGCTAAGTCAGACGCTCTCTTGTAGCTGCGGATCGCATCTTCCCGCCGTCCTTGACGGCAATAGATCATTCCAAGATCGCCATATGCGCCAGACGCCGATGTCCAAAGCCATGACCTCGTGTCATCAGACTCGAACCTGCCGGTGACGTACTCGAGCGCCTTCACCGCGGGCTCTTCCTTACTGCTATCGCCCAGTAGCAGCATGCAGGCATATGTTCGGCCGATTCCGTACTTCGCCCTTACATCGACATCTGGCACTCCCGAACCGCCTGCATTGGAGTACACCTGTTCGTATGTACGAACGGCGGCATCCAAATGGGAACGCGCTTGAGGCGTAAGCTGACCATCGCACTTGACGGTTCCGGATCTAGTTGACGACAGCCCCGTCTGGTAATCGACTTCAGCAAGTCCTAGCATTGCTCTGGCATAGCTCTTATCGACGGCTAGCGCAGCCTTGAATGCCAACGCAGCTTTGTCTATTGATCCCGGTCCACCTAGGCGGCCTTGGGAATTTCCCTTTAGTACGTACGCCAGCTTCTTGAGGTCGCTAGACGCCGACGAGGAGGTGAGTACTTTGTCGAGTACTTCAATCGCTGCCTTGTACTCCGAGCTTGCGTAACTGGCTATTGCCCGGAGAAGTTCGATGTACGGTGAAAGAAGCTCTGTGACGGATGCGTTTAGGATGCTCGCCTTGAATTCGAGCGAGTCCTCTATCGTGACGCCGTCGAGCATGTAGTACCCCGCTAGTTCCTGCGCCTCGTTCCATTCGCCATTCGAGCCGATAGCCAGTTCAATATCGGTCTTGACGTGGTGGCCGGTGGGGGTCAGCGTCATTGACACCACGATGTCACCGTTCAATTCGTCCAGAACTTTTGCCAGGTACGCTTCTCGCTCGCGCGTCGATTGAACGTCTTGATTGCAGGTTCGACCAACGCCAACCTTACCCTCCTCGCCTGCGAAGCCACTGGAGATTTGCTTGAACAGGCTCTCGTTGATGTCCCTGGCTCTCGCTTCTAGACTGTCTGAGAATTTTTCCTTGCCGCCATTACTTATTGCAATGTTAGCAACCGCTATGCCGTACGGGTCACTTATTCTTTGCTCACCCTTGGCCCAGCAAGGAAACACGGGCTTAGCGCCCTGCCAGTCAGCCACAGTTCCCAAGGCCGTCAATGCGAGGGTGGCCAGAAAGATGATTATCGACCAACGAATCAGTTTTCGCTCGCGCCATGCATAAAATCTTTCGCCCGCCCCGATGGCTGACACTTCCTCCGCCCCGTCGGGCGTCGACTCGTTGGCCAAGCTCTTCACTCCCTGAGAGCATTTCGATAGCTTGGGGGGATTCTCCGTTACCACAGGGCAGTTCGAGTCGGGCCCCAAGTTGGACCTGCTAAGCGTTCAATGTGAACGGAGTACTGTGCAGTCCTGCGCTGCAGTGAACCGATGAAGCGGCGGCTCGGGCGTTCAGGCGGGGCTCCTCCCTTGCGATACCGCATCAGCATACGCGCGGCGGCTGACCTTGCCATCGGCCTAGCTAGATGCGGCTGTGCCGTATCATTGCGGTCTGGAGCAATGGATCATCCATGACCGAGAGCAGTGGACTAGGTTGACTCGTGGGTACGCGAAGAAAGCTCACATTCATAATTGCTGTTGTCGGAGTATCGTTGATCTTGTTGCTGAATGCGGTGAGCGGCGAGAAGTCCGACGGCGGGTCTGCATCGAAAGGTCGGCAGCCCGCGCCCTCCGGCCCCACGACGGATGGATCGACTGGTGGCGGATTGTCATCTGCTCCGTCGGCCGAGCCGTCCACCGCAACGCCGCCGGAATCGACTCGGACGGCCGTACCTCGCCCGGGATCAGCGTCGGGATCGCCTCGCACAGAGCCAGGAACTCCTGGTCAATCCCCGCCGCTTACCTCAACGCCCGGGATCGGTCGAGTAGATCCCAAGCCTTCTTACTCAAGCATTCACGTGCCGGCTGTCGGCGTCCTCTCCAGGGCTGATCCCGTTCCACCGGGCATCGCTGCCCAGTTGGAGTACTTCCAGGGCGGCGGGGATGCGTGCGGATTTGGTCTCTCCAATTTCGCCGTCGCTGTACGAAACCGGCCCGATCTTGACTTCATGGCGGCTCCTGATGTGCTGGACGTCTGTATCTATGGCTATGCTCCTGATGGGGACGTCGTTGTGAACATCTTTGATCCGTCGGGGAAGCACACCGAGTCCAGAACGTTCAGTCCTGCCACGCTTGACTCGCTCAACGCTTTCCCCTTTAGGAGAATTCATTCCGATCCATCAGGACGTTATCTGATAGAAGCCACTCAAAATGGCCTTACGGTCAGCACAGTCATTGAAGTACGTCCCGCACCGACTCCGCAGTTCATCGGATATGTTAACGATCATCAGGGGCTCGCCGACGAAGGCGGATTCATTTGGATGAAGCCCGGCGGCACGGTTCGCCTGGCCGTCGGCGGCTATAAGCCAAATTCAACTGTTCAGATACGCATATACCACAACCCTCATACGAGGGAATCCGACGGCGTCACAGTCATGGACTACCTTACTTCACATCCGGTCACGGTCGACTCAAGGGGAGGGGGAATCTGGGCATTGAAGACCGAGCCGTCGGACCCAGGTGAGTGTTACATGCTGGACAGCGAACTTGTGACCCGGCGCATGTATCCGGCTCCCGACGCACCCGAAGCGCCGTCGATTCGATGGCAGTTGACCCTTTGCCTGATCGATCGCCCGTTCTAGGATTTTCTCGGCGGGTGCGAGCTCTTTCAAAATGGCGGTTTCGTTTGGTAGAAGGTGTTGCAAGCATTTCCAGCGTAGTTTGCGGTCGAGCAACTGGCTGACTCTTGGAATGTCTAATTGAGCGACTCACTTCGGGCTGCTCGATCGAGCGCTATCCAGAGGTTCCTTGGCCGGGGCACTCGCTGGCCGCCGACCGAAGGTTGGCAGCAATGGCAGTGCTCCTGTGGTCATCTCGATACTCGGATAAGACCCTATAAAAGGTGTCCGCTGGGCTCGCCTGCACGCCACCGAACGCTCTGTCATCGGCAGATCCGTGCACTTGATCAAGTTGGTGTCGGCCGCCGTTCGGTCGCGCATGGCCATGGAGATCGCCGTCGATGCTGATCCATCAGGGCAGGCGGCGCCTGCTACACCGCCTTGCTCGCGGTGGCCGAAGGGCTGGGCATGCGTACGGTCGCGTTCCGCTGATCTGGTCCGGCGTGTATGGCTGGGTGCGCGACGCCGCCGCCCGGCAAGCGCTGGCCGCGCTGGGTGGGTACCCGGGGCACGGCCGAGTCGGCCCGGCTTGTCCTCTTCGACGACGAGTCCCGCGCTGTCGCCGAGCGCGTCCCGGCCGAATCGCTGGGTGACGCGACCACAAAGGACCGGCCTAGGATGGGACTCGACGACGGGTGACAGGGGGCCACGCCATGTCCGACGAGCCGCAGCGCATGTTCACGCCGACCGAGCAGACCGATGGCGCCGCGGCCGGGCCGCCGGCGCCCGCCCGCATCATCGAGCTGGCCGCCGGCTTCATGGTCTCCAAGACCCTGTTCGCGGCCATCGAGGTGGGACTGTTCGCGGCCGCCGCGCCCGACGGCCGCACCCCGGCCGAGCTGGCCGAGCGGTGCTCCATTCCCGAGCGCAGCGCCCGCGCGATGGCCGACCTGCTGGCCGACGCGGGCCTGCTGGTGCGCGACGGCGGCCGATTCCGCAACGCGCCCGACGCCGAGGCGTTCCTCGCCGGGCGGGGCCCGTTCGACCTGCGGCCGCTGGCCCGCTACTGGGATCTGGTGAGCTACCCGACCTGGCAACACGCCAGCGAGGCATACCGCACCCGGCGCGGCCTGCGGCCGCAGCTCGACAAAACGCAGACCGAGGCGTACGAGTCGGCCGTCGCGCTGGTCACCGCCGAGACCGCCGCCGACCTGGCCCGCGGATACGACTTCGGCCCGCACCGGCGGCTGCTCGACGTGGGCGGCGGCTACGGCACGTTCGTCAAGCCGATCCTCACCGCGTACCCCGATCTCAGCGCGACCCTGGTCGACCTGCCGGAGGTGGCGTCGGCGGTCGCCGCGGAGGCGGCGGACGGGCCGCTCGCCGGCCGCCTCACCGCCGTCGGGCAGGACATCTTCGCCGGACCGCTGCCCGGCGGGCACGACGCCGTGCTGGTCGCCAACGTGGTGCACCTGTTTCCGCCCGAACAGATCGCCGAGCTGTTCCGCCGGGCACGCGCGGCGATCGCCCCCGGCGGACGCCTGCTGCTGGTCGACTGGTGGCGCACCGACGTGGCACCGCACCCGTCGGCGCGGTTCGGCGCCGGCGAGTTCCTGATGATCGGCGGCGGCGACCTGTACCAGGTGGACGAGGTCGCCGACTGGCTCAGCGCGACAGGTTGGCGATTCGCCGGCCTGCGCGAGCTGCCACCGCCCTCCGGCCTCATCGTGGCCGAGCCGGCCTGACGGCCTAGCTCGACGCCGCCAGGCTGGGGCGGCTGAGTCGGTGTGAACAACCCGACAGGCACCGATCCGCCCGCCAGCCAGCCAGCCAGCCAAATGCGAAGCCCTCCCGGCCTGCATTCATCGGGGGCAAAGGCCGCAACCTCATCGGAGGCGTCGACGGAGAGGGCCAGCATCCGGATCTCGACGCCGCGTTGCGCCGCGCGCTGAAATGCGGCCAGGACCGGTCCAGGGGCCACCGTGACCGGCCGGTACATCAGGATGTCGATAGCGCGCCGCGCTCCAGACGCGACCTCGATCAGGAAGTCGGAGGTCCCGGCTGCGGGCGAGATAACCGGCCGCCGCGCGGATCCGGATGGCCGCTGGCTCGGTGCCGTAAAGGGCGCGGGCCAATGCGCGTTCGTCGCGCTGAGCCCGGCGTACCGCACGGACACGCGACAGGGTGAGCGCCGTCAACGCCAGACCTAACAGCCCTGCCACGGTGTTCACGAGATCGACAACCATGGGTCGCACGGTGGCACGTCGGCCTACTGAAACCAACGGGCGTCTCGCGTTCCGACACGTCGAAGCCGAGCGACCGGAAAGGAATCGGATCATGGTAATCGCTCTTGGGCGCCTACTTCGATCGAGCAGACCGGCAGTCGCGTTCTCCGCTGCAATCAGAGTCGGCTGAGCCGACTCGCTCATGGCGGCATGACAACGCGTGCTCTGTCTGTTTGTTCACCGATTAGAGGAATGCCGCGGCGTCTTCGGATGCCGCGAAAATAATTTGCCCGCTGGGATGATCGAGAAATGGCGGGGCAGGTCGGTCTGCGGGAAAATGGTTCATGCGGCAGCTGCAGTTGTTCACCACGGCGCAATTGGCGACGATGCGCGACACGACCAAGCGTCGCAACTATTCCGCCGAGGCCGAGGAATTCCGCCGGGAGCATCAGCGGCATCGCGTTTGGGGAATGACACAACGTCACGCGCGGAAGCTGCGCTCGATTTACGGCCACATGCCGAGCGACGAGGAATTGACGGCCGGGTGGCACGATCGCAGCGCAGCAGCGTCCGCGTCCGGAGCGTCTGAGCAGACCCACAGCCGGCCGGCAGCTCCGCCAGAGTCGACGCCCAGCATGCCGGAGCAGACGCTGCCGGAGCAGACCGAGCCGGAGACCGCCGTCGCGGAACGGGTCGCGACGGTGGGCGCGGCGGAATGCCAGCCTGGGCACAGTGTCGGGGCTGTTGGCCGGAACACTGGGTCCGAGTCGGCGCTCGAAGAGGCGGTTGTCGCGGCGGCGCCGGTCCGGCGTGTCCCGGCGAGAACATGCCGCAACTGGATTCGGGAAAGGGTCGGCCATTTGTCGGTGCGTGGCGGAGACGACGCCGCAGGCCCCGGTGGGAAGCCGCACGACATGGGGGAGCGCCCTGGCCGACATCCGGTTGTTGTCGGCGTTCTGGTCCGGCGCGTTTGGCGGACTCGAGGGGTCCGACGATCTGCCTGCGTTGTGGGTCGGCGATGCCCCCGTCACAAGCGGATCGCTGCGCGTTCGAATTGTCCGCGGGCACCCGCGGCTGCGGCTGGGCCTGGTCGCCTGCCCGGACAACACACCTGGCAGTTCACACACGGCTGCCTCCGGGTCGGCATACTTCAGCGGGTGAAGGTGCCCCGGGCGGTCGCGATCGTGACCGAAGGATCTCGTGTGTTGCTGATCAAACGGTTCCTCCGGCAGGAGTCCTCGGCCGTCTGCGTCATGTGCGAAGACCGGGGCTGGGCGGGACCGGGCTGTCCCGGTCATCGCTACGCGGTGCTTCCCGGGGGTCATGTCGAGGACGGCGAGACCGCCGAGGTGGCGGCGGTGCGCGAACTCGCCGAGGAGACCGGGCTGCGGGCCACGATCGACCGGCAACTGTGGGCGGGACGGCACAACGGCCGTCCCGCGTTCTATTTCCTCATGGCCGATGTCGAGGGTGTGCCCGTGCTGTCCGGGCCGGAGGCAGCGGAGAACGGTCCGGACAACAGCTATGAGCTCCTGTGGGCGACCGCGGATCAGTTCGAAGCGCTGAACCTGCACCCGGCCGACGTCCGCAGGGTTCTCGCGGATCTGCTCGCCCCTCAGCGGCATGAAGCGGCATGAGGCGACCATGAGCGGCATGAGGGTGTCATGAGAGGGCATGACGCGGCATGAAAGGCGGGATGAAAGTCCGAGCGACCGTGCGGACGCGCCAAGGGGCGGGCGGTTAGGGTCGGGTCATGACGACAGTCGCCAGTGACGCCCGACGATGTGCGCGTGCGCTCCTTGCGAGCCTGGACGGCCGGCAGCGCGACCTCGTTCGGGGCGACCTCGCCGACCCGGGGCTGCGGAGCTGGACCTACCTGCCGGGTGAGCGGCCCGGGCTGCCGATGGAGCATCTCTCCGGCGCCCAGCACGCCCTGGCGGTGGAGCTGCTCCGCTCGGCGCACTCGCCGGAGGGCGGCGACCTCGCCGTGGGCGCCATCGAGGTCGAGCGGATCCGGCGGGAACTGGTGACCGGCTCGCCGCCGGACGGCGACCGCTACTGGCTGCGGGTGCTCGGCGACCCGGACGGCGACCGGCCGTGGGGCTGGCGCATCAACGGCCACCACCTGGCCGTACACGTGATGGTCGGGCCGGACCGCACCACGCTGACGCCGCATTTCATCGGCTCGGAGCCGGCCACCGTGCCGTCCGGCCGCCGGATCCTCGGCGCCGAGGAAGACCTGGCCCGGCGGCTGGCCGCCGGGCTCGACCCGGGGCAGCGGGCGCTCGGCATCAGCTCCGCCCGCGCGCCGGATGACATCCTCACCCGGGCCGATCCGGTGGCCGACCCGGACGTGCTGCCCACCGGCATCGGCTGGGGCGAGCTGCGCCCGGAGCAGCAGGATCTGCTCGGCCAGCTGGTCCGGCGATATCTCGGCCGCGCCCCGGCGGCGTACGCGTTGGCCTGCTGGCGCGACGCCGAGAACGCCGGCCTGGAGCGGATCCGGTTCGCCTGGGCGGGCCCGACCGCGCCCGGCGAGGGTCACTACTACTGCGTCCGGGCGCCCGAATTCCTCATCGAGTACGACAACACCCAGGACGGCGCCAACCACGCCCATTCCGTCTGGCGGCACCTGCGCGACGACTGGGGCGGCGACCTGCTCCACGACCACTACGCACGGCGGCACGCCGCGCCCTGACCGCACCGGCGGGCGGCCGAAGGTCGCGACCATTGGGTCGTGGAGGTCGGTTCTATGGCCAGGCGGGCGCGGTCGGCTCTTGGATCCCTGAGCCTGACCCGTAAATGGACGCCTCGAAGGGGCGCGGACAGACTTTGCTCTGCTTACAGCGGGGAAGCATTGGCGAGTTACTCCGGGGACGCACTGGCGAGCTACCCGAAGCCTCGACGCCTGGCAATCAGGCCGTCAACCTGCGGCCGGGGCCAACCGGCATGCCCGTGCTTACTGAGAGGAAGCAGAGCAAAGCTCCCGCAAGTCAGGTCGGGCCAAGGTCAGGTGGTCAGGCCGGGACGCGACCGGACCTCCACGCCGAAGATCCATACCATCTGGGCGACGATTACCGAGGGTCGCCCAGCACGGCCACGCCGCCGAACTCGTCGACCTCGGCGCTGGTCTCGTCGATGGTGCCGGGCCGCCACCGTGCGCAGGACA
The DNA here is from genome assembly GCF_042664765.1 of Paractinoplanes rhizophilus. Lineage (NCBI taxonomy): Bacteria > Bacillati > Actinomycetota > Actinomycetes > Micromonosporales > Micromonosporaceae > Paractinoplanes > Paractinoplanes rhizophilus. The sequence goes on along the minus strand of NZ_JBHTBJ010000033.1, from coordinate 21,768 downwards.
CCACGCCGGGCTCGAGGATCGTCCAGCCGGCGAAGAAGCGGGCGATCTCGTCCGGCGAGCGCAGCGTGATCTTCGGCTTGCCGAACTGGTTCCAGTGGCGCACACCCTCGTCGCTGGCCTCGCCGTAAACCGCGTTGGTGGCATGGTTGATCACCAGGTAGCTGCCCGGCGCCAGGGCGCCCTTCAGCCGGTCGACCACCGCGCACGCCTCGGCGGTGTCGGCGACGTGATGGAGCACGCCCATCAGTATCAGCGCGATCGGCCGGCCGAAGTCGAGCGTGCGGGCCGCCTCGCGCAGGATCGTCTCCGGATCCTCCAAGTCGGCCTGGACATAGTCGGTGACGCCCTCGGGGGCGCTGGTCAGCAGCGCGCGGGCGTGCACCAGCACCAGCGGGTCGTTGTCGACGTAGGTGATCCGCGAGGACGGGGCCACCCGCTGGGCGACCTCGTGCGTGTTGTCGGCGGTCGGCAGGCCGGTGCCGATGTCGAGGAACTGCCGGACCCCCCGCTCCCCCGCGAGGTGGCTGACGGCCCGGCCGAGGAACGCCCGGTCGGCCCGGGCCTGCTCGACGATGCTGGGAAGCATCTGCATGACCTGCTCGCCGACCTGCCGATCGACGGCGAAGTTGTCCTTGCCGCCGAGCCAGTAGTTCCAGACCCGCGCCGAGTGCGGCGTGCTGGTGTCCAGCTCGGCGAGAATCTCGTCCCGAGACCGCGAAGCGAGAATCTCGTCCCGAGACCGCGATGGCTGCGTCATGGCGCGACCTTAGTCCATTTCGGACCGGCTCCGCAGCCCGCGACGAAGGCCGGGGAGCCGGGTCCACAGGGGACAGCGGTTCAGGGCTCCGGCGTCTCCACCGGCCGCAGCGTGGCCCAGCCCTCATCCCGGGCCCGCGCGGCGGCGAGAATCCCCCCGACCGCCGCCGCGTTGGTGACCTCCCCGCGGAAGACCATGGCCACCGCCTCGTCCAGGTCGACCCGGATGACCTCCAGGTCGGCCTCCTCGTCGGTGCGCACGTGCCGGTCCGGCGACGGCACCTCGGAGAGGTCGCGCGCCAGGAAGATGCGGATCTTCTCGTCGGTGAAGCCGGGCGACGTGTGCAGGTCGATCAGCAGGTCGAAGCGCCCCGCGTGCAGGTCCGCCTCCTCGGCCAGCTCCCGCGCCGCCCCGGTGACCAGGTCTTCCCCGCGCACGTCGCGCAGCCCGGCCGGCAGCTCCCACAGGTACCCGCCGACCGCGTGCCGATACTGCTTGATCAGCACCACGCGATCGACGTCGTCGATCGCGACCACGCCGACCGCGCTCTTCGCGCCAACGACGTCACGGTTCGCCGTCCCGCCACCGGACATGGTGACCGTGTCGGTGTGAACCGTGAAGATCGGGCCGGCATACCGCTCGACCCGCGCGACAACGGAGTGGGCGAAGGCCGTCACGGCTGGTCCACCGCGACCGGCAGCTCGTCCGCCTTCGCGTACTCGACCGCCGCCTGGACCAGGCCGTCGAAGAGCGGGTGCGGGCGGGTCGGCCGCGACTTGAGCTCGGGGTGCGCCTGGGTCGCCACGAAATACGGGTGGGTCGCCCGGTCCAGCTCGATGAACTCGACCAGCCGGCCGTCCGGCGAGGTGCCCGAGAAGACCAGCCCGGCCTGGGACAGCTTCTCCCGGTAGTCGTTGTTGACCTCGTACCGGTGCCGGTGCCGCTCGGAGATCTCCGAAGCGCCGCCGTAGACCTCGGACACGACGGAACCGGCGGCCAGCACCGCCGGGTACGCGCCGAGCCGCATCGTGCCGCCCAGGTCGCCCTTGCCGGCCACGATGTCCTCCTGGTCGGCCATCGTGGAGATCACCGGGTACGGCGCCCGGTCGTCGAACTCCAGCGAGTTGGCCCCGGCCAGCCCGGCCATGTTGCGCGCCGCGTCGATCGTCATGCACTGCAGGCCCAGGCAGAGCCCGAGGATCGGGATCTGGTGCTCCCGGGCGTACCTCGAGGTGTTGACCTTGCCCTCGATGCCGCGCACGCCGAACCCGCCCGGGATCACGATGCCGTCGACGCCCTTCAGGGCGGTGGCGGCGCCGGCGTTCGTCTCGCAGTCGTCGCTCGGCACCCAGCGGATCTGGATCTTGACATTGTTCGCGAAGCCGGCCGCCCGGATCGCCTCGCTCACCGACAGGTACGCGTCCGGCAGGTCCACGTACTTGCCGACCAGCGCGATCGTGATGGTCCGCTTCGGATGGTGCACCCGGTGCAGCAGGTCGTCCCAGGTCGCCCAGTCGACGTCGCGGAACGACAGGCCCAGCCGGCGCACCACGTACGCGTCCAGGCCCTCGCGGTGCAGCACCTTGGGGATGTCGTAGATGCTCGGCGCGTCCGGGCACGCGATGACCGCCTCGCGGTCGACGTCGCAGTACAGGGCCAGCTTGTGCTTGAGCTTCTCGGGGATCTCCCGGTCGCTGCGGCAGATCAGCGCGTCCGGCTGGATGCCGATGTTGCGCAGCGCCGCCACCGAGTGCTGCGTCGGCTTGGTCTTGAGCTCGCCCGACGGCGCCAGGTACGGCACCAGCGAGACGTGCAGGTAGAAGACGTGGTCACGGCCGACCTCGTGGCGCACCTGGCGGATCGCTTCGAGGAACGGCAGCGACTCCATGTCGCCGACCGTGCCGCCGACCTCGGTGATCACGACGTCGGGCACCCGGCCGGACTCGTCCGGGTCGGCCATCGCGAAGATCCGGCTCTTGATCTCGTTGGTGATGTGCGGGATGACCTGCACGGTGTCGCCCAGGTATTCGCCGCGCCGCTCGCGCGCGATGACCGCCGAGTAGACCTGCCCGGTCGTCACGTTCGCCTTGCCGGACAGCGCCCGGTCGAGGAACCGCTCGTAGTGACCGACGTCGAGGTCGGTCTCGGCGCCGTCCTCGGTGACGAAGACCTCGCCGTGCTGGAACGGGTTCATCGTGCCGGGATCGACGTTGAGATAGGGGTCGAGTTTCTGCATGACGACCCGCAGTCCGCGCGCGGTCAGAAGATTGCCGAGGCTCGAGGCGGTGAGGCCCTTGCCCAGCGAGGAGGCGACGCCCCCGGTGACGAAGATGTGCCGCGTGTCGCGCACTGATGAAGCCAACGCCCGCTCCCGTGGGTTGTCTGTGGTCGGACATGCAGACCGGGGCTTCGACAGCCCCATCCACGGGAGTCCACCGTAACACCTACCCCGGCGGGCGCGTCTTTGGGCTGGTCGTGACGCGTGTCAGCGCGGGCCGGCGCAGCAACGGGCCGCCCGGGCCGTCCGTTTCGCCCTCCGGCCGGGTGCGGTCGGCGGCGTGCAGGAGCACCCGCAGCACGGTGAGCACCGCGGTCGGCACCAGGGCCGCGGCGGCCGCGCCCGCGACGGTCAGCGCCGATCCGCCCAGCACCCCGGCGATCAGCGTGGCCACGGTGGTGCCCGCGAACGCCGCCCGGATCCCCGGGTGCAGTCCGAACAGGCGATTGAGCCCGCCCCACGGCGAGAACTGGCAGAACGCGATCATCACCGCGCCGACCACCGCGAGCACGGTCAGCGGGCTGCTCAGCAGCGCTTCGCCGTTCGCGGCGGCGACCCGCTGCAGGGCCGGCCCGGCGCTGCCGCTGGCCAGCTCGGTGAGGAACCGGCCGAGGCTGCCCCGCTCGAGCGCCGGGCGGCGCAGGTCGACCGCCGCGAACCCGATGGTCACCGCCAGCCCGGCGAGCGCCGACCAGGCGAACCGCGGGAACGTCAGCCAGCCGCCGGTGCTCAGCGCCGCGGCCACGCAGACGCCCGCGGTCACCGCGATCGCGCCGATCGGGTCGGCGCCGAGGTACGGGCTGCCGACCATGACCACGCCGAGGCCGCCGAGCACCACCACGACCAGCGGGCGGAACGGCTTGCGCACCCCGTGGGCGAGGCAGCCGGCCAGCACGAGCAGGCCGGTCACGAACACGCCGAGGCCGACGCCGCCGACCCCTGCGTACCGGGCGCCGTTGACCGCCGAATATCCCGCCACCCCGTTGAGCTGGAGCTGGGCGCCGGTGAGCAGGTCGAGGCCGACCACCACCGCCCCGAACGCCGCGGCCGCTCCCATCGGCCACAGGGTGCGCTTGTAGCGGGGGCCCAGCCGGATCGCGGCGGTGCCGGCGACGATCAGCGCCCCGGTGACGATCCCGAAGACCCAGGCCGGGTGCGCGGAGCGCCACCACGGCGAGGCGTCGGCGAGCAGCGCGGCCGGGATGGCCAGCGCGGCGGCGATCAGCGCGAGCTCGACCGCCGCGACCACCCGGGGCGCGGGCAGCGCCGGGCCCTTGGGCCCGCTGTGCCGCCGGGCCCGCACCATCACCGGCACGAGCAGCGCGAACAACACGAGCTGCAGGATCGCCAGCACGGTGAAGAAGATCGTGGCGACGCCGCGCTGGGCGCTTGCCCGCCGGTCGGCGTCGTGGTCGCCCTGCACGGCGTCGGCGACGTCGCCGGGCTTGCCGGGCACGACCGTGGCCGACCGCCCGGCGATGAGCTTCTCGGGCGACCCCTTGCCCAGCGCGGTGAGGATCGTCGGCGCCAGGTCGATCAGCTGCAGGTAGCCGTCGCGGCCGGTGCCGGCCGAGGTGAGCCAGCCGCCGTTCCAGCCCTCCCCCTCGGCGATCGCCACGTGCAGCCGGGACGAGCGGTCGGTGTCGGAGACGCCGGCGACCAGCACCAGCGACCGGGCGGGCCGGGCGGCGACGACCCGCGCCAGCAGCGCGTCGGCCCGCTCGACCAGCGCCGCGCGGGAGCGGCCGGAGCCGGTGACGGTGCCGAGGTCGACGACGCTGAGCACGCAGTCCGACAGCAGGTTGGCGGGGTCCGGCGGCAGCTCGGCCCGGTACTTGTCGACCCGGCCGAACGGGCGGGCCGCCGCGATGGCCGCGCCCGGTCCGACCGCGACCGTGCAGCGCACCGATTCGGCGAGCGCGCCCGGCACCGCGCCGTACGGCAACCCGTCCTGGTTGTCGCGCACGATGTTGCGCTGGTTGACGATGTTCGCGCCGATCGCGTCGGGCTGGTCGAGATCGGGTTTCGGCGTCTCGCAGCCGCCGGCTCCGGCCACCCGCGGGTACGCCGCGTAGTTGCCGGCGCCGAGCGTGACCCAGCCGTCGGCGGGGCAGGTGACCCGCCGCGCCGAGCGCACCGACAGCCAGCCGATCGAGCCCCGGCTCGCCTCCTGCCACAGCGCCGGCGTGCGATGCGGGTCGAGGTCGTCCCAGCGCAGCCCGGCCGCGCCCGCGACGATCACGTAGTCGACCGTGCTCTGCGGCGCGCCGGTGGCCGGGCGCACGGCCAGGCCGCCGAGGCTGGCCGCCACCGCGAGCAGCACCAGCACGTACGGAACCCAGACGCGCCTCATGCCGGCGCCGTGACCTCGGCGTACGCCTCCCGGACGGCGGCCACGGTGTCCTGCTCGGACGGCCACGTCGCGGCCTGGGCCGGCCCGCGCCGGGCGTACTCGGCCCGCAGATCGGCGTCGGCCAGCATCCGCCGGACGGCTTCGTCGAGCGCGTCGACGTCGCCGGGCGGGATCAGCAGCGCCGCGTCGCCGACCAGCCCGGGCACCCCGCCCACGGCCGTGGCGATCAGCGGCGTGCCGGCGGTCAGCGCCTCCTGGGCGAACAGCTGCCGCGCCTCCCAGTCGCTGGTGACGACCGCGAGGTCGGCGCCGGCGAGCAGGTCGGGCACGTCGGCGCGGCGGCCGAGCAGGTGGAACGGCGCGTGCCGCTCGGACGACTGCTGGGCCAGCGACATGTAGCTGGGCCCGGAGCCGGCCACCACCACGACCGGGGTGGGGGTGAGCTCGCGCCACCGGGCGGACGCGTCGATCAGCAGGTCGTAGCGCTTCTGCGGGTGCAGCCGGCCGACCGAGAGGATCAGCGGCGCGCCGGGCGGAAGGCGAAACTCCGCGCGTACGGCGGCGCGGCTGCGCTTGGGCGGCGTCAGAGTGGGTGCGGCGACCGCGCCGAGCCGGGCGTGGCGCGCGCCGAGCGCCTTGGCCCGGGCCACCAGGTCGTCGGAGGCGCCGAGGGTGAGCGTGGCGCTGCGCGCGACGATCCGCTCGGCCAGCGCCGACGCCTGCCCGCGCAGGCCCTTGGCCAGCACCGAGTTGTGCCAGGTGACGACGAGCGGGGCGCCGCCGCGGGCCAGGCCCGCGACCAGGCCGGCGCGCAGCCCGTGCGCGTGCACCACGTCGATCGGGCGGGAGGAGAGGATGCCGCGCAGCTTGCGGACCACGCCGGCGTCGGACGCGCCCGGGTTGGCGGGGATCTCCACGGCGACGAAAGTCACTTCTGGAGAAGACGAAGAGAAGCCGAACAGGTCGTCGGTCGCGGCCGGCCCGCAGACCAGCACCGCACATCCGGCCGCGGCAAGGCCCCGGGCCAGCGAGGCGACGTGCTGCCCGACGCCGCCGGTGCTCGAGGCGAGCACGAGCGCCACCGAGCCGCGCCATCCGTCGTCCACGTCTCCCCTTCCTAGGCTTTGACCCGCCGCAGCCGGGCCGCGAGCACGGCAAACGAACGGCGATCGAGGGCAAAAGCCACCCCGGCGAACACCACCAGCACGGCGAGCCCGCCCAGCATGCCCTGCACCAGGCTGCCGACGACCGCGGGGCCCGTGCCGCCCCAGTGTCCGATACCGGTCACCACGCCATACCCGGCGGCCGCGGCCGTCCCCGCGGCAACGATACCGACGACGGTGGAGCGGCCCAGCCCGGCCAGGGCCGAAGGGCCGGCGTGGCGGCGGACGGCCAGCACGAGCAGTACCCCGATCACCGTCATGCCGGCCGCGTTGGCGAGCCCGAGCGCGGGCACCTGCCACCGGTCGGACAGCCCGGCGAAGGCGAGCGCGACGCCGGTCGCGACGATCCAGCCGGCGGCGGTGGAGGCGGCCGCGGCCCGGGTCGCGCCGCGGGCGTAGAGGGCGCGGGAGAGCAGGGCGAACAGTGCGTAGCCGAACAGTCCGGGCGCGAAGCCGGCGATTCCGGCGGCGGCCGACCCGGCGTTCATCAGGCGGGCGGCCGGTCCGGCGAGCGCGGCCAGGGCCGCGGCGCCGAGCCCGGCGGCGAGGATCACGGTCCGGGCGCTGGCGGAGAGCGATTTCGCGTACGCCGTCTCGTCGCCGCCGGCCGCGGCCGCGGACAGCGGCGGGTAGACCGCGGTGGCCAGCGGCACCGCGAGGACGGCCCAGGGCAGCAGGAACACGGTCTGCGCGGTGGTGTAGAGGGTGAGCCCGCGCTCGGCCAGCAGCGCGATCGCGACGATGGTGATCAGCTGCTGGGATCCGACGGTGACCGCGCCGGCCCAGCCGAGCCGGGCTGCTTGCCGGCCCTCGCCGCCCGGGAAGCGCAGCGCCGGCCGCAGCCGCAGGCGCAGCTTGCGCAGCGGGATGACCAGGCAGAGCGCGAGCACGACGACGCCGAGCGTGGTGCCGATCGAGAGGGTCAGCTCGCCGGTGCGGGTCAGCCCGGCGAAGTCGCTCTCGGCGCCGTCGATCACGGCGTAGCTGAGGTACGCGACCATCACCGTCACGCTGGACAGCAGCGGCGCGATCACCGGCCAGGCGAACCGGTGGTGGGCCTGCAGCACGCCGGTGAGCACGATCCCGATGCCGTACAGCGGCAACTGCGGGGCGAACACGTGCAGCATGCTCTCGGCGGTCGCCTGGTGGCTCGCGGGCACACCGGGCAGCAGGCCGGCGATCGGGCCGGCGAGCAGGCCGACCAGCAGCGCGAGCGGCACGAGCAGCATCAGCACCCAGGTGAGCAGCGCGGACGCGACGGCGTTGACCCGCTCCTTGTCGCCGGTGGCGACGTGCCCGGCCAGCAGCGGCACCACGAGGCTGGCCAGCGCGCCCCCGGCGACCAGCTCGAAGACGATGTTCGGGATGGTGTTGGCGGCGTTGTAGATGTCGGCCAGGTTGTGCTTGCCGACGGTGTGCAGGAAGACGAAGGTGCGGGCGAAGCCGGCGATCCGGGCGGCCACCGTGAGGACCGTGATGAGCGCCGCGGCGCCGGCGATCTTTCGCGCGGTCGTGGCCGTCACGCCGGCCGGCGGCCCAGCTCGTCGACCTTCCGCAGCCACGGCGTGTCCTGGATGACCTTGGTGTAGCTGACCTTCTCGCTCGCGGCGGTCAACGCGGCCAGGGCCGCGAGAGCCACAAACCGACCACCCATTCCCGTACGGGACGTGAGCGCCACCCCGAGCAGCGCGCCCATCGCATTGGCCCCCGCGTCGCCGAGCATGATCTCTTCGCCCAGGTCCTCGGGCAGCAGGGCGGTCGCCGCGCCCAGCGTCCCGGCGGCCACTCCCCCGCCGACCGGCACGCCGATCGCGAAGCCGGCCTTGATCGCCCGCCCCGGCCGCAGGTCGAGCAGGTTGACGAAGTTCGCCATCCCCGCGATCACCCCGGCCCCCAGCACCACGTCCGTGGTCCGTCCTAGGAGGCTAGTTCGTTTGCTGCCGATCAAGGACGAGGCGATCAGGCCGGCCGCACCCACTCCGGCGATCTTGACCAGGCCGCTGGTCACCCGGCCCTCGCGCAACGCGCCCAGGTGCCCGGCGAAGCCCTTGGCGGCCTTCTGCGCGGGCTGGTTGCCGGCGATGTCGTCGTAGAGGCCGACGGAACCGGACACCACGCCGGCCGTCAGCGCCGCCGCGGCGACGCGTGGCGAGGGCGCGCCTGCCGTCGCGCCGACGGTGGCGCCGAGCGCGAGCGCCGGGCCGCCGGCCAGCGAGACCGTGCGACCGTGAAAGTTCGTCCGCTCGAGCACCGCCACGTAGGTGGGGTCACGCCGGATCCAGCCGAGCGCGGCACGGGCCACGGACGCGCCGGCGCCGAACGACCTGAGAAGGGCCATGGCGACGAAGTGTAGAGACCGGCCGCTAGGACGCGGCCTTCGGCACCAGCGAGGAGCCGCCGAGGCCGTACTGGCCGACCTTGTTCTGCACCAGCCGCTCGCTGGTGACCATCGCCGTCGCGACCTGTCCCTGCACCGTGCTCGCGTTGTCCACCGTGGAGATCTCCTGGACCAGCTTGGGGTCGCCGCGCACCGCCGAGATCACGTTGCCGTCGCCCACGCCGACGCCCGCCACCACGACCGGCTTGGTGGCGAACTGGCTCACCATCATCAGCGCCGCCTGGTTCTTCTTGGCCGCGTCCTTGTCGGTCGGCGGCTCGCCCGAGATGAAGACCGCACCCTCCGCGCCACCTGTGGCCTTGTCGTCGACCGTGATGTAGCTCTGTTTCGTGTACGCCGTCAGCAGCGCGGCCACGTCGTCGGCGCTGGCCTGCACCGCACCGGCGCGCTGGAGCAGGCCGAGCGCGAGCTGGGCGCTGGCCGTCTCGACACCGTCGCTGTTGAGGGGAAGCCCCTCCATCTGGATCGTCGGCTGCGACGACTGCCCGGCGAGGTCGAGCAACTCGTACGTGTTGGCGGGGTCGAAGAATTTGTCCTGGACCGTGACCTTCGCGGTGACCGTGGCCCCCGCCACCTTGAGCATGCCGATCACGCCGTCCGCGAACTCGGAAGTGTTCGGCAGCGCCACCACGAGGATCTTGCGCCCGGCGAGCTCGTTGTTCAGGTACGACGGGGCGATCTCGGTGGCGAAGTCCTGACTGCGGTTCAGCTCCTCGCGGTACTGGTTGATCTGGTCGCGCTTGTTGCTGTTGTCCTTGTTCAGCGCGCTGATCTGGTTCTTGAGGCTGTCGGCCACCGGCCCGTTGAGCGCGGCGGTGCCCACGACCAGGCCGATGGCCAGGGCCAGGAAGACCGCGGTGAGCGACACCACGTGGTACCGGAAATTGATCACAACAACGCCTCGGAGAGTCTTAGAAGAGGTGGCCGAGCTGGAAGACGAGATTGTCCCACCACTCGGAAACCACGGTGAGGTACGCCTTGCCGATCGTGGAGACCGCCACCGCCGAGGCCATCGCGGCGACCGCCGCCAGCACGAGCAGCAGCAGCGCCGATCCGGAGATGTTCTGCCGGTAGAGCCGGCTCACCCCCTTGGCGTCGACCAGCTTGCCGCCCACCTTCAACCGGGTGAGGAACGTCGACGCCATGCCGCCGCGGCCCTTGTCGAGGAACTCGACCAGGTTGGCGTGCGTGCCGACCGCGACGATGAGCGTGGCGCCCTTGTCGTCGGCGAGCAGCATGGCGAGGTCTTCGCTGGTGGCGGCGGCCGGGAAGGTCAGCGCCGGCACGTCGAGCTTGGCGACCCGCTCGAGGCCGGGGGCCCGGCCGTCCGGGTACGCGTGCACGACCACCTCGGCGCCGCAGCGCAGCACGTCGTCGGTGACCGAGTCCATGTCCCCGATGATCATGTCGGGGGTGTAGCCGTTCTCGACCAGCGCGTCGGCGCCGCCGTCGACGCCGATCAGCACCGGCTTGTACTCGTGGATGTACGGCCGCAGGACGTCCAGGTCGTCCTTGTAGTCGTAGCCGCGCACCACGATCAGCACGTGCCGGCCGGCGATGCGGGTCTGCACCTCGGGCACGCCGACGCCGTCGAGCAGCAGGTCGCGTTCCTGCTTGAGGTAGTCCATCGTGTTCGCCGCGAACGCCTCGAGCTGCACGGACAGGCCCTCGCGCGCGTCGGCCATCGCGGCCGAGACGGTGTCGGTGTCCTGCCGGACCCCGCTCGCGACCGGCTCGCCGGCCAGCAGCACGGTGTCGTTGTCGATGGTGATCAGGTCGCCCTCGTGCAGCCGCTCGAACACCTCCTCGCCGAGGTCGTCGACGAGCAGCACGCCGTTCTTGATCAGCACCTCGGGGCCGAGGTTGGGATAGCGGCCCGAGATCGACGGCTTGGCGTTGAGCACGGCGGCCACCCCGGCCGCGACCAGCGCGTCGGCGGCGACCCGGTCGATGTCGACGTGGTCGATCACGGCGATGTCGCCCGGGCGCAGCCGGCCGGTGAGCCGCTTGGTGCGGCGATCGAGGCGCGCGGTGCCCGTGACGGCCTCGGGGTCGAGGCTGCGGGCACGGCGCAAGGTGGGAAGTCGCATCCCGGCCATCCTGACATGCCGGATCACACGCCTGGCACGCGACATGCGCGATCTCACCCACAAATAGGGCATAACGCCCCGCTAGAGCCCTCCCGCCATCATGTCACGCGCGCGCCGCCTGATCAGCCCCTCTTTTCCCGGGCGGCCACCGCCAGCAGCTCCTCCGCGTGCGCGATGCCCAGGTCGGAGTCGGGCAACCCGGCCAGCATGCGGGCGAGCTCGCGGGCCCGCTCGGTCTCCTCCACGATCCGCACCCCGCTGGTGGTGATCGCGCCGCCGGTGTCCTTGGCGACCACCAGATGCCGGTCGGCGAACGCGGCCACCTGCGGCAGGTGGGTGACGACGAGGACCTGGTGGGTGCGGGCGAGCCGGGCCAGCCGCTTGCCGATCTCGACCGCCGCGGTGCCGCCCACGCCCGCGTCGACCTCGTCGAAGACCAGGGTCGGCGGCCCGCCCGCGCCGGCGAAGACCACCTCGATCGCGAGCATCACCCGGGACAGCTCGCCGCCGGACGCGCCCTTCTGCAGCGGCAGCGACGGCGCGCCCGGGTGGGCCAGCAGCCGCAGCTCGACCTCGTCGGCGCCGTCCGGCCCGACGGCGAGCTCGGCGCCCGCGGCGGAGACCGTCGGCTCGTCCCGGCCGGGCGCCCGGGCGACCACCGCGACCTCGACCCGGGCGTGCGGCATGGCCAGGCCGGTCAGCTCCACGCTGACCGCCTCGGAGAACCGGCCGGCCGCCTCGACCCGGGCCGCGGTCAGCCGCTCGGCCAGCTCGCCCACCTGGGCCGCGAGCCGCTGCCGTTCCTTGTCGAGCTCGTCGAGCAGCTCGTCGGAGCTGTCCAGCGCGGCCAGCCGGGTGCGGGCGTTCTCGGCCCAGGCGATCACGCCGTCGACGTCGTCCGCATACTTGCGGGTCAGCGCGCGCAGCGCGGCCCGCCGCTCGTAGATCTGCTCGAGCCGGGCCGGGTCGGCATCGAGCGAGCTCAGGTAGGCCGACAGCTCGGACGCCACGTCGCCGACCAGGGTGGCCGCCTCCTCCAGCCGGGCGGCCAGATCGGACAGCGACTGGTCGACCGGGGCCTGCGCCTCGAGGGTGCGCCGGGCCAGGCCGAGCAGCTGGGTCGCGTCGGGGGCGTCGTCGGCCGCCTCGACGCCGGACGCGAGCGCCTGGGCGGCGGTGGCCGCGGCCACCCGCAGGCCCTCGGCGTGCTCGAGGCGCTGCACCTCGGCGCGCAGCTCGTCGTCCTCGCCCGGCTGCGGGTCGACCCGGGTGATCTCGTCGAGGCCGAGCTTGAGCAGGTCGGCCTCCTGCGAGCGGGCCCGGGCGTTGCGCCGCCGGTCGGCCAGGTCGTCGACCACCGCGCGCCAGCGGGCGAACGCCTCGCGATAGGTCTCCAGCAGCTTTTCGTGCTCGGGGCCGGCGAACCGGTCGAGCGCGCCGCGCTGCTCGGCCGGGCGCAGCAGGCGCAGCTGGTCGGACTGGCCGTGCACGGCCAGGACCTGCTCACCGATGTCGGCCAGCATCGAGACCGGCATGCCGCGGCCGCCGACGTGGGCGCGCGACCGGCCCTCGATCGACAGGGTGCGGCTGAGCAGGACCGAGCCGTCGTCGTCGACCTCGGCGCCGGCGTCGGTGATGCGGGTCTGCACGGCGTCGGCCAGCGCGCCGTGCAGGCGCAGACGGCCCTCGACGACCGCGCGGCCCGGGTCGGCGCGCACCCGCCCGGCGTCGGCCCGGCCGCCGAAGAGCAGCCCGAGGCCGGTCACCACCATCGTCTTACCGGCACCGGTCTCGCCGGTGATGACATTCATGCCCGACGTCAGCTTCAGCGTCGTGTCGTCGATGACGCCGAGCCCGGTGATCCGCAACTCCTCCAGCACACGGCAGACAGTAACGGCACCCACCGACAATCGCCCAGCGCGGTATCCCACGAGCTGAGCCAACCCGCGGCGGAAAACCCCAGAAGAAAACCGTGATTAACGTCGATTACCGCGCCAGCCCTCCACCGGCAAGGCGAACTTCGCCACCAGGACATCGGTGAACGGTCTCGGCGCCAGCCGCACCAGCCGCACCGGCAACTGGCCACGTTCCACCGTCACGCGCGCGCCCGGCGGCAGATCCCAGGTGCGGCGGCCGTCGCAACAAAGAACCGCAAATGACGTGTACGGGTCGACCGTCACCACGAACGACGAGGTCGGCGCGGTCACCAGCGGCTTGGAGAACAGGGCGTGCGCGCTGATCGGCACCAGCAGCAGGGCCTCGACCTCGGGCCACACCACCGGGCCGCCGGCCGAGAACGCGTACGCGGTGGATCCGGTCGGGGTCGCGCACACCACGCCGTCGCAGCCGTAGCGGGCCAGGGGACGGCCGTCCACGTCGACCAGCAGCTCGAGCATCTGCGCCCGCTGCCCCTTCTCGACGCTCACCTCGTTGAGCGCCCACGACTCGGCGATCACCCGGCCGCCGTACTCGGCCCGGACGTCCAGCGTGAGCCGCTCGTCCACCTTGTACGTGCCGTCGACGACCTCCTTGACCGCGGCGTCGATGTCGCTGACCTCGGCCGCGGCCAGGAAGCCGACCTTGCCGAGGTTGATGCCGAGCAGCGGCGCCTTCGCCGGGCGGGCCAGCTCGGCGGCCCGCAGGAACGTGCCGTCCCCGCCGAGCGCGAGCACGATCTCGACGCCCTCGGCCGCCTCAGGCCCGCTGACGGACGTGACCTCGGCCGGCAGGTCGAGGTCGGCGACCTCCTCGGCCACCACGCGCACCTCGAAGCCGGCCGCGAGCAGGTCGCGCGCGACGGCCGTGGCGTGCTGCGTGCTCTGGCGCCGCCCGGTGTGGGTGACCAGCAGGGCCGACCGCATCATCCATCCTCCATCAAGACTTGCCCGGGTTTTCCGGCGCGCCAGAAGCTACCTCCCCGGACGGTCCCGCGGCGACCACCCCTTCGATCCGCGCGCGGTCGGCCGGCGGTGCGTCGCGGCGGAACCAGACGAAGAACTCGACGTTACCGCTCGGCCCCGGCAGCGGGCTCGCGGTGGTCCCGGCCACGCCCAGTCCCAGCTCGGCGGCGGCCGCGGTGACGTCGAGCACGGCCTCGGCCCGCAGCCGCCAGTCCCGCACGACGCCGCCGGCGCCCACCCGCTCCTTGCCCACCTCGAACTGCGGCTTCACCATCAGCGCGAGGTCGCCGTCGGCGCTGGTGCACGCGGCGAGCGCGGGCAGCACGAGCCGCAGGGAGATGAACGAGAGGTCGGCGACGGTCAGGTCGACCGGGCCGCCGATGATCTCGGGCGTCAGCGTGCGCACGTTGGTGCGCTCGAGGACGACCACCCGCTCGTCGGTGCGGATCGGCCAGGCCAGCTGCCCGTACCCGACGTCGACCGCCACCACCTGGGCCGCCCCGGCGCGCAGCAGCACATCGGTGAAGCCCCCGGTGGACGCGCCGGCGTCCAGGCAGCGCCGTCCCTCGACGGCGAGCCCGGCGAACGCGGCCAGCGCGCCGGCCAGCTTGTGGCCGCCCCGCGAGACGTACTCGGTGGCCGGGTCCGCCCCGGTCACCAGCACCGGGTCGGCCGGGTCGACCATCGCGGCGACCTTGCGGGCCACGGTGCCGCGCACCTGGACCCGGCCGGCCTCGACCAGCTGCGCGGCCTGCTCCCGGGAGCGGGCCAGCTTGCGGCGCACCAGCTCGGCGTCGAGCCGGGCACGACGTGCCATCCGCTCAGCCCTCGATGCTCGAGAGGGTCTCCTGGAGCACCTGGTGCGCGGCCTCGTACGCGGCGATCTGCTCGCCCGGCGCCAGGTGGGCGGCGTTGGCGAGCGACCGCAGCGCGGCGTCCACGGCCGGGTGCCCGGTCTCCTCGACGACCTGCCGCTCGGCGTACTCCTGGGGCGGCTGAGGCGGCGGCACCGGCCGGAACCCACCACCGGGCTTGTACGGGAAAGTCATGGACTAATTCTCCGGCTCGGTGCTCGGCGCCGCCTTCTTCACGGGCGCGCTTTTCTTCACGGGCGCCTTCTTCGCGGCCGCCTTTTTCGCGACCGCTTTCTTCGCGACCGCTTTCTTTGCCGGCTCACCGGCGAGCGGCTCCGGATTCGCTGCGGCTGCGGCGGGCGGCTCGGGCGAGGCCACCTCCGCGAGCGCGGCGGCCTCCGCCGGCGGAAGCGCCTCGGCGATCGGCGTGCTCAGCGGCTCGGGCGCCGCCTTCTTCAGCGCCTTCTTCGCGACCTTCTTGACCGGCGCCGGGGCGGCGGCGGGCGCGGAGGCTCCCACGTTGCCCACCGGCCCGCCCGGCGTCGTCCCCGCCGTCGGCATCGCGTTCGGCGTGGCCTTCACGGCCTTCTTCGCCACCTTCTTCGGCAGCGGCGCCGGCCGCTCCAGCCGCGTCCCGCCGATCTCGGCCTCCGGCACGCTCGCGTCCGGCACCCCGTGCTCCTGCGCCTCCTTGAGCTGTTTCTCCAGCTCACGCACCCGGGTGGTCAGCTCGGTGACCTCCTCGGCCGTGGCCAGCCCGACCACGCCCAGCGCCCGGTCGACCTCGAACCGCACGATGTTGGTCAGCGCCTCGCGGTTGGCCATGCCGGCCTGCAACAGGTCCTCGACCAGGCCCTGCAGCTGGGCCGCGGTCGCGCCACCGCGGTTGACCAGGTCGCCCACCGCCTTCTGGGCACGCTTGCGCGGTGTCTCGGTCAGTCCGAGCGCCATCTCCAGATACGCCCGCCATGCGTCCGGCATGTTCCGCTCCTCTCGGGGCTCACGTCGGGTGTCACGCTACCGGGCTGATCGCATGCGATCGTGAGGTACGGTGCGCAATTGCGAGCGGTGTCGCATTGAAGGGGTGTCGGATGGCCACGGTGGACGAATGCCGCGCGGCTCTGGAGGGTCTCGCCGCCAAGCTGGCGTCGAACGGTGCGGCCCAGGGCAAGCTCGATTTCGAGCGTACGCTCGCGTGCCGCGTCCCCGATCTGAGCACCGCGTTCCACGCCCGGCTCAGCGGCGGCCGCCTGGTCGACATCGCCGACGGCGACGACCCGAAGGCCAAGATCGCGCTGACCGCGAACAGCGACGACCTGATCGCCCTGCTGGGCGGCCGGCTCGACGTGACGCGCGCGGTCGCGTCCCGGCAAATCTCGATCAAGGCGAACCCGTTCGACCTGCTCAAGCTGCGGAAGCTGCTTTAGGCATCGCCCACGCGTCAGCCCGACGAGCGGGAATCGGACCTGTCGATCAGCGTGTCGAGGCCCGCCAGCACCTGGTCGGCGGCGACGGTCGCCTTCGAGAGCTGGTCGGTGACCTCGGCCAGCACGGCGGCCTGCTGCTCGACCGCCGCCGCGATCATCATCTGCACCTGGTGGATGTCGCCGACCGCGTCCGTCGTGGTCGCGATCGTGGTCGCGACGTCGCCGGTCTCCGCCACGATCGCCGTGATCACCTCGTTGACCTTTCCGACCGAGGTCGCCGTCTCCCGGGCCAGATCCTTGACCTCGCTCGCCACGACCGCGAACCCCTTGCCGACCTCGCCGGCCCGCGCGGACTCGATCGTCGCGTTGAGCGCCAGCAGGTTCGTCTGGTCGGCGAGCGACGCGATGAACGCGTTCACGTCCGCGATCTCGCTGACCGACCGCTCCAGCCGGCGCACCTTCGCGCCGGCCGACGACGCGGCCTCCTTGCCATCGAACGCCGTCCGGGCCGCCTGCCCCGAACGTTCCGCGATCTCCCGCACCGACGCCGTGAACTCGCCGAGCTGCCGGTCGACCTCGCCGACCGCCCGGATCGCCGCGTGCGCCTCCGCGCCGATCGCCGCGACCGACTCGGTGATCTGCCGCGCATGGCCGGCCGCCTCGTCGGAGCGCTGCCGCAGATCGGCGGCGGCCTGCTCGCGCGCCATCTGCTCCGCCTCCTGCGTCGCCCGCCGCGCCTGTTCCGCCTGCTCGGCCAGCGCCTCGTTCTCCCTTTCCGCCAGCTCCGCGAAATGCCAGAAAACCACGATTCCGGTGACCTCGAGGGCCGCCAGCCCCGCGTGCAACGCCACCAGACCGATCGCTCCGGCCGTACTCAAATCCATTCCGAACACGCGCTGCGGCGATATCACCCCGAAAATTCCGTGGTGCACCACCACGACCAGGACCGAGCAGATCAGCGGCGCCCACTGCTGATACAGCGCCACGAAAATCAGAATCGCGTAGAGGTGAATGTGCGCGGTCATCGCGCCGCCGGCCAGCTCGATCGCGACGAACGTGCAACTGATCAGCCCGACGCTGGTGAGCGTCGACTTCGCGGAAACGCTCGGCACCAGCGAGGTGGCCACCGCGACGGCCGCGATTCCGAGCGGTAACAGAATCCCTTCGGCGACCGGGCGCGGCCCGAGAACACCGAGCAGCAGAAAGACCGGAACGTGCGACCAGAGCAGTCCGTGCACGATCCGATGCCGGGCCATCCACGAGGCGTCGGACAGCCGCGCGCCCCGGGGCAGCCGTGAAAGCGCGGAAGACATACGCTGATCATCGACCGTCGAACCACGTCGCTGTCGAGAATCACAAAAGCTAAAGACCTTTTCCGTACGGGCGCAGCCAGGCCCCCGGCGCAGCGCCACGCCGGGTGCAACGCACCCTCCGCGCGCGGCCGCCGGGCTGTCCCGGCCTACAAACCCCAGTTCTCGAAGAGCGCGGCAGCGGCCGGCGAGACCGCCTCCAGGGCGTCGACCGGGACGCCGTCCCACGTCGCGCCGCAGAGCAGCCGCAACGCGGTGATCGGGTCGCCGTCGCCGTCGAGAGCCGCCCGGCCGCCGTCGCCGTCGCGGGCCACCCGGTCGCCGTCGCGGGCCACCCGGTCGCCGTCGCCGTCGCGGGCCACCCGGTCGCCGTCGCCGTCGCGGGCCACCCGGTCGCCGGTGCGGGTCAGGTGCCAGCCGCCGGCCGCGTCGAGCCGCAGCGGCAGCCGCAGATCCTCGGCCGGGCGGAACAGCCCGCTCAGGTCGGCCGCGACGAAGGTCGGTCGCCGCTCGGGCGGCGCCGCCAGCAGCTCGGCCGGGCCGCTCACCCCGGTCAGGACCAGCAGGCTGTCCATGCCGGCGCCGACCGCGCCCTGGATGTCGGTGTCGAGCCGGTCGCCGACAGCGAGCGGCCGCCGAGCGCCGGAGAGCTCCGCCGCGGTGGTGAAGAGCCCCGGCTCGGGCTTGCCCACGACCAGGTCGGGCTCCCGGTCGAGCGCCGTGCGCAGCACCGCGACCAGCGAGCCGTTGCCCGGCAGCGGCCCGCGCGGGCTGGGCAGCGTCCGGTCGGTGTTGGTCGCCACCCAGGTCGCTCCGGACCGCACCGCGAGCGCCGCCTCGGCCAGGATGCGCCAGCCGACCTCGGGCCCGTAGCCCTGCACGACGGCGGCCGGCCCGTCCTCGAACGTCGACACCGGCGTCAGCCCCACCTCACGCACCTCGGCCACCAGCGCCTCGGCGCCGACGACCAGCACCGGCGCGCCCGCCGGCAGCCGCGACGCGAGCACCGCCGCCGCCGCGCCCGCCGAGTTGAGCACCTCTTCCGGCTTGGCCGGCACACCCATCCCGGTCAGCAGCGACGCGACATCCGCGGCCCGGCGCGAGGCGTTGTTCGTCGCGTAGGCCACGGCGATCCCGTCGCCACGCAGCCGCTCAACCGCCTCCGCGGCACCCGGAATCGGCTTGTCGATCAGGTACACGACCCCGTCCAGGTCAAAGATGACCAGGTCGTAGCCGCCCGCCAGCCCGTCGCCCACGCGCTTCGCCCCTCGCTAGCTCGCCCGAAACCCACGCCGGACCCACCGGCCCGGCGTGCTCCTGCTCGTCCGCCTAGGCCTTGGCGTCGCCCTCGCCGTCCGCCTTCGCCGCGGCGTCCCCGTCGTCGCCCTGGTCCGCCGCGCCCACGTCACCGGCCGTCTCCGGAGCGTCCCCGTCGTCGCCCTGGTCCGCGACGCCCACGTCACCGGCCGTCTCCGCGTCGGCCTTGGCCTTCGCCTCGACGTCGTCCTCGAACGCCGCGATCGACTCGTCCTCCTCGTCGCCCTCCGCGAGGTCGTCCTCCACCTCGTCGAAGTCGTCGTCGTTCTCGTCGTCGCGCGCGCCGCCGCCGTCGCGAGCCGTGGCCTGCACGTCGTCCTCGTCGCCGAGGTCTTCGTCGTCTTCGTCGTCTTCGTCGTCCTCGTCATCGGGCAGGCCGGCGCCGCGAGCCGCGAGCTCCACGTCGTCGTCCTCGTCGAGGTCGTCGTCGTCCAGGTCCTCGTCGTCCAGGTCCTCGTCGTCGCCCAGATCCTCGTCGTCGTCGTCGACGTCGTCGGTTCCGTCGAGGCCGGACTCGGCGCGCTCCTCGTCCGCCCGGGCGTCGTCCTCGTCGGCGTCGCGGAGGCCCTCTTCGTCCTCCTCGTCCTCGTCGTCCTCGAGGGTGATGCCGTCGAGCTCGAGCAGCCGCTCGGTCGCGTCGGTGAGCTGGTCCTCGTCCACGGCGGCGGCGCGGCTGAACCACTCGCGCGCCTCGTCGCGACGCCCCGCGGCGAGCAGCGCGTCCGCATACGCGTAGCGCAGCCGGGCCGCCCATTCGGCGTCCTCGTCGTGGGTCAGCTCGCGCACCTGCAGCATCGCCACGGCCGCCTCGTGCTGGCCGAGGTCGCCGCGCGCGCCGGCCGCCACGATCAGCAGCTCGATGGCTCCCGCCTTGTCGAGGGACTCCATGTCGGCGCCGCGGTACAGGTCGATCGCCCGCTCGGGCCGGCCCAGCGCCCGTTCGCTGTCGGCGATCTCGGCGAGATGCGTCTGCCGCCCGGTCATCCGGTGATAGGTGCGCAGCTCGGCGATGGCCGTCGTCCAGTCCCCCGCCGCGTAGGCCGCGAGCCCGACCGCCTCCCGCACCACCGCGATCCGCGACGCGAGCCTCCGGGCCGCGATCGCGTGCTGCAGCGCGAGCTCGGAGTCGTCGTCGATGATCTGGCCGGCCGCCACGAGGTGGCGCGCCACCTTGTCCGCGATGTCCCGCGCGAGCGACAACAGCTCCGCCCGGACCTCCTGGTCGAGGTCGGCGGCGACGATCTCCTCGGGAATCTCCGGCGCCTTGAACGCGGCGCCCTGCTCCGAACTCTCCTCGCCCCGGTCCTGGTCGCTGCGGAACCCACGACGCTCCTGGTCCCGCTCCCCCCGGAACCCACCCCGGTCGTCCCGGAAGCCATCCCGGTCGTCCCGGACGGCGCCGCGGTCCCGGTCCCCGCCGCGATACCCGCCACGGTCGTCCCGGTCCCGGAAGCCACCACGGTCGCGGTCCCCGCCACCCTGGTAACCACCACGGTCCCGGTCACCGCCGCGGAAGCCGCCCCGGTCGTCCCGGACGCCACCACGGTCCCGGTCGCCGCCACCCTGGTAACCACCACGGTCCCGGTCGCCGCCACGGAAGCCGCCCCGGTCGCCACCGCCGCGATAGCCACCGCGGTCCCGGTCGCCGCCACGGAACCCGCCACGGTCGCCCTGCGGCCGCTCCCGATCCCGGTAACCGCCACCCTGCGGCCGGTCACCCCCACGGAAGCCGCCACCCTGCGGCCGGTCACCGCCACGGTAGCCACCGCCCTGCGGCCGGTCACCCCCACGGAAGCCACCCCGGTCGCGGTCGCCGCCGCCCTGGTAACCACCACGGTCCCGGTCGCCGCCACGGAACCCGCCACGGTCACCCTGCGGCCGCTCCCGATCCCGGTAACCGCCACCCTGCGGCCGGTCGCCACCACGGAACCCACCGCGGTCGCCGCCACCCTGATAGCCACCACGGTCCCGGTCACCACCGCGATACCCACCACGGTCGCCGCCACCGCGATACCCACCACGGTCGCCACCACCCTGATAGCCACCACGGTCGCGATCGCCGCCGCGATACCCGCCCCGGTCGCCCTGCGGCCGGTCGCCACCGCGATACCCGCCACGGTCACCCTGGGGCCGGTCGCCACCGCGGAACCCGCCGCGGTCGCCGCCACCCTGATAGCCACCACGGTCACGGTCACCGCCGCGATACCCGCCACGGTCGCCGCCACCCTGATAGCCACCACGGTCACGATCGCCGCCACGGTAACCACCACGGTCCCCGCCACCCTGATAGCCACCACGGTCACGATCGCCGCCACGGTAACCACCACGGTCACGATCGCCGCCACGGTAACCACCACGGTCCCCGCCACCCTGATAGCCACCACGGTCACGATCGCCGCCACGGTAACCACCACGGTCGCCGCCACCCTGATAGCCACCACGGTCACGATCGCCGCCACGGTAACCACCACGGTCGCCGCCACCCTGATAGCCACCATGGTCCCGGTCACCGCCACGGTAACCACCGCGGTCGCCGCCACCCTGATAGCCGCCGCGGCCGCGGTCGCCGGAGGATCGTCCGCTGCGGGACGACTCGCCGTCACGGCCTCGGCTGGGCCGGCGCTCGTCGTCGCGGTTGCTGGAGCCGCCGTCGTGCGGTCCTGTAGTCACGGATCAATCCTTCCGATACGGCGGCCCTGTCGTCGCGGGCTTGGCCTCAACACTCAAAGTTACTAGGGCCTGGAGGCACAAACGCAGACGAGGGCCGACCCCGTCCGGGGTGGCCCTCGTCTGTCACGTTGAGTCCGGCGGTGTCCTACTCTCCCACACCCTCCCGAGTGCAGTACCATCGGCGCTGGAGGGCTTAGCTTCCGGGTTCGGAATGAGACCGGGCGTTTCCCCTCCGCTATGACCACCGAAAC